>NZ_QUOK01000013.1 GCF_003390325.1 Rhodohalobacter sp. SW132 | reverse complement strand
TCCATCCAAGCTTGCCTGAAGCAACCGCTGGATCAACGGCGTTAGGATCCCGTTTTCTCCGGTCAGTTCATCGCCATCCATCAAACGCTTGATGGCATCGGATTCAAATGAATCCCAATCAAAGTTAGTTTTGTTCTTCATGTGTCAATTATTCTATGTTAAGTTGAGTTTAACTGTTTTGACAAACTTTTCTGAACAGTCTCGTGTCAATAATCCAGTCCGGGCTGGGTGATTTTGAAATCATTTTCCTCTTTCGACTCCTCGACTATTCTCCGCACATCCTCCAGAAGCTGCACGGCGTCAAATACAATTCCATCTTTTATCGTATATCTCACGCCGCCAACACGCTCAACTTCGTTCTGATCGTTCACACGAATAGCACCGGTGCCATAGAGTACCTTCAGGTTTTGTTGTGGATTTTCACTCACAATCACTAGGTCGGCGAGTTTACCCTCCTCGATTGTGCCCAGGCGATCATCAACCCCGAGAACTTCGGCGGCTTTAATGGAGGCTGACTGAAAGATTTCAAGAGGGTGGAAACCGGCTTCCCGGAACATCTCCATCTCCTGGATATAGGCAAATCCGTAGAGTTTATAAATATATCCTGCATCGGAACCGAGGGTAACACGTCCGCCCCGATTTTTGTATTCATTGATGAACTGCATCCAAATACGATAGTTCTCCTTCCAGGCTACTTCCTGCTCGGTTCCCCAATCAAACCAATAGGAGCCGTGTGCACGGCGGTCCGGCTGAAAAAATTGCCACAGGGAAGGAGTGGTATACTTTTCGTGCCACTCTGCGCGGCGCTGTGCCATCAGGTCGCGGCTTGCTTCATAAATGGTAAATGTAGGATTGATCTCGAACTCTTTTTCGAGCAGTTTATCCATCAGATTGTTCCAGGTTTCACTGCCGGGTTCAGCGGCCTGTTTCCAGAGTCTTCCGGCTTCTTCAAACCGGTGCTGCTCGTTGCTGTAGTTGTAATCCAGCGGATAATCCTGGATAACGCGATCCTCAAACATCGCTTCCGGCAGGCCGTACCAGTGGGTCATTCCGCGGAGTCCCATGTCGGCAGTTTGACTAACGTTTGCATATACAACACGTGGTTGTGCGTGATGAGCCATGGAGCCGATGCCGAGAGAATTCGCTTCATCGAGAGTAGCTTCGTAGATTTCGGGACGGGCACCGAAAAATTTAATACCCATTGCACCGCGCTCTGCAATCATTTGCACCCATTCCCGAGCCTGTTCCGGTGTTTGAATACTGCCATCTGCTCCGGACCCAAACCCGATGTATGGAAAGATTCTGGGTGCGGTAATTTCATTTGCATCACTTCGCTCTTTGTGGCGCATCGTCCAGTCGAAGCCGTTAAATGAACCGGGCTCTCGTATGGACGTGATTCCGTGCGCAAGCCAGAGTTTGTAGACATATTCGGGAACGGTTCCCTGTGCATTCCCGCCGGTGTGAGCGTGCATATCAAAAAAACCGGGAAGAATGTACATTCCCTCCAGATCAATTTCCCGGGTATTTGAATCGGCTTGCGGACGTCTTTGTTCGTTGATGGGAACACCGGGATACCCCACATTTTGAATCCGCACGATCTCATTTCCTTCGATTACAATATCCACGGGGCCAACAGCGGGTGACCCAGTGCCGTCAATCATCGTACCGCCTCGCAAAATCAGTCGTTCGAAAGGACCTTCACCTTCCGTGCGGTCCGGTGCATCCGGCATCTGTGCAATAGCGGGAACAGAGAATAATAATACAGAAAGAAAAAGAAAAAGTAGCTGAACTGATTTCATAAAAAATTGGGCTGTTATGGAGTAATTTGACCGATAATATCAAAACCGAAGGCCCGAAAAAAAGAAATCTCAAAAATAATTGAAATTTTTTGTAACAAATGCCCATCTGGATACTCTTGTCTATACAGCATTAGCTAATCTATCTCTATTGATTAGTTTTAGTCACTCCTATGCTGAAACCTAAAGCAGAAAACCCGGGACTGATACTCCCGGGTTTTATTTTTTTAACTATCTCCTCAGCGAAACTGCTGCAATTCCAACAAACAGCAGGGCAGCCCCCGCCGTAAAAAAGAAAGTTCCCCTAATTCCGGTATATAGATAAACAATCCCCAGCAAGAATGGTGCTATGGTCTGTGCCGCACGAATCACAACCCAGTTGACAGCCAGAAATGCCGCACGAAATTCCGATGGTGCCTTTCCCGTGAGCAGATTCAGAAGACTGGGAATATTAATTCCCTGGGCCACACCAAAAACCGCAATCGGAAGCGCCATATACCAAACGTTTGTAATCAGGGGAAAACTCAGAAAAATGAATAGATAAAGTATGGCACCGGTGAGAATAAGATGTAGTTCGCTGAAGTGTTTGGTTAGCTTTCCAAGCCTTGATGACGTTATGGCGGTAATCAGCGAGGACCCGGAGAGCATCAAACCGATAATCGTTGAGCTCAAACCGAAATCTTCATCAAGAAAAATGGGTAAAAATGTGATGTAGCCGCCATAAAGAATTGTGAACGTAAGAAACACACATGCGAACAGGCTGAGTACCTGACGGGTGAAGATTCGGTCTTTAATCTTTTGAAAATATTCACCAATATCGAGATTCATGGATATGGGAACCGGGTCAAGGTAGATCATCGCAAATAGAGCAACCGGAATGGCGAGTGCACTCAGTAGAAATGGATAGTTCCACGCGAAGGCTGCCAGGAATCCACCAATAGCTGGATAAATCGCTGTACCTACACTCAGAACGCTTCCATTGTACCCCATCGCTGTGGCGCGACGATTTCCCTGGAAAAGATCACCGATCAGCGTAATGTTGAGGGCACCGAGTGCTGCACTGCCGGATCCCTGTAAAAACCTCAGCCACAAAAGCTGGTCAAAAGAAGTGGTGAAGGCACAGGCTGAACCGGCGATTCCGTACAGCAGCAGGGAGGGGATTAAAATGCGTTTACGGCCAAACCTGTCAGCCAGTACACCAAGAAAAGGAGTGAGTAGAATACCGGGAAGTGCAAATACTGTGATCAGCAGGCCGATCTGGTCGGTTGAAACGTCCAGGGCACGCGAAATAACCGGAAGTGCCGGCGCAATACTGGACACCCCCATTACAGCGCTAAGGGTGATCCCGAAAATAATATGGAGATTTTTATCTTTTAGTACCGGCGTTTGTTGATTCTCTTCCAAACTCAAAATTTCAGGTTAAAATATTACAAAACCGAACTCTGTACATATCCGTTTCAGTACAATTTTTCAATTTGGAATGATAGGGTGATTCAGGGAGAAGTTTAAGTGTTAATTTTAGCCTTAAGTATATGATTTAAAGTAGAGGAGCTAAAAATATACCCGATAAAGAATGCTGACGCTGCGGGCCGGTTCGGGAAATAGATCTTTTACTTTTGAGAGGTGGTTGTAATATTCAGTATTGAAAAGGTTAGATCCGTTCAGCGCAAAAGTGTGCAGCGTTCCGCCCCAGTCGAAGCGATATTGTGCGTTCAGATCAAAAACGGCATATCCATCTGTAGGTGTTTCATTTTCGCCAATCCGGGATTGTGATGCGGCAGCTCTCATGCGTGTGCCAAGTGTTATATTATCAAAACTGTAGCGGAGCCCAAAATTCCCTTTTACAGGGGGCATCATTGGCAGTGGCTGATTCGCTTCCGTTAAGCCTGCAGCTTCTCTCTCTTCCCCGGGAACGACTCTATCACCAATGGTAAAGGAGATATTTCCATCCAGAACGAGATTTCTGATGAGGCGAACTTCAGAAGAAAATTCGGCTCCGTACATCGTTGCCTGCGTGCCGATATATTTAAATTCGTTGAGATCTCCACGGGGAATACTTGGCCGCCCGGTATCTTGCGCGTAAAGGTAGTTGCCAAAGTAGTTGTAATAGGTGGCCAGTTCAACCGATGCGGAACCGGATTTATAGCGGGCAAAAATTTCGGAACCCAGTCCTCGCTCTGCTTCCAGGTCGGGATTTCCCACTTCATATGCAAAAGCAGCAAGATGGGGTCCCTCCGAATAGAGCTCTTCTAATGTTGGGGAGCGCCAGGAGTGCATGAAAGTAGATCCCAGGTACCATCCATTTCCAAGGTTATAAATTGCAGAAGCTGAGGATTCCAGTCCGGTGAAGTTCCGCTGCCTTACATGCCCGATAAAAGAATTTGGGCGTTCACGTTCAGGTGTGGCTGTAAAATGATTCAGGCGAAGACCGGCTTCGAGGTGCAGATTACCGATATCAGCTTCCTGGATGGCAAAAAATGCACCGCTCACAGAATTAGAGTTTGGCGTTCGGGACCCAAATACAGAATAGTCCACAAATTCGCCCCAGATTCCGACCACTCCTTCGTTAAAAAATCCCCACCCGTTATTTCGGAGTTTTAAAGTACCGGTGGTGGTGTCCATATCGTACTGTGTTCCAATTGCTCCGCTGGATTCAAGCTCAACGTGGTGATAGTGAATAAACGAGCCGCGCGCTTCCAGCAGATTAAACCATCGATTATTCAGAAGAACTTCTGCACGCCCTTCGGTATGATATTTATACATTTCAATATCCACACCAGCGGGATGTCCACCTTCGGGATCGGGAGGAATACCGTATTCGCTGTAATATACAGATCCGGATAATCCGGCGTATCCCCAGGGACGGATATACCCGATGCCAAACCCATTATCAGCTGTGCGAATGGACGTGTTGGTTAGTGTGCCATCAGGAATTTTATAATCCTGTCCAATTCGGCCGCTTAAATCAACATTCAGAACTAAATCCCGGTAGGGTACTTTAACGGATCCGGATCCCATCATACCGTTATTTACGCTCGCTCCCTGAAATGAAACGTTTCCTGTTGTCCGTGTTGGAATGCTGTTGGGGATTTTGTTGCTCACAACGTTAATCACGCCACCGATGGCACCAGCACCATGTTCGAGTGCAGCAGGTCCCCGGGCGATTTCAATTTCATCGGCAGAAGATGGATCAACCGTGACCGAATGATCGGAAGAAGTCCACGATACATCCCCGGTTCGTCCGCCATCCTCCAGGATCAAAACACGTTCGTCACCGAGGCCACGCATCACCGGCCGGCCGGGAGCAGCACCCATGCTTCGTTCGGAAAACCCCGCCTGGTTACTCAGTGTTCCTGAAAGCGTGACGTCGAGATCACGCCGCAGTCGGTCTCCCACAATTTTCAGGGAGGCGTGCTCAAGATTACCTCCCACGGTTTGTTCGGCATCTCCTACAACCTCAACGGTCTGCCCGGAGAGCACGGTAGGTGTAATTTGAAATGAAATCTCAGTTCGTTCATCGGCCTGAATGTCAACCGTTCGGTTTTGTGATGTATACCCGATGCGATGAATATTTACGGTGTATGAACCCGCCGGAAGATTCCGGAGTTCAAAACGGCCGTCCCGGTCTGTAGTAGACGACCGATTAATCTCTTCAAGGTGCAGATATACGTAGGGTACCGGCTCGCTGCTTTCAATATCAACCACAATTCCTGAAAGAACACCCGACCTTTCATCATTGGCCTCAGCGTTTTGATATACAGAAAAAAATAAAAGAAATAGAAAAGGAATGGTTAGGAACTTCATCATAAAAAATGCAACTCAAAAACTGTGAGGTTTATTCTTACCAATATAAACGGATATGTAAAGCCTTTATCTGCACGTTGTAAAAGGCAAAATAAATAGAATGGATAATCTGAATAAATCTGCCTCCGAGTTGTAAAAAGCTTTAACCGGAGGCAGTTTATTGTAAATATGATAGATTAGCGCGGACGGTCGGTTCTGCACTTGCTTCTTGTATGCATATAAATTCCGTTCTCGTCAATCAGGCTATGTTCATCGTGTGGGACGATAACCGTCATCGGCTGAGAAGTGAAGTCGGAATGCGCTTCGGTGCCATGGCCATGCATCAGGCGAAAAGTAAGCTGCCCCTGACCGGCGTGATCCGCGCGGAAATGGAAACCCCATTCACCATCACTGCCGTGTTGTTCCAGGTTGGCGGGTCGGATCTGGTCGAGCGCTTCGAGATCTTCACGGGCTTCATCAGAGCACTCCTCGGTGAGGGTGTTTGGTGCATCCCAGCTCCAGTCTAACCAGTATTCACCGCCTTCTTCTTCAGACAGGTCATCCAGGTCGAAAACGTCGCCGTCTGCATCAATCCAGCGGATCGTTACGGATGGTGTCATTCCTCTGGGGTTGTCTTCACTAAGTTCTATTACATCAGGTGAGATTACGATTCCATCACTACCTTCACGGAAATAACTGTCCCATGTACCGCTTGGGTTCCAGATATACTCGTTGTTCTGATAGCGTACAATTTCAGCGTTATTTTGAACGATGACAAAACCGGTTGCATCCAGATGTTCATCATGATCATCCGTGCTGGTTGTATCACATGAGATGAATAGCGCCGCACCGAAGAAGAGTGCTGCGAACAGTGTTGTGGTGTGTTTGATTGTTTTCAACATACGTGATTCTATGTTTGATTTTGGGGTTAATGAATAATATTCACTGTGTACGCGATAACGCACAACAGGAATTCTGTTTAGGTAAAAAGGGTCAGCTATTCGCCGGGAAGGGCAGAATTAGCTCTTAAATTAAAAAGAAGGGTAAAAATCAGCTTTTATAGGGAGGAGCCCGACCTTCATGTACATTTCTGAGGGGATCAGAAATATGACGGTCAAAAATAATGAGAGTAACTGTTTCGGAGGAAAGTATCGTATGAGAAACAGCGTCAGGTGTTCCTGAAAACTTGAAGTGTGAAGCACAAACTGTACATTCGTTAATGTCCTGGGTTATGTGATGGTCAAATCCATCCACATAAGAATGCGCATCATCGTGAATATGAACCGCAGCCAGGAACATTCCTGCTGAAATCAGCAGAGATAAGAAAAACGATATGTAGCGGTTATCTGTTTTCAAGTAGTAAATTTGTTTAAGCCCAAATATAAGCCAATTTGTTCTGGCTTATCAATACTTATTTTCAAACGTGTAAGATTCTCGTTTATTTGGAGTAGATTAGGAAGTGCTTACACGATAGCCTTAAATGGTCAATGATACCCAATGTGGAATCTAACGATATTAAATAGAATGAAACGAATGATTTAGTATGGAATTATTTGATCAGATCTATGGCTGGTTTATGAACCTCGGAAATCAATACGGGGTGAACCCGATTATTTTTGGTGCGATCTATGTGGGCGCGATTCCATTTTTTACACTGTCGGTTGCATGGCTCATTCGAAATTATCGAAAGGGTTTTTCGATAATTTTACCCGCTTTCAGCACTCTTTTTTTCTTTGTATCTGCCTATCTCTACCTGATGATTGCCGGTGAAAATGTTCCGTGGTGGATATATGGAATTGTGGCAGGGATGATCTTGTATGGAGGATGGTCTACCTATAGAAAAATCAAAATAAAATTGATCTCCGAAGCGGAGCGTGAACATGAGCAAATATGAGTACGATGCGATCGTCATTGGCGGTGGTGCGGCAGGATTAACAACTGTAGGCGTAGCAGCAAATTTTGGCGCCAAAACAGCCATGATTGAGATGGAACGCCTTGGTGGCGACTGCACATGGACCGGCTGCATTCCCAGTAAAACCCTGCTCAAAGCGGCTTCCGTGATGTATGAAACAAAACAGGCGGAATCATTTGGGTTTGTGTCAGGCTCGTCAGAACTGGATCCAAAACGGATTATGCAGCACATCGATGAGGTTCGTCGCGAAGTGTACCGTGATGCTGACGATCCCAAAATTTTTGAAGCGATGGGAATTGATGTGATAGAGGGGACCGCCCGTTTTGAAGATGATCATTCATTGATAGTATCGCATAAAAATGGGGATGAGCAGACGATTACCGGTAAATATATTTTCATCTGTACTGGTGCAAAAGCTTTTGTTCCGCAGCTGAAGGGAGTGGATCAGATTGAATATCTCACCAATGAATCACTATTTGAAATCGATCAGCTTCCGGAATCGCTGATCATTGTGGGTGCAGGGCCGGTGGGGATCGAAATGTCGCAGGGATTTGCCCGGCTCGGTACAAAAGTTGAAGTAATCGATAGCGGACCGGAGATTTTGAAAAGAGATGACCCGGAACTCACACAAATTGTCAGGGATCAGCTCACCGGGGAGGGAGTACATTTTTACCTGAACAGCCAGTTGAAAGAGGTTCGGAAATTCACGGAGGGTGTAACAGTGATTCTGGAAAAGGAAGGTTCAGAAAGCGAGCGAACCGCTCAAAAAATTCTGTTTGCAACCGGACGTAAAGCCAATATTCATTCGCTGAGCCTCGATCGTGCGGGCGTGAAGTATAGCGATAACGGCGTAACTGTGAATGATAAATGCCGCACGAATAAGCGCCATATTTATGCCGTTGGGGATGTGACCGGGCGGTATCAGTTTACCCATATGAGCGAACATATGGCCAAAGTTGCGACATCAAATGCCCTGATCAAAATTCCGATGAAGATCGATTCAAAACATGTGCCCAGGGTTACCTATTGCGAACCGGAACTTGCGCAGCTCGGTGCCTCAGAGAAAGAATTACGCCAGGCTGGAAAAAAGTTTGAGGTCTATCGATTCCCATTTTCAAAGATTGATCGCGCTATTACTGATGGGAAAACGACCGGCCTGATCAAGGTATTTGCAAAAAAATGGAGCGGAAAAATTCTGGGCGTATCGATCACAGGCGCTCATGCCGGAGAGATGATTTCGCAATATGCACTTGCCATGCGAAATGGGGTTTCGTTGCGTGGTTTTGCCGATACGATTCATCCCTATCCAAGCTACGGGCTTGGTGCAAGGCGTGCAGCTGATCAGTGGTATATCAGAAATCAGACAGAAACGCTGGTGAAATGGATCAAACGAATTTTCGGTTACAGGGGTGAAATTCCAGATTATAGTGATCCGGATCGCATTGTATAAGAGTTAAAGGTGTAGAATTGCTCACTGTACGATTTTGAAAAGCAACTGATTCCGTTTGTTTTACGCCACGGGAAAGTAGATATTTATCACTCAGCAAAATTTTAATGTTGCCGTCTGGATTTACAACAGCCGGCTGCCCAATTCAAGTATTTATGTACACCGGATTTAAACATCTGCACTCGGTACTGGCTTATGTCCTTCTCGCTGCCATCATTTTTTCACTGGTTTACGCAATTATCCAGTTTGGAAGAAAAAAACAATTCACTGAAAGTGCGCGAAAAGTTGCATTGATTGGTTTCATCGCGGCACATCTTCAGCTGCTGGTTGGAATTGTCCTCTATTTGATATCACCACTGGGAATTACAAATTTTTCAGGTGATGTGATGGGGGATAGTCTCTCGCGGCTCTACGTTCTCGAACACCCTCTGATGATGATCTTAGGCATTGTACTTATATCGATCGGGTATATCAAGGCGAAAAATCCCGGCGATGATGCACGCCGTTATAAAACAGTGATTCTCTTTTACGCTCTCGGTTTGATTTTTATTATCTCCCGAATTCCATGGCAAGTTTGGCCGTAGGAGGGAAGGGGTTTTCAGTTCTGAGTTTTTAGTTGTGAGTGTTGAATTTTTAAAATTCTCAGGACTTACGGCTTTTGAAAAATTTCTCTTAAGATTTGTAGGGCGATCTGTTTTTTAGTGCCCTGGAATGTTTTCTGAGACTCTTTCCCGATCAGGTGAATGGTATTGGAGTCTGATTCGAAACCAGCATCTTTTCCGCCAAGATCATTCGCGCAAATCCAGTCGCTGTTTTTATCCTGGAGTTTTTTCTGCGCGTTCTGCTTCAGGTTCTCAGTTTCCATTGCAAACCCGATCAGTGTCTGTCCACCCGGTTTTCGTTCGCCCAACCACTGAAGAATATCAGTTGTTTTATTTAGGGAGATGGTATCGGATGCACTCTCTTTTTTTACTTTTTGATCGGACCTTTCAGCCGGTGTAAAGTCGGAAACGGCAGCGGCCATGATGATCACATCAGCATCGGCATGATGTTTAACTTTTTCAAATAGATCAGCTGCACTCATAAACGATTCTGTGTTCATCCGTTCATCCGGTTTGATATGAACCGGGCCTTTGAGCAGCCTTACCTCACCTCCCAAACGGACGGCGGCATCTGCCATCGCAACACCCATTTTTCCTGAACTTGGATTTGAGATGAATCGCACTGGATCAATATACTCGCGTGTTGGTCCGGCCGTGACAAGCACTTTCTTCCCGGAAAGAGGACCTTTTGCGCGGTTTTTTTCAATTATTTCATCTGCCTGATGGAGTATTTCAGATAATTCCGGCAGCCGTCCTTTGGCTTCAAGTCCGCTGGCAAGATATCCGGTTTCGGGTTCCAGAATGTGGTAACCCATCTGTGCCGCTTTTTTTAGGTTATCAGATACAGCGGGACTTTCATACATCTCACCATCCATAGTCGGACAGATTAATATCGGGCAGCGAGCGGCTAAAACGGTTGCCGTAAGCATGTTATCCGAACCGCCATGTACAATTTTGGAAAGAGTATTTGCCGTACAAGGAGCGATAATGAAAAGGTCGGCCCATTCGCCCCAGTGAATGTGTTTCGTCCAATCGTCATCCGGCTGATCGCCACTGAAGACATCCACGGCAACGGGATTGCGGCTGAGCGCAGAAAAGGTCTCAGAACCAACAAAGCGGGTAGCCGACGGGGTCATGGTGACCCTGATTTCAGCTCCCGCTTTTTGAAATTCTCGTAGTAAGTAGGCCGATTTATAGGCGGCAATTCCGCCCGTTACACCTAATATGATCCGTTTACCGGATAGCATCAGAGGTCAGTTTCCGGATATCGGTAGGTTGTTTTTCCGGCCTTCATTTCGTTAACAGCACGCTGGGTGGCGTGGGGCAGTTTTTCGAAAGATTTTGATATCTGTTCCTGCTCTTCGTTGAACGTGAATTCGTCTTCGTCTTCAAATCCTTCGAAATATTTTAATCTCTCATCGAGTTCCAGTTTTTCCTGGGCGGCAATTTGTCTTGCCCGTTTAGAGACAATCACAATTTTCTCATACTTGTTGCCGTCTTCATCACCCAGCTTATCTAAATCTAATGTCTGTATAGGCATGTTGTTATTCTGTTTTACTATTTTGAATAAATGTTTGAATGGCCTGTCTGATTTCAGAATAAGCCAATTCAAGTGAATCATTAATAATCTCAATATCGAAACGGTCAGCGTAAGAAATCTCTTTTTTCGCACGTTCGAGACGCAAGGCTAAAGATTTTTCCGATTCGGTGCCTCTGTTTCGCAACCGTTCCTCAAGGACGCTGACTGATGGCGGTGAGATGAAAATGGAGAGGGCTTCTTCGCCATACATTTTTTTCACGTTCAAAGCGCCTAATACATCAACGTCAAGCATAACAAAATAGCCTTTATTCAGTTCAGATTCAACGGCTGCTTTCATCGTACCGTACATCGTGCCATTGTAAAATTCTTCCCATTCCAGGAAACGGTTGTCATCAATGCGCTGCTGAAACTCTTTTCGGGTGAGAAAGTGGTAATCCACACCATTTTTTTCACCTTCACGCGGCTGCCGGGTTGTGGCGCTGATCGAAAATTTGATCTGCGGAAAATCACTCAGCAACCGTTTTGCCATTGTAGATTTACCACCGCCGCTGGGTGCTGCAAGTATAATGATTTTGCCTCGGTTGCTACTCAATGTTTTGAACCTGCTCTCTGATCTGCTCCAGTTTCTCTTTGCCAATTACCACATGATGGGCAATTTCAGAATCATTCGCCTTTGAGCCGATCGTGTTAAGTTCCCTGTTGATCTCCTGGCAGAGAAAATTCAGCCGGCGACCGACAGAATCACCGCTATCCAGGGCTTCAAGGAAAAACTTGAGGTGCGACTGCAGGCGAACAGCTTCTTCGTTGATATCCATTTTATCCACCAGGATGGCGATTTCCATCTCCATTCGGTCGGGATCGAACTGGTCATCGGAAACCATTTTTTGAATTCGCTCCGTTAATCTTTGACGTGTCTCCGGGGCACGCTGGCTCGATTGTTCTGTGATTTTTTCAAGCAGATTGGAAATATCCTGAATCTGCTTTGTGAGGTCGTCCTGCAGTTCCCGCCCTTCTTTTTGCCGCATGGTGTTCAGGTGCTCAAGTGCCGAAGCCGTAGCCTCCTGCGTCCCTTTCCAGATATTTTCGATGAGTGATTCATCCTCTTTGCGTGATTCAAATACATCCTCAAAATTCAACAGATGGTCCATCTTCAGCGGATCATCAATACCGGCAATCTGACGCATTTCGTGCAGCATTTCACCATAATTACGCAACTTATCTTCATTAAATGTGGTGTCGATCAGTCCAAGCGCAGATTTGTCGACGTATGCATTTAGTAGAACCTTTCCGCGGGACAGATGTTTTTGAATAATCTCCTTTAAATCAAGCTCTTTCTGTTGGATAGATCCCGGAATCCGGGGGGATATATCGAGATAGCGGCTGTTCAGTGTCTTAATTTCTACGGTAACTCGGAGGTTGTTCACCGTGGCTTCACCGCGGCCGAACCCGGTCATGGATCGTATCATAAACGTTGCTTTTGCAAAATTTGTGGTTGAATAAATAAAGATAGAAGGTAGATATCAGAGGGACCAAAATCTATCCCTGTTTCAATGAAGATTGATGGGGGAGTGTTGTGTAACGATGTACAACCTCGCAGTCATCGGATAAGTTTTTCGAAAATTTGCTCTATTCTATTTTGTATGGGTAACACGAAATCGTGTGATCGTAACAATTACTTTAGCCTGTTACTTTTTGGTGTCAAAAAGTAACCAAAAACCACCGGGCTGTGCCATTGCTCATTCGGAGGTTTCCCTCCGCTATGAGATGTATAAAGCAATGGTCCGCAACTCTCAGATAGAGTTTAAAAGATCCGGCCGGTGTGCTTTATACAAGCAATCTCATACGCTCCGGTCAACCTACCCACCTCATTCACACTGCCAAGGCCGGTTGGATTCTGGTCTATATCATAGATATTTACCTGAAACTATAATTCTTATAATTATAATATGTGTAGAAATAGAAATTAAAGCCCTCTTATACATAACGATTTACTGACTGATGGCTTTATATTCATCTATAACTGTTGAAAAATACCGATAGATGTAAAAAGGCAATTGTCAAAGATTTTCAGAAAACATGCAATGAAGGCTTCTCAACATAAATCGAAATAGAACATTAATGGGCTATTCCTGCCCCTGAATTTCGCGAAGTTTGGCTATAGCACGTTCATTCAGGTTGCTGAATACATCCTCCGAAATATCACCTGTGGTATATTTCATCCGCAGCCAGACAACGTAGGTGGCCATCACGTCTTCATAACAGTAATGCTCAATTTTTTCGAGTTCTTCGTTGCGATACATCTTCAGTACTTCATTGCCTTCTCCCGTCTGTTTAAATGGAACGCCGATCAGGTGGCCAAGGTGTTTCAGTTTTGGATAGGAACTTGCGCCGTAATTGCTGAATTCATCCATCAGATCAATGTTCGCCTTGCTGAAGCGGTAGCGAATATCGTAGTGGCTGAGTCTCACCGGCATCTGCATGTTGTGATGCATCGCGCGATAGGTGATCAGCGGCAGGTCGAATCCGCGGCCGTTGTGGTGTATCAATCCAAAATCTTTGTAGGTGAGCAGCGCATCAAATAGCTGAACCAGTCCCTCTTTTTCGTCAGTTCCGTTCCACCCAACTTTTTTCACCGGTTTTCCGGTGTTTTCCACCCATAGGCCAACCCATGAGATCATGTGGTGGTACATTGGCGGAAGAAATCCGCTGTTATTTCGCGTCAACTGCTCGCTTGCCTCAATAAGAAGGTCATCTTCGGCCGCATCATGATTATTCAATACCTGCCTGAGAAACTGAAAATCGGGTATGGTTTCTACATCGAATACAAAAAACATAACGTATATCAGAAATTTGATGGAAGATTTTTAAAAGTCAATTTCCAAAATATACAGATTTCTGTTTCATTTTCATTTTTTATGCCTTTGCAGACCTATTTAACTTCGGAGTATAAACAGTTGGCTCGATTTACCATAACTCTGTTCTGTTACTGCTCCAGGTTCGCTGTGTTCAATTCTTTAAACCAGAATTATGTCTGGCATTCTATAAGCTCTCTTTCAAAATAACACAGGCACTAAGAGAGGGCTTTGCAAAGCCGTGCTTTCGTCAAATTTCGGTGTTATCGTGGAATCGAAATCCTCACGTATTGTACATACGCTCCGGGTCCGATTCCACTCTAGTCTTGAACTATGACAAAATCCCTGGTTTTGCAAAGCCCTCTAAGAATGCTAAGAAATTCAATTTTTTTAAAATGCTTTAAATCAAGGATTCTCTCCATTTTTTTAAAATGAAGAGCCAGTTAAAAAAATATTGTAGGTAATATTCAATTAAGAGATTGATATGCATGTACTTATAATTCGCATACAAATATTAATAAATACTAACTATTTCAGATTTATTAAAATATGTTAATTAGCATCATTCTATTATTCGTAAAAATAAAAATAGAAAAATATTTGACACTAAAATACTTACTAAACTTTAAATAAGATCATACACGCTATGAGAATCAATAAACTATTTTATCTCCCACTCCTTGTAATTTTACTTACAGCAATCTTAATAGGTTGTGATAATACGGTGTTGGATTCGCAAACATCGGAGAGCAAAACATCTGAATTAAACTCCATTATGGGCAACTCAGCATCTGAAATAAATGCTGAAACTGGAAATTTTATACTGGCAGCAAACAGAAACTTTATTCGCAGGGATCTTGGTGAGTTTGTAGCCTCGAAAGGAGGTGAAATTCTCTTTTCTCATGAGGGTGCCGGCTTTGCACTGATCAGCGGTATTAGTGAAGAAGAAGCAATTGAACTTGCAGGTATAAACGGAGTAAGTCTGGTTGAAGCTGAAGTTGAAATTCAACTGGAGTCTATCAAAACTGACGGAGTTCATGATGCACAAATTTCTGACTTGGGAATAATGAATGACAATCCTGAAACTGCATTTTTCTTTGCAAGACAGTGGCACCTGAACGCCATTTCTGCACCTGATGCATGGGCTGCAGGTAAAACAGGTTCCTCAGATGTTACTGTAGCTATTCTGGATACCGGTATTGACTATACATACCCTGATCTTGCGGGCCTGGTTGACCTGGACCGTTCAGTTTCATTCATTCCCGGCGATGATGCTATAGTAAATGTAATTTTCCCCGGTGCCCATCCAATAGCAGATTTACACTATCACGGGACTCACGTAGCAGCCACAGTAAGTAGTAATGCGTTAGCAGCGGCGGGTGTCACTTCAAAAACCACACTGATGGGAGTGAAAGTTTGTAATGTTAACGGAAGTTGTCCAACCGGCGCAGTATTAGCAGGTATGTTATATGCTGCAGATAATGGCGCAGATATAGCGAATATGAGTCTGGGTGGACTCTTTCTAAAGAGTGCCAACCCCGGTTTTGTTTCACTGATCAATAATGTGACTAATTATGTGCGTCAGCAGGGTACACTGATCGTTGTAGCTGCCGGAAATTCAGCAGTAGATCTGAATCGTAATATCGTTCCTGTTGAGGGCGGATCATTACGAGCACCAAGCCTTTTTGCCTCTTATTGTGACGCTCCGGGAGTCTTCTGTGTGTCGGCAACCGGGCCTGAAGCAACAGCGGGTGTAAATGGACCATGGCAAAATATAGACGCAGTAGCTCCATATACAAACTTTGGAAGTGCGATTAATGCTGCTGCACCCGGAGGATTTGCATCCCCGGTATGGGCTGGATGTTCAACTTTCAGTCTTCAGATTCCTCAATGTCAGACTGGCGCTTTTATTTTAGGTCTTTCAGGCACGAGTATGGCTTCACCTCACGCAGCAGGTGTAGCTGCACTGATTAAAGCAGATACTCCCAGAATAAATCCCGCTCAGCTATCCAGGGAACTTGAACGTGCGTCTGATAAAATAGATGGTAACGGTCGTAGCCCGTTCTATGGACAGGGAAGAGTTAATGCAGCAACCGCTGTTGGGCTGTAGAATCTTCGATTCAATGAACCCGTTAATTTAAGAAAGTAAAATTCGGGCAGAGGCGTTAGTCTTTGCCCGTTTTTTTTTGAAATGTCTTCTACCTCTCTCCCGCAATATTTCTCTCAAACTCACTTCTGAAGGTCTCTTCATCCATTTCCTCGCCCAAAAGATACATCACCTTCGTGATGGTTGCTTCCATGGTCATATCTCCGGCGCTGAGGGCACCTATCTTTTTGGCTTCCCTGCCGCTTTTATACTGATTCAGATCCACTGAGTCATATGGCGCCTGCGAAGTGATGATCACATGACAGTTGTACTCCCGGCACGTTTCCATGAACGGAATCAGGCTGTGCCCGTCATCTACCGGAACGTTGCCGCTGCCGAACGCTTCCAGAATCACCGCTTTTGTGCGTGACAAATCGATGCAGCTGAGCATTTCGGGGTTGAGCCCGGGATAGATTTTTACAACATGGATGGAGTTATCGAAAAGAGGATTGCACCGAAGGTCACTCGACGGTTTGGAATATTTTGTATTGAGCGAAATTTCAATTCCCACTTCCGCCAGTGAAGGGTAGTTTGGCGATGTAAAGGCGTTGAAATCACCAATGCTCATTTTGGTAGAGCGGTTACCTCTAAAGAGAGTGTCGTTAAAACAGATCGCCACATCAAACACAGGATGCGTGGCCAGTTCCACGGCGTTTATTACATTCCGGTGTGCATCACTGCGGATGTTGCTCATCGGTACCTGGCTGCCGGTGAAAATAATCGGTTTTCCAAGATTGGTAAGAGAAAAAGAAAGGGCTGATGCAGTATAGGCCATGGTATCGGTTCCGTGCAGGACCACAAATCCATCAAACCGTTCATAATTATCCCTGATATGGAGGCTAAGCGTTTTCCAGTGGCCGGGTGTGATGTCCGAACTATCCTTAAAAAAAAGCTGCTCTGTACTCAGATCGGCAATCTCGGATAGCTCTGGTATCTCTTTATGGAGCAGGTTCGTGAACTTGTTGATATCGAGTTCGGGTTTTCCCTCATGGGAGTGCATGGCAATGGTGCCGCCGGTTTGAATGAGCTGGATTTTTTTCATGAAGCCTTAAACGTTGATGATTTCTGAACAAGCGCCGGAAAGTATTCTGAACAATAAGCAGTATCAAAAAAAATAGAGGTTGACACTCAGAGGATTATTATTTAGAATTGGTCTAAATAAAAACATCACTTAAAACAGACGATCACTTTCGATGAAACAGTTCCAATATACTGCGATATGGGTATTGATATCATTTTTAATCTTCTCTTGTACTCCGGGCGATGAGGTGAACATTTATTCGAGCCGCCATTATGATACGGATATGGAACTCTATGAAAATTTTACGGAGGAGACCGGTATTGAGGTTAATTTGATTGAAGGCGGAAGTGACGAGCTGATTGAGCGAATCAATAGTGAAGGAATAAACAGTCCGGCCGATATTTTGATTACGGTGGATGCTGGACGGTTATGGCGCGCCAAACAGGCGGGAGTGCTTCAGGCGTATGAGTCGGATCAGTTAAATAGCGTAATTCCCGAAGAGCTCCGTGATGCGGATGGCGAGTGGATCGGGCTATCCAGGCGCGTGAGGGGGCTGATTTATCACAAAGACCGCGTGGATGTATCTGAACTGGAAGGATACTGGGAGCTGGCCGATGAGAAATGGGAGGGTCGACTTTGCGTGCGCTCCTCGAATAATATCTACAATCAGTCGCTGGTTGCCTCACTGATTGAAACTCATGGGATTGAGGATACTGAAGAGTGGGCGCGCGGCCTGGTTTCCAACTTTGCACAGACACCACAGGGCGGTGATACGGATCAGATCCGGGCGGTTGCTGCAGGTGTGTGCGATATTGCCCTTGCCAATCACTACTACCTGGCGCGACTGGTGAACTCATCCAACCAGGCAGACCGTGATGTAGCCGACCAGGTTGCGATCTATTTTCCGGGTGAGGAGTATGGCGGCGCACATGTAAACATCAGCGGTGCGGGAATTACCCGGAATTCGCCAAACCGTGAAAATGCTATCCGTTTTCTTGAGTACCTGGCCACTGAAGATGCGCAGCAGCTCTATTCCGTTGCAAACAATGAGTTTCCCATTCTGGATGGGATGGAACTACCGGGTGTACTGGATGAGTTCGGTACATTTGAAAGCGATGCGGTGAACGTAACCTCCTATGGAGCAAACAATCCGGATGCTATTCGCTTGATGGACCGTGCCGGCTGGCGGTAAAAATCAGCGGATTATACCATAAAAAGATGATTTTTTTAAACCGTTTGGTGTCGTGTTTTTGATGTATCTACGGGTATGTTTAGTGTAAATCTTCACCGGATGAATTCGCTTCATCCGGTGAATTGTCCAACCTTTACATAATCCATCGCATAAGCTGACAGAGTAACATGTAGCCCTATCCACTCATCCGATGACGTGAACAGTCAGCGGATGAGGCTATTTGATTGACTTGGCAAATCAAAATTGCCCTGACATTAGACTCTTTTCATCAGGTAGTTACACGATCTGTACAAAGTGAGGCTAAACGGTTTTTTTAGGGCTGAGGTATTTATTTACCTTATGTACAAACCGTTAAATTTCCTACATTTCGAGATATGGGGCAAAGCAGAGAGAGCCTCAATAGGTCAAAAACTGGAATTAACGGAGATGAATATGGCAAATCGAGTACTAATAATGAGCGGCGGGGGTGCAAAAGGGGCATTTCAGGCCGGTGTGATTGAGCAGCTTACAAAAAAGGGATGGAAACCGGATGCAGTAGCGGGCATTAGTGTTGGAGCCCTGAATGGCGTGATGGTGGCTACAGGTAAATCGGATGATCTGGTTAAAATCTGGCAGGAACTCAGGGAAGAACAGGTGCTGAAAAGGCGCAGAATTGACCGAAAAGCAAGAAGTTTTCTGTTGCATAAACTAGGCGTAGATAAACCAACACTTGGTTTTTTTGATAATACACCGCTTCGAAAAAAACTACGGGAGTCTGTCGGCAACCAGTTCAGGATGGATTTTTACTGTGGCACGGTGAATATTGAGACCGGCGCTTATAAAGAACATATCGGCCGGCCAATGATGGTGCCATGGAATCACCTTGACGCTGTGATTGCAAGCACGGCGATTCCCGTGGTTTTTGATCCGATCAAACTGGATAATGAGCTGCATGTGGATGGTGGAGTTCGCCATATCAACCCGGTAGGCAGAATCCTGAAAGACTTTACTCCTAATGAAGTGGTGTTTATAACCTGTCGTCCCTTTGAAGGGAATGGCGAACGCAGGAAGGTGAAAGACCTGGTGGATATATCCATACAGACGCTGAATATTATGCTGGAGGAGATCTTTATGAAAGATCTGCGGCAATTTGTCCAGATTAATGATCTCGTCAGACAGGCAGAAGAACAGGGTGCCGTTCTTAAAAAAAGCAATGGCGAGCCGTATAAAGTCTACAAAGCTGAGCTTTACTCTCCTCATGAACCACTGGGAGACAGCCTGAACTTTTCGAACGAACAGGCAAACCGGAACATCGCTATTGGGCGGGAAGCGGTGTCGATGGCGCTGTAATTAATTGCGCCGGTTTAGATTTTATCCTGATCAGTCTTACGTGTCTTAGCGATAGAACGGCTGAGAATGAAAACGGGAATCAATCCAACCAGGACGATTGCGAGCGCGGCACCGGATGATTCTGCCAGCCGCTCATCGGATGCCAGCCGGTAGACCTGAACAGCGAGCGTATCAAAATTGAACGGGCGCACAATTAGTGTGGCCGGGAGTTCTTTAATAACATCCACAACCACCAGCATAATTGCTGCAAAGAGACTTCCGGACATCATAGGAATATGGATTTTTCTGAGGATTTTTCCATACTTGAAGCCCATTCCCTGGGCCGCTTCGTCCATGTTATGTGTGATTTTTCCGAGGCTTGCCTCCACAGTATTAAAAGCCACGGCGAGAAATCGTACAACGTATGCAAAAATCAGCGCTACGATGGAACCGCTCAAAATCAGTCCGGTGGAGATTCCGAAGGTATCGCGCATCCAGCTGTCGAGTGTATTGTCTGCCCATCCGAACGGAATCAAAATACCCACTGCGATCACCGATCCGGGAATGGCGTATCCCATCGAGCCTATTTTTGTGGCTGATTTTGTAAGCCAAGTCGGTTTCAGGCGGGTGCCGTATGCAAGGATCAGCGCAACCAGGAGGGCGACAAAACCTGCGATGATGGCAACAAGGATGGTATTGAGGCTGAATTGAATAAAACGTGAATCGACGGCACTGTCGAAATTGGTGATCATCATTTCAACCAGAATGCCCACTGGAATGGCGAAACCAAATAGAATTGGAATGGAGCAAAAAAGTGTACTTCCCCAGGCTTTCCACCCGCTGAGTTTATAGATTGTGAGCCTTTTGTAGCGACCGGTGCTGTTCTGTTTGGTATCCATTTTAGACCGGGACCAGCGTTCGAGCAAAATCAGGAAGAGGATAAAAATCATCAGGAAAGCAGATAGCTGTGCGGCGGCTACCCGTTCACCCAAACCGAACCAGGTACGGTAGATTCCCGTAGTAAACGTCTGAACTCCGAAATAATCCACTGTTCCGAAATCGTTGAGTGTCTCCATCAGTGCGAGTGCCATGCCGGCTGCGATAGACGGACGTGCAAGCGGAAGCGCAATTTTGAAAAAGCTTTGTGTTGATGATGCCCCCAGGCTTCGGCTCGCTTCAAGGAGTGATGCGGATTGTTCCAGGAAGGCCGCGCGTGTGAGAAGGTACACATAGGGAAAAAAAACGAGTGACATCAATACGATGGCGCCCCACAGCGATCGGATGTTCGGGAACCAGTAATCGCCATATCCCCAGCCGGTTATTCCGCGAAGGGCGTTTTGTACCGGGCCGGTAAAGGCAAGAAAATCGGTGTAGGTGTAGGCGAGGAGATAGGCGGGAACGGCCATCGGTAAAATCAGCAGCCAGCGAAACTGGCGGCTCCCGGGAAATGAACACATCGTCACCAGCCAGGCGGTTCCCACCCCGATGACAAACACACCAATTCCCACGCCAATCATCAGCCATAGTGAGTTTGTTATGTAATCCGGCAGAACTGTGGAAGCGAGATGCTGCCACACATCACCGCTTGAAACAAACAAATTGGCGATAATCGTAAAAATGGGAATAGATACCAGCAGGGCGATCCCCAGGGTGACATAATTCCATGCGGAAGAACCGGTATCCGGTGTATTGTGTGATTGCCAGAACCTTGAACGTTTTGTAAGCTCAACCAGATTTTTAATCATTGCCGAACTTCATTCTTTTTTTAGATCGTCCGAATTCTTTTCGAAGGGCGAGCATGGCCGCGTGGTATCCGCACATCCCGTGCACTCCACCGCCGGGAGGAGTTGATGAGGAGCAGATATAGATGCCTTCGGCCGGTGTGGCGTATGGATTGATAAGATGAACCGGCCGGGTGAAAAGCTGCCAGATATCCTGGCTACCTCCATTGATATCTCCCCCGAAATAGTTGGCATTATACTCCTCAAACTGAGCTGTATTCATCGTGTGCCGCTCCTCAACAATATCGCGGAAACCGGGAGCAAAACGTTCAATCTGGTTCTCAATCTGCAGGGTCATATCCCGCTCTGAACCGTGCGGCACATGACAATAAGCCCATAACGTGTGGCGGGAATCGGGGGTTCGGGTCTCATCAAACAGGCTTTGCTGAGCAACCAGAACATACGGTTTATCGGAGTGTTTACCGCTGCTCATCTGCTTTTCCGACTCGGCAATTTCTTCGTACGTTCCGCCGAGATGTACGGTACCGGCTCTGTTGCAGCGCGGATCACTCCAGGGAACCGGCTCACTAAGGATATAGTCTATTTTAAACACGCCTTGCCCATACCTGAATTTTTCAAGACGTTTTTTGTAGTATTTGGGAAATTCATCCCCCACAATTTGTAAAACCTGTCTTGGTGTGAGATCGAACAGGCAGCAACGGTGTGGCGGGAGCTGTTTCAGCGATTCAATCTTTTGCCCGGTTTCAATCACCCCGCCAAGAGATTCAAAATAGGCCGCCATCGAATCGGCGATGGATTGCGATCCGCCTTTGGGGAGCGGCCAGCCAACTTTGTGACCTGCAGCACCCAGGACGATCCCGATCGCAGCCGAGGAAGTTGCACTAAGCGGCAAAATGCTGTGCGCTGCAAGTCCTGCAAAAAGTGCTTTCGCCCTTGGCGTTTGGAATTGACGCTGAAATCGTTCTGCAGATTTAATTGCCTGGAGGCCAAATCGGGCCAGTTTGATGGGATGATCGGGAATTGTAAGCGGCCCGAGGAAATCATTTGTGAGATCGGAAAAATTGTTAACAACAGGCTCGAGAATAGATCGATACATTTCACTATCCCCGTTCAGCTCATCTGCCGTTTTCCGGATATCGTGCTGCATAATCACTGCCGGTTCATCATCGAGCGGATGAGCCACAGGAAATTCCGGTGTGATCCATTCCACCCCAAATTCTTCCAGCGGCAAGCGGCTTAAAAAAGGTGATGCGGCTGCCATTGGGTGGATTGCGGAGCAGATATCATGTATAACTCCGGGCTGCATCAGGTCGCGGGTTCTCATTCCGCCGCCAACAGTATCCTCAGCTTCAAAGATTTTGACTTCAAGTCCTTCAAGAGCAAGACGAATTCCAGCAGCCAGACCGTTTGGGCCGGATCCTACAACTACCGCATCATAAATATGTGAGTCAGCCAAAGGTATAAAATTGGTTAAGCAGAACTGCAGACGTAAGGTACGGAAACACCTGTCAAACCTGAAATAATGGTGGGGCGTTTATGTTTGAATGAAGAGATTGAAAAACTGTAGGTGACTTTCAGGATATAGAAATATGGATATGAATATCGATCTATTCTATATATTTTCGATCTATGCTATCAGTTATGGTTTAAATATTGAAATAATAACCCGGGGAACATGGAATCAAATACTTTGAAAATATGTATTCATAAAAGTTTTTTAGTCTTATTTGCAATCACATCTTGTATGTTAATTTTGCAATCTTGCAATGATGCGGAATCACCAGAATACTTTGTTTGGGCTGCCGATCAAAATGCAAATGAACTCTACATCTTAGATCCTGACGGTGATGTGGTGAAAAAAATGACCCAGGATGAACTTGGCGGTGCAGAGCGGCCACATATGCTCTGGGGAATCCCGCCTGATCCGTTCATTTACAGTGCCAATACGGTTTCCGGCGATGTAACCGTTCTGGATTCCCAAAGCAGAGAAACTGTATCTGTTGTGAGTGGTGTTGGTAAATTACCACATGCAGCCCAGCCAAATCCGGCCCGAACTGATTACATCTACGTATCCAATATTGGCCCGCAAGAGATAGATGAAAATGGAAATCCTGATCAGGGTGAAACGATATCGGAAATTGTAAGAAATGAAACCAATAACGGCTATACCTGGGAAGTGACCCGCTTTCTGGATCTAAAGGCAGAACCGCTGCTGGCAGATGATGAACAATTTCCAAGCAGAAGACCTGTATGTGCTGGGTTCACACCGGATGGAAAATATAAAATGGTAACCCTGTTTAATGGAGGGCTTGCGCTGGTTGATCTTGATGAATGGAGAGTGAGCAAAGCGTGGGGTAAAGATGAAATTGCAGAACATGGATGCGGATTTGCAGAGTCTCCAGTTGAAGGTGAAATTTACGTCACAGCCGGTGATATGCACTCTTCCTGGCTATACGTTTTTGATCTTTCAGGAAGTGAACCTGAGCTCGTTACCACTCACAATCTCTCAGATACGGGACAGGATTCTCATGGAGCCTGGGTAGATCGGGAACGCAATGAACTTTGGGTTGTACATCGCGTAAGTGATAATGTAACCATTCATCCGCTTGATACAATTCGGGATGAAGATCACACATATGATGAAATCGAATTTGTAGGCAGTACTCCGGATTTGATCACAATGTCGCCAGGCAGTGATCGTGCTTTTTTAACACTCCGGGGGCCAAATCCCGCACCCACAATCCCGCATGACATTGTTGGTGAACGAACGGGTATTTCTATTCTGGATGTAGAATCACGGGAATTGATTTCTTTAATTGAACTGGGTGATGCAGAGATGGGCGACTTTCATGGAATTTTTATTCCTATGGAGAATTAAACTTCCAAAACCGGTGATCTGAGACAGTAAAAAAGCCTGTGCTGAATAGTCAACACAGGCTTTTTAGCATTTCTTTCTAAAATTTGTTCTTGAAATGAGAGATGATTGTTATTACTTCCCAATCTCCACTACTGAATCCTCCGTTCCAAAATCATTCGGGATGTAGGCGTCAGCGGAGTCGTCGTTTTTCCACTCTTCGCCATCAACCAGATATTTAAATCTGTATTCATTTTCGGGCTTCAGTCGTTTTGTGATCTCCCACTTGTCTTTCTTCTTTTTGAGTTTATCGGCGGATTGATCCCAGTCGTTGAAATCTCCTACAAGGCTTACTTCAGATCCCGCCCATTCTGAAGGTACGGAAAATGTTACTTTGCAGACGGTTCGCTTTGGTGTGAATGTTCTTTCGAGCATAGAGAATAAGTGTTGGTTTAGGAATAGTGAGTAACAAATATAAAGGTACCTAAATTATTTAAATAAATAAATAATATGGTCGTTCTAAACATCGCTATTACAACGTATGTGATTAAAAATAGTTAACTTAAATTTGATTTTACCTTTATTAAGTTGGTGTGGAAACGATTCCTGTCTTATCCTGAAAACTTTTTTTTCTTTTTTCTTAAAGAATAATGTTTTTGTGATACAGGCATCTATCAAGGGTAATATCAAGCCTTTAATCATCAAAAAAGGTATTATAGTACGTGAAGGGTTTATAAATAAACGGTTAATCAAAGTTTTTTTTAATGTGTCTTTTTTTTTGTTCAACTAACCATTGAACTTTAATTTAATTTTAAAATAGGCTTTTAAATTCACTATTTGTATATGCAAACCAATTTCATTGCAGGGTTCTGAAACTCTATTGGAACTTCCTGTTATGGCTTGAATTGAAACGAATGAGATGGAGCAAAAATCAACAAAAATCAACAACATATGGGCAAAATTATAAAATATGGTTTGATTGGTCTGGCAGCAGTTCTGATTATGCTGTTTCTGATTTTGACATTCACGATCGATTCGATCATTAAATCAAATATTGAAGAGATTGGCAGCGAACTGACCGGGACAGCGGTAACGGTTGATCGCGTATCGATATCCCCATTTTCAGGAAAAGGCTCGATTCACGGTTTTCGTGTTGCGAACCCCGATGGATATGCTCAGGATTATGCGTTCGAGGTAGATGATCTTCATGTAGAACTCGACGTATGGTCTCTCTTTTCGGATGAAGTTGTGATTCATGAACTGAGCGTTGAATCCCCCTTTATTTATGTTGAACAAAAGCTTCCTGATAATAATATACAACAGATACTCAATCATATCGGCAGTAAAGAATCGTTCGAGACGTCAGATTCAGAAATGATTATCGAACATTTTCTCTTAAAAAACGGTCGGGTTGATCTTTACACGGAAGTAGGCGGTGAGCGTTCTGCTGAAGTTGAAATTGCAGAGATAGAATTAAACGATCTCGGCAGGGGAGGCGGACGACAGGCTGTTGAAGATATTGTTCGCGATATCGCTGAAGAAGTAGGAGAGCGCGCTTTGAGGGCCGCAATTGAAAGCGGCGGAGAGCAGCTCCGTGATGCAATCCGGGATCTTTTCAACTAAAACATCATAACCTTAGCTCGATTTTAAAAACTGAGTAAAAAAGTGGCTGATACTGTCCAAAAGAGCGTAAAACAAGGAATATTATCATCAGTACTGTCATACCGGACTTTGATCCGGTATCTCCTGTTTGTATTAGGGATAGTAGATCCCGTATCAAGTACGGGATGACGCTCTTTTGGACAGTATCTGCCACTTTTTAAAATTTAAATAAGACAATATTAATAGAACTCAAGTTCATACAAAAAATCAGCCGGCACTCGCAGACGTTCCCCCACCGGCCGAACCTGCAACAGCACCGCCGCCGCCGCTAATTCCCGAAAATGAATTCGTACCGGACGCAGCAAGGGTAGAGACTGAACTGGCCACGGAAGCAGGAGTATGAATGGATCCCTGTGTGAGAATTATCCAGGGGAATATAAAAGAGGCGGATTGGTCAGTTGAACCGATCAGAGTTTCTATCTCTTTCTCACTTAGCTGAAAAGCTGTAGCGTAGATAAAGTGGCGATCCATCATCTCCATACGGACGGTTCGCTTATCTGCGTTTTTCAATCCCTTTGCATACGCTTTCCATCTTCGATACGCTTTTTCACCCGATTCGGTTCGGCGAACCATTGCAAATGAGAAAACGCACATCAAAAAGGTAATACCCAGCGCAATCATCGCGATCTCAGTCCCCATAACAAGTATATAAATGGAGGCACCGATCAGAACCAGCTGCCCCGCAACATTAAAGCCCACTGCTTTATAGCTCTCCTTATCAACCCATTTCAACTTATCGAACTCTTTTTTCACAGATTTTTGCCAGCCGGAAAACCATTGAGATGTTTTATATCCTCCCTCAGAAAGAAGTTTACTAAACTCTGATACACCTTCTGAAATCTGTTTTTTTACAAATCTCACAGTCTCTTTTTCGTACAGATTAAGATCGTCAGAGGGTGTTTCGTCGCTATCCGAAATAATGAATTTACTTTTTGAATTGTCTTCAAATGAAAACCACCCATTTTCCCTTTTATCTTCAGGTTTTTGCTCTTCAATCACGAACCAGCCGCGGCGGGCAAGGTCAAAAACTGTGGATACAAAGTGGTGGCCTGTTATCATATGATGGTTAATCAGTTTTCCTGAAAGTGCCGGTGGAGTTTGATCCGGTATGATCAGTGATTCCCGGTCGGATATCGTTTTTGTTTTGAATCGTGTGCTGTACTTTTTATACAGTAAAACGAATATAAAAATGCTGAGAAGACTGATAATAATCGTTACTTCAAGTGTAATTGAAGCGTAAAATGCGTCCCGTTCAGCTCTCTCTGCAGCCTGACGGATTCGATCTTCCTCTTCGGCCGCTACACCGGCAAGTGTAAAGTCTGAATCGGTAACGGAGACGGATTCAGTATCCAGAACCGCGGTAGGAAACAGTATTCGGACAGCGGCGGTTTCGTTTCTGGATAGCTGATTGCCTTCAGCGAGCACGGTTCCATCATCAATCGAAATCGAAAAGCGATCTTCAGATACTCGTCCCCAGGTATGAATTTCTGAGTTGTCCGGTGAACCGGGTAACTGAATAGTTGCCGTAAAATTTTCGGTGGCTTTATCTCTGCCGCTGCCGAGAAAATGCCAGTAAAATTGTGAATGATCGGGACCAATAGTCAGGACATCAGTAAGCTCATAGGTTATGGTGAACGTGCGGGATGTGTCCTGCGCGCTGTAGTGCCAACGTATATCCACACTGTTATTTCGGTCAGATACAGAAAATGTACCCGGCTCTTCTGTGTTTTCATTCAGATAAGACCAATTACCTTCAGATACGCGAATATTTCTGATTTCGGAAAAGCCCTCTTTTGCAATGTTCGCCTCCGCCCAGCTAAAAGACCCGTCAAACCGGTAGGTAAGGTGCTCGCTGATGGTTGCAGTACCGTTTTCATGAATCTGAATATTCACACTGACTTCAGGTATATCATAATTGGAACCGGCTGCAGGTGCGGAAGCTATCAGAAGTATCAGTGCCAGTAAGGTAGTGATTCGTTTCATTGCAAGCGGGTTAATTGAATTTCAGAATTCTCTATACGGGGAAGATGTAAAAAAGTTATCAGATTGTCTGATAACTGAAGTTTAGAGAGGATATACCTTCTATTAAGAAATTGACGTGCAGACCCGATAAAAAATTAGAAGCTGAAATAACAATAGTACTTGACAAAATGCTTTCATTTAAATAGCGTTTATAAGCTATTACCACAGATCATCGCAGGAGGACCGTATGAACTTATCAACTAAACTGAACCTTAACCTTTTCACCAAAGTACAGGACGATCTCGAAAAGCGCCAGTATACGATACTGGCAGAGCTGAAAAAAATCTCATCGGAATTCCAGTATTACAAAGTATATCCGCACCTGAGTGAGCTGGTGGGGTTGCACCGTACTCTTAAAGATGTGATTTCACGGCTGAGCGATCTTCGGAATAAGTTCCCAAAACGGATCAGTAAAATCGACTGGGTGAACAGTGCTATCGAACACGAGGTGGTGTTTGTGGATGGAACGGACCTTCAAAACGTTGAAGAACTGATAAATTGGGCGCTCCCTCATATAGAAAAAACGATCCACGAAGGGGTGGCCATACATGAATTTGTATCCGAAAAACTTTCGGTAGAGCATGTGGGGATTGTACCCAGCTACATGGAGGAGGGGTACTTTTTTCTGCCCGATAATCAGCATCGGAAACTCAATCTTTTTCGGTTTGAAGTCTCGATTTTTAAAAGTGCTGAAGACCGATATCGTTCATTAAAAACCACTTTTCTGAAATCACTCCAAAAAAACGTCGTTGAAATTTCTCCAAATACCGTTAAACTGGACCTGATTCGCGAAGAGAGAGAACTGCCTAATCCGGCTACATTTTCGTTTCAAACAGATCTGGACTTTTCCTTTAAACAGACGATACTGCCGGTAGCAAAACGGAAACTGATGCAGAAAATCTACTCTTGATTTAGATCGATATTCCAATACAGCGGCTGTTTATACGCGTTTCAGTAACTCTTCAACCCGGTCAGCAACCCGTGCGGCCTGTAGTGCATCAGCTATTGAAAAGGCACCCGGTTTATCGCTCTTAATCGAACGTATAAACGAATCGACTGAGTTTTCAGCACTATCGTGAGGATCAAAGGTGCGATGATCGGAATTCAGTACCGTGCTGTTTTCAATCGGAGTATACCGGGTTGATTTTTGCGATAGAATATCGCAGTGAATAAGCGTATCCCGGTTTTGAAAGGTGCGTTGGTGGCTGTCCGCTGGTGATACACTGTGGTAGTTCAAAACTCCAACAGCACCGTTATCAAACCGGATCGTGCAGTGAATCCCGATTCGTTGTTTTGTCAGCTGAATGGGGTGAGCGGTGATTTGTTGTACTGTACTTTTTTGCCAGGATGTAATCACGGCAAGTTCATCTCTCCAAATACGCCGGAAGTCATCTCTGTCTGGAACCGAACGATTTCGGTCATGTTTTTGAATTTCAATGAATCGGGGAGCGGAGTTGAGGTGTTTTCGTATCCAGCGGCTCATGGACGAGTAACTGCTCCAGTGTGAAAACTGAACCGGAACACCGGCTTCTTCCGAAGCGTGGTATACTTTCTGCAGCATATTTCTATCGGTGTGAAGGGATGATACGAGAAAAACGGGGAGTACTTTTTTTACGATTTCAAGAAGTATCTCCAGTTGATCATGAGACTGATCGAGCAGGATAACCGCATCCACAGTTTCTCCCCGAAATTCAGAAGCCACAATTACTTCAGAAACAGAAAGTCGGCTTCTGAGATACGTTTCCCACTGTTCACCTCTTGTGATATCTCCTGCAACCAATACTTTCATCTGAAAATTTGTTTAATCGAAAGATGAAAAACCAATTATATAATAGCAGAAAAGAGGGAGAAAATTTAATCGGGCATAATTAATGCGAGAATAAAATAGAACAGTACCATGGTTCCAAAAGACGAGAATATCAATACGAGATAGATGATACGCACAATAGTAGCATCCCAGCCGATATATTCGGCGATACCACCGCAAACGCCGGCAAGCATTTTATTGGTGCGTGATTTTCTAAGCTTAGCTGCCATATGGGGTCCTTCTTGTCAAATTTAAACCGGTTTAGCCCTGTTACGGATATATAACCAACGGGTTTCAATTTATTTTTTAAAGAACCAATAAAATCATCTGAGGGTTTAAAACCAAACCTTACTATAGTCAGTTTAGGGTATAAACGGTTTGAATTTACATTATTTAATATCTAAACGTAGTGAAATAAAAAAAGCGGAATCGACAGATTCCGCTTTTGAAAAAAGATGAGAAGGATCTCTTCAAACATTCACCAGTAAATTATTCTGAGGTTTCATCCTCACTGTTTTCATTCTGCTGAAGTCTGAAAACTACAGGCAGCGAGTATTGTACCCGAACCGGTCGTCCCCGCTGAATTCCAGGTTTGAATTTAGCGTGTTGCACAGCTCGAAGTGCTTCTTCATCCGCGCCTCCGCCAATTCCACGAATAACCTGAGGGTTTTCAACATCCCCCTCTTCATTTACAATGAACTGTATGTAAACACGTCCCTCAATTCCTGCCCGGCGTGCCATTTCAGGATAGCGGATATCCTGCTGAATGGAAGCAAGTCCTCCGATCAGTTCCGGCATCTCTTCCACAACAACAAAGAAATCATCGGGGGCATCACTGTTTTGTATTTCATTAAGAACGGAGAGGTCCGGTTCCATACCAAGGGTTTGCAGAGTCCTGTTATAGGATTGTGCATCCTGGTTGGTTTTTACAAGAATAACACCGTGTTCTGCACGGTCACCAAAAGCTTCAGTGGCAGCCGATCCTTTCAGGATCTCAATTTCCTTAATGTGCTCCGGTTTCAGCTGGTTGAGCTGATTGATTGCATTTTCATGCCTGTCTGACTGCCCCTCATCACCCAGGTAAATGATAACCTGGTGATAACCACGCTCGCCGGACCGATCAATGTCGGTCATCAGGTCAAGCTCCTCTTCATCAAAAACAGCCTGTGTCTGCAGATCAGTACAAGCCATTACGAGGGTGAGTGTTACAAGCAATGTTGCAAGAATGGTGAGGCTTGATCTTTTTGGGAGTACCTGGCTTCTGTTCTGCCGGGTTATTCGTTCAATTCTTTCTTTCAGATTAGATGATTGTTGTGCCATGTTTACGGAAATTTGACGGTTAAGATTGGGCATTGGCAGCAGCTCAAATAGGAGTGAAGCGTATTGTTTTTTTGAGATGTTGCTATCGCCAATAATTATGCTGTCGCAGCGCATTTCACGGTAATCCACAAGTTCCCGGGAAATGAGGTGAACAAGAGGATGAAACCAGAAAAGAGATTGTATTGCTGTGGTTAGCAGGTGAGTAACAAAGTCGCGATTCTGAATATGTGTGAGTTCATGCCGGATGGCAAGGTCAAGTTTTTCCGGTGTTTGCTTCAAAGACTCAGGAACCAGAATTACCGGATCTTTTACACCAAAGGTAACCGGTATGATGTCTTGTTTCAGAAAACCGATTCGGATCTCCCGCCGCATTTGCCCGGTCAGATCCTGATTAGCTTTTGAGAGGAAAGAGTAATCTGTGAGACGATCCATCGGAAGCTGTTTTTTCAGTAAATGCAGCTGAAAATATTGTTTCAGACGAATAGTCATCATCCATACTATTCCTAAAAGTAGTATTACAGCGGTCGTTAAGAAGAACAGATCAGTAAGTGTAGGGAATATCGTTGATGACTGCGTGGAAATTCCCGTCTCTATTGGAGCCATAACAGCAATTACTTTAAGTGATGCTGCCTCAGCACCAGCTGCTGTAAGCAGGGCAGACACCTGATCTACTCCCCAGGTAGAGAGCAGACCAAGCGGCAGACCCGCAATCAGTGCCAGTCGGATGTGGTAGTGGTATTGGGCGTGCAGCTTGCCGGCCGAGCGTAATGCGACCAGGATCGTGCCCGCAAGCAGCGTCCAGATAACCAGCGGCAACCAGGCAAAGTAGAAGAAGGCTCGGCTGATTTCGGTAAACTGCTGTAACCAAAGCTCCATATCAATCCTCCATGGAGTTAATCATATTTTTGATTTCATTCCTTTCCTCGTCGGTAAGCTGCTCACTTTTCACGAGTGTTTGCACAAGATCTTTTGCTGAACCGTGGAATACTTTATCCACAATTCCATCTACAAGATTGTATTGAACATCTTCCGCCTCAATCGCTGCACTGTAGATGTAGCTGATTCCTTCTTTTCGATATTTCAAAAACCCTTTGTCTGCCAGGTTCTTCATAACGGTCATTATGGTAGTGTAGGCGACTTTCCTGTTCTCCAATACTCGTTCGCGTACATCAGCAACAGAAGCTTCCCCAAGTTTCCAAACATGGTGCAAAACTTCCATCTCTGTTTCGCCAAGTGGTGTTAATGATTTTTTCATAGAGCAATTAGTTGTTTTAAGTTTGTAATACTAATAACTTAGTAAAAAATGAAAAAGTCAAATAACTTTTAAAAAAAATCGCACTTCAGGAACGTGTATGGAAAGAAGTCAGGTTGAGTGAGAAACAGCATTAAAATCAAATACTTCAGGGTCGATGGCACGAAAATTTCTACAACAGATTGACACAAATATTGAAAGAAAAGACCTTGATAATCACTCTAAAGCAGTTTTTATCCTGCATGATCAGCTAAATCTTAAGGTATGGCCGGAATGGATCAGGAAGGAAAAACCACTGCTGATTTTTATGGAAAGCCGGAAAAAGGGTGAGGAGATTCCGCATCATAAAATGAAAGCAGCGTTTGTTCTCAGTTCCATGCGCCATTTTGCACTGGAGTGTAAAGAAGATGGTTTCCCGGTCTTATATCATTCGACGAGTGCTCATTTTGATGATGGGCTGAAAGAGCTGATCAACCCCGGCAAAACCAAACTCTGGTTCATGACTCCATCGGAATGGGACAGCCGGGAGCGCCTTAGAAATCATCAGAAATCGTTTGGTGATAGTGTAACTGAAATTCCCAACAACTTCTTTTTTGCGGATCCGGATGAGTGGAAACATAAAATTGATTCGGGATATCGCATGGAGTATTTCTATCGCGAGATGAGAAAAAAAACGGGCTACCTGATGAATGGAGACAATCCCGAGGGAGGGGAGTGGAATTATGATGATCAGAACCGTGAGTCTCTTCCGAAAAATCATCCCGTTCCGGATATTCCAACGTTTGAACCGGATGAGATCACAGAAGAGGTAATCAATATGGTTCAGGAATATTTTCCGGATCACTTCGGGGAGCTCGATCATTTTCCGTATGCAGTGACGCGTGTACAGGCTCTGGAACTTCTGGAGGATTTTATTGAAAACCGGCTTGATGAGTTTGGACCGTACGAGGACGCTCTGAAAACCGGCAATCATAAACTTTTTCATTCCCAGTTGTCGCTCTACTTGAATAATGGACTGCTGACTCCGCAGGAGGTGTGCGAAAAAGCGCTGGAGGCTTACGATAAGGGTGATGCCCGCCTGAACTCAGTTGAAGGGTTTATCCGGCAGATTCTGGGCTGGCGAGAGTTTATCCGGATCTACTACGAGGCGATGATGCCGGATGTTCGCGATGCCAATCATTTTGGATTTGAAAACAAGCTTCCCGATATGTACTGGACCGGTGATACAAAAATGCGCTGCATGGCGGAAAGTATCCGGCCCGTAATTTCGGATGGGTATTCGCACCACATTCAGCGGCTGATGATTCTCAGCAATTTCAGTAATCTCACGGAAACCGATCCGCGTGAGCTCAACCGGTGGTTTTGGTTTGCTTACATCGATGCCTACGAATGGGTGGAACTGCCGAATGTTCTCGGAATGAGCACGTTTGCAGATGGTGGTGTGCTCGCATCAAAACCGTATGTTTCGAGCGGGAACTACATCAACAAAATGAGCGACTACTGCAAAAACTGCGAGTACAGTGTAACTAAAAAGACCGGGGAAAAAGCCTGTCCGTTCAACTATCTCTACTGGAATTTTGTGGATAAACAGCGCGATACGTTTAATGAGAGCGGGCGCGTAAATTTTATGGTAAATATGTTCGACAACAAAAAATCGGAAGAACAGAAAGAAGAGATACGCGAATCCAGCCGTAAATTTCTGGAAAACCTCGGCAGAAGTTCAGATTGATCTCGTGTCATCGGATGAGGATCTTCACCGGATGAATTCGCTTCATCCGGTGAATTGTCCGTTTATTACATTATTCCAGTAAATACCAATACAAGATGACCTTTTGCTTTATCCACAAATCCGATGACTGACTTTGAATTACTCACCATTTGGGTGCCAGCTTGTGGATTACTTTTCTTGTTGATCCGGTTAAAATCTCAATTCAAAAATATGTACCTTCTGAACTCATTCTTAACCAATTGAATACAGAGGCAAATGCAGGATATTGTACTGCGGACGAAGGGCATTTTACCGGTTCAAAAACTGAAAGAACTTGTAGGGGCTGGATTTATTTCCGGTTCAAAAGACCACCCGATTGAAGAGAATCAGTTTCAGCCAAATTCTATCGATTTACGGTTGGGAGAGCGGGCCTACAGGGTTCGGAGCAGTTTTCTTCCCGAAAACGAATCGGTTAATCAGAAAATCGAAAAACTGCTGCAATACTCATTTTCTATTGAAGATGGTGCGGTTCTCGAACCAAATTGTGTCTATATCATTCCGCTTCTCGAATCTCTGAATCTGCCGCAGAGCCACTTCACCAATGATAAAGTTCCCGACAACAATTCGGAGAAAGAGGTGGCTCGCCTCATTTCTAACGAAAACCTTTCTGCTAAAGCGAATCCAAAAAGTACCACAGGCCGGCTTGATATTTTTACGCGTGTGATTACCGATTATTCCCACCGATTTGAGGAGATTGAGCCTGGTTACAAAGGAAAACTCTATCTTGAGGTGGTTCCCAAGTCGTTTCCGATCCGGGTGCGTACCGGAAATCGGTTGAATCAGCTTCGGCTGCGTCACGGTCTGCAGGTTTTATCTGATGAGGAGCTTCTTCGCGTGCATGGTGCTGATCCGCTTCTTTTTCATTCTGATGGGTCGCCTCTTCCGATGGATAAGGTGAAAGTGAATAACGGACTTTTTATGAGCGTGAACCTTCAGGCTGAATCGGATGATATACTTGGCTACAAAGCAAAAAAACATCGCGACCTGATTGACCTCGACCAAATCAACCATTACGAAATTTCAGATTTCTGGGAGCCGATTTATGCAACTAATGAAGATCACCTGATCCTTGAGCCGGAGGCGTTCTATATTTTCGCCTCCCGTGAACGCTGCCGGATACCAAAACACCTGGCTGCCGAAATGATCGCTTATGATACTGGTTCCGGAGAACTCCGGACGCACTATGCCGGATTTTTTGACAGCGGATTTGGCGGAGCGGTTTCTGATAAGGGAGCCCGGGCGGTACTGGAAGTTCGCTCACACGACGTTCCGTTCCTGATTGAGGATGGTCAGACCTTTTGCAGTATGCGGTTCGAGCCGAACATGGAAAATCCCGATTTTGTATATGGATCGTCGATCAAAAGCAATTACCAGGGGCAGGGCTTGAAACTTGGAAAACATTTCAAGCAACCCTCATAAAATGGGAAAGGTCAACCGGTGTATTTGCAGTAATATTCGGTTTGAAGAGGTTCTGGCAGATGCGCGGCGTCTGTCAATCAAAACCGTAGAAGAACTCCGTGACCGGGAAATTTGCGCTGTTAATTGCCGTTTGTGTGAACCTTATCTTGAGCGAATGCTAAAGACAGGTGAAACGGAATTTGATCCCGGCTCCCTGTTTTCATCCGCAGAATAAAAACACATTCAATGAATCAGTTCTACGCATCTCCTGATCAGATTAACGGCAACCGAATTGAGTTAACGGGCCAGGAGGCATCTCACGTATCAAAAGTACTGCATAAAGGAACGGGAGAAAAGATTGTGGTGACTGACGGTATCGGGTCTCGTTACACCGGCATAATCAAAAAGAGTGACAAACGGAGTGTTACCATTGAGACAGAGGATAAAGAGACGTTTGATCGACCGAATCCGGAGATTGCGCTGGCGCTTGGACTGATCAAAAAAAGAGATCGGCTTGAGTTTGCAGTTGAGAAAGCGGTGGAGCTGGGTGTATCTGAGATTTTGTTGTTCAGGGGAGATCACTCTGAGAAATTTAACGTGCGGTCGGACAGGGTAGAGGCAACAGTTCAAAGCGCTATGAAACAGTCGCTTCGGGTTTTTCTTCCTGCGATAATGATTGTGAATTCACTTCCTGACTTGTTATCAGGTGAAGATCATTCGACTCAAATCATTCACGCAGACCAATATGGATCTGATGATTCCCCGGTGATTTCAAAAGAGATGCAGCGTTTATTACTGGTTGTAGGACCGGAAGGAGGGTTGTCGGAAAATGAAAAAGCTAAACTGGCAGATAGAGACGCATACAGGCTTAAACTGGGAGAATACAGGCTGAGAGCCGAAACTGCTGCCATGGTTATGGCTTCAAGATTTGGACATCAATCAGAGTTCCGGAATGAGATCTGATACCGCATTCCGGAACGGATTGTGAAGCCTGTCAGGGCGTGGAACTTGCGTAGTCTGAAGTAATTTTATCCACTTCATCCCATAGTTTCATTGCCTGGGTGAGAGTTTCGTTAAAATAGTCGTTGGTAATGGGATAGAACTTTTCATTACCCCATACCTGACGAGCCATTTCAGCTTTCATTCTTCCGAGATTTATCCAGAGAAGCTCCTCATATTTAGCCTCGGAGATATAGAGTTTTTCATCTTCAATATTTGGACTATCGAGAGAGTTATCGAATTCCATTCCATGTTCTTTCATCATGGAAAGCAACAGGTCTTTATCATCCTGGCTCCATTCGAAATCCGTTCTGTATCGTTCAAAATCATCTTCCCATTCTGCGCGGAACTCATCGCCGCGTTCATCCAGGTAGTCGCGTACAAAGTTAAATTCGATACGGTTGGCAAGCAGGAAATTGAAAACTTCGCCGGAGATGGTGGTATCTTCCTGAACTATATAATCGGGTACAATGCCGCCGCCACCGAAGACCGTACGCCCAGATCGCGTAGAAAACCGTAGTGAATCGGGCACGTCATCCTTAAACGTAGTCGCATCTACCGAAGCATCGGTTGTGCGGTGGTAAATTTCGTATGCATAATCTTCGTTACCGTTATCGAACGGTTTTTGAATCAATCGTCCGGAAGGGGTGAGATATCTTGAGATGGTTACACGGATATTGCTGTTATCCACCAGCTCATACTGCTGCTGTACCAGACCTTTTCCAAAAGTTCGTCGTCCCACGACAAGTCCTCTGTCGTGATCCTGCAGTGCCCCGCTAACGATTTCACTCGCCGATGCGGACCCCTGATTTACAAGAGCAATCACAGGCATATCTTTCAGCAGACCGTCCCGTCTTGAATCAACTTCAGAGTTGAATCGCGAATGCCGGCTTTCCGTGGATACCAGCCTCGTACCACTTGGGAAAAACTCCTCCGAAATTGCAATCGCCTGGCTGAGATAGCCTCCCGGGTTATTGCGCATATCGAGCACAAGTTTTTCCATTCCTTTGCTGTTCAGGTCGTTTACGGCAGACAGAAACTCTTCGTGTGTGGTCGCGGCAAACCGGTTAATTTTAATGTACCCGGTGTTATCATCGAGCATGTAGTACGTATCGAGGGTCGTTATGGGGATATCATCACGTACGATGCGATAGGTGATTGGCGTGCTGCTGCGAGGCCGGAGAACTTCAATTTTAACTTCGGTTCCTTTTTCACCGCGAAGGCTTCTCATCACGTCTTCGTTGTTAAAACCGATTGCGCTGCTATCAGCAATTTTAATAATTCTGTCACCCGACATAATTCCAAGCTGATCGCTGGGGCCGCCCGAAATGGGTGAAATAACCGTAATCGTATCCTGGATGATGTTAAACTGGATACCGATCCCCTGAAATTTACCCGCAAAACTCTCCTGAATGCGATCACTGTCTTCCGGTTCGATGTATACGGAGTGCGGATCAAGCTCTTTTAGCATTTCACGGATTGCCCGTTCGGTGAGCTTATCCATGTTTTTATCAGGATAATTATTCGCGATATATAAATATGCGTCTTCAAAACGATTGTATGAGTCGCGAAGATTGCGGATTTCCAAATCCATAAACGTTGTATCGATCGGTGTATTTTCGAGGGCAAGCGAAGAATCTTCCATGGCATATACCAGCCCGAGAATACTTCGCTCAAAGAGCCGGTCGAGATGCGTTTCGCCAAAATAGTTATCCATTACCCGTCTCTGAACCTGCATGTATTTGTGCAGATTTTTTTGATCCGTATCATTTGATATAACTATGTTATCCGCTCCTGCAAGCCATATACCGGATAACAGAAGTAGAATGATGAGCTGTGGAGCAATAAATTTTTTCAGAGACATAAATGATATTTTGAATTCATGGAACTAACGGTGCCGAGGGATCGATCATTGTGTATATTAACCAACGTGAGATAAAAACGTTTCCATGTTAATTTATTTTACAAAATAAAATGGCTCAAATCTTTGTCTTTCACAAGTCCCGAAAGCTGTTTGTTGACATACGATTTATCGATGTCGATCGTACCGCTGCCAATATCGTCCGGTACGGCAAACAGAAGTTCTTCGAGCAGTGAAGAAAGGATGGTGTGAAGCCGGCGTGCACCGATATTTTCCACTTGCTGATTTACTTCAGCAGCAATATGGGCGATTTCACGAATCGATTCTTCGTCAAAATTAACCGTAACTCCTTCCGTTTTAAGCATCGCCTGGTACTGCTTGGTTAATGCATTCTTAGGGACCGTTAGAATCTTGTAGAAATCCTCTTCGGTGAGAGAACTGAGTTCCACACGAATCGGGAAACGCCCCTGGAGTTCTGGGATCAGATCTGATGGTTTCGATACATGAAAAGCTCCTGAACCGATGAACAGAATGTGGTCGGTTTTGACGATTCCGTGTTTGGTAGAGACGGTGCTGCCCTCCACAATGGGAAGAAGATCTCGCTGAACTCCCTGTCGGCTTACATCCGGGCCGCCGCTTTTCCCGCTGCTGCTGGAGCTTTCGGCTACTTTATCAATTTCATCAATAAAAACGATTCCCTGGTTTTGAACACGTTCCAGCGCTTCCTGCACGGCAGCTTCGTGATCAACCAGTTTTTCAGCTTCCTGGTCGAGCATAATTTCCCGTGCTTCACTGATTGGCATGGTGCGTTTCGATTTTTTATTGCCTTTGGCCATATTGCCAAGCATATCCTGCAGGTTGAATCCCATCTCTTCCATGCCTTGCGGGCCAAATACCTGCATCATGGGTGTTTTTTTGGAAGCTACTTCAATTTCGATATTCCTGTCTTCCAGTTCGCCATTTTTCAGCTTCTCCCGGAACCGTTCGCGGGTTCGTTCATTCAGTTCTTCATCTGAGGCTTTATCGGGATTAAATCCAACTTCACCAGCCGTTGAGTTGCTGGGTGATTTCCTGTTTTTTACAGGCGGGATCAGGATATCAAGAATTTTGTCTTCTACGATTTTTTTGGCTTTCTCTTTAACGCGCTCCTGCATCTCCAGTTTTACCATGTTTACGGCAATATCTGTAAGATCGCGGATCATAGATTCCACATCGCGGCCTACGTAACCCACTTCGGTAAATTTTGATGCTTCCACTTTCACAAATGGCGCGCCAGAAAGCTTAGCCAGCCTTCTCGCAATCTCCGTTTTACCGACACCGGTTGGGCCGATCATCAGAATATTATTTGGAATGATCTCCTCCCGGATTTCGGGTTCGGAATTTAAACGACGCCAGCGGTTTCGAAGTGCAATAGAAACCGAACGTTTAGCCTCTTTCTGCCCGATAATATATTTATCGAGTTCGGCTACAATTTGTCGTGGTGTTAAACCTTGTTGTGTTATCAGTTCCATAGGTACTACTCGAGTTCTAAAATGGTCAGATTATGATTCGTATAGATGCAAATGTCGGCAGCTATATTCAGTGATTTCTCAACAATTTCTTTGGCGCTGAGGTTTGGTGCATTTTTTTTCAAAGCACGAGCAGCGGCAAGTGCAAAAGATCCGCCGCTTCCAATAGCAAGTATCTGGTCATCCGGTTCTATGACATCGCCCTGGCCGGATATCAGCAGATAGGTATCTTTATCCATAACAACCAGGAGCGCCTCCAGTTTTTGCAGATATTTATCCTTTCTCCACTCCTTGGCGAGTTCAACAGCTGCTCGCTGCAGCTGTCCATTGTAACTGCCGAGTTTCTCTTCAAACCGTTCAAAGAGTGTAAAGGCATCGGCTGTTGAACCGGCAAAACCTGCAAGTATTTTACCATCCTGCAGTTTTCTAACTTTTCGGACAGTTGATTTCATTACTGTTTTGTCGAGAGTTGCCTGGCCGTCTCCGCCAATGGCAACTTCTCCATTATGTGCTACACCCAACACAGTAGTTGCGTGTAGTTTCGATAGGTCAGTCATTATAAAAAATGCTTAAATCTGGTTATAAATATTCAATTAATTCTGCCGGCTGGGTCGCGGTCGTTTTTGCCGTGATGATCGGTTTCCACCGCCCTTACCATTCCCGTTTTTATCGTCTTTGGAATAGTAATCCAGGCTCTCTTTTCGCTTCTCTTCCTGGCTAATATCATCGAGTTTTACCTCATGAGCTTCCAGAATTTTATCAATCGGTTCATCTCTTAGTACTGCATCGGTGATGTCGAGTTCCGAACCGGCAAGTGTAGCTTTAAATTCGTTGAGTGAGATGTTCTCATCGGGAACCAGAACAATTCTCATCTTATATTTCATCATCCATTTCACGCGCTGGTTCATCAGCCCTTTTGTGAGGAAGGAGTTGAGGAACGGGTTGATGTAAATCTCGACCGCACGATATTTTGTGCTGTATTTCAGCTTGCTGATCCAGCTCTCGATGTCTGTAACGATCGTATCCTGGCTGACAACAGAGCCGGTTCCGCCACACATAGGGCAAACTTTGGATACGGAATTCACCACACTTGGCCGGATGCGCTGGCGTGTAATTTGGACCAGGCCAAAATCACTCATCCCGAGGATATTGGTTTTTGCCTGATCTTTTTTGAACTCTTTTTTGAGCTCGTCATAAATTTTCTTTCGGTTTTTATCGCTTCTCAAATCAATAAAATCAACAACAATAATGCCGCCAATATCTCTCAGGCGTAGTTGTTTGGCGATTTCACGGGCAGCTTCAAGATTGGTTTTCAGGGAGTTATCCTCCTGGTTCTGCTTGGCTGCATAGGGCCCGGAGTTTACATCCACAACATACATTGCTTCGGTCTGCTCAAAAATCAGGTATCCGCCGGATGGCATCCGCACACGCGGACTAAAAATAGAGTTCACATCATTTCCGATTCCCACACTATCGAAAATATGATCGCGACCTTTGTAAAGTTCTACATTCGGCAGCATTTTCGGGGCAATCTGCGACACAAAGCTCTTAATCTCTTTGTAAAGCTGTGTGTCATCAATCAGAACACGGTCGTAATGTTTTGCAAAAAGATCGCGAATCAGACTTTCCGTGATATCCAGATCTTTATAGAGACGCGTAGGAGGGGAGGACTCCTCAAGTTTATTGAGCATCTTATCCCACTTCGTCAGAACAGCGCGCATATCTTCTTCGATGACTTCCTTGGTCTGACCCTGCGCTACTGTTCGAACAATCACTCCAAACCCTTCAGGGAGCATCGATCCCACGATGCCTTTCAGGCGGCGGCGTTCTTTATTGTTATTGATTTTTTTGGATAAAGCGATATACTCGCCCATTGGAATCAAAACCAGGAAACGTCCGGCTATGGTAATATCTGTAGAGACTCGCGGCCCTTTCGACCCGATCGGTTCTTTTACAATTTGAACGAGCAGATTCTGGCCGCTGCGAAGCATCTTACCGGCGAGCATCTGCTTATCATAGTTGGAAAGCTTATCAAATTTTTCGAGCTCTTTGCTGGCGTTTCGGGGGATGCTGTTCTCCCCGTTCATCATTTTTATGTAGGAACCGAGGTGGTCGCCGGCATCAGAAAAGTGAAGAAATGCATCTTTTTCCATGCCCACATCAATAAATGCGGCACGAATTCCACTCATTACTTTGTGAACGCGGGCGTGATAGATGTCACCTACGGTTCGCTGGTTATCTTCTGATTCTATAAATATTTGCGCTAATTCTCCGTTCTCTAAAAGCGCTACCCGGGTTTGTTTGCCCGATGAGTGGATAATAATTTGGTTTTTCATGTGCTAAAAAAGGTTTCGCCAGCAGCTTCTCGCAATCTTTCAAATCAGGCGAACAAAGGTGGCACACGCTCTCAGCTGTTGTAGTGTGGCGTGCGATCAAACTTTCTCCTGTCAACAGAGAAGCTGTAACGTAGTTATAATTTCTACTTGAAAAGGAAACTGATGATTCTGAAGAAATGCCTGGATTACAAACAGATGAGCCTGATGAGCGGCAGACCGCTGCATGCAGGTAAATCAAGGGTTGAAATAGTAAACTTAAAGTGCTGTAAAACAATGACTTATATTCTAAAGTGTAAAACTTATTGAAGAATCATGCAATTAAGGTAATATAACCTAATTGTAGTAATATTTAAACGTTGATCTTTTATTTCCTCTATTTGCTGATTTCAATGCAACATCAAACGGTTAAAAGATGCACGAGTGTGAAATGATTAGTCATCTGCACGGGTAACGGAAGCGCCGAGACCGCTAAGTTTCTGCTCAAGGTCTTCGTACCCTCTGTCGAGGTGATAAATGCGCAATACCTCAGACTGGCCATTTGCGACCATAGCAGCCAGCACCAGGCTGACACTCGCCCTCAGGTCTGTACTCATAACCGACGTGCCGGAGAGTTTCTTGCCACCATTGATCGTAGCCCGATTTTTTTCAAGTGAGATGCTCGCACCCAGCCGCTTCAACTCCGGAACATAACTGAAACGGTCGAAATAGATTGTTTCGGTAACTGTGCTTTCGCCATCAGCCTGTGTCATCAGGGTAGCCCACTGAGCCTGGAGGTCGGTGGGGAAACCCGGGTAGATTTTGGTTGTGACAGAAACCGGTTTGATGGTATCCGGAGCTTTCACTTTAATTTCCGACCCATTAATTTGTACAGAAGCGCCGGTTTTTGAGAGCGTTTTTGGGAACGAGCCGAGGTCTTCCGGTTTGCAGCCGGTTAAAGTAATCTCAGAATCCGGGTGCATGGCTGCTGCAATCATAAACGTGCCGGTTTCAATGCGGTCCGGGTCGTTTGAAAATTCAACGCCTTTCAAGGCATCGGCTTTTTTGATTGTGATGGTTCCGGTGCCGGCACCCTCAATATTAGCCCCCATTTTTGTAAGCATGGAACAGAGCAGAACCACATCCGGTTCTTTTGCTGCGTTGTGAATTACAAATTTATCGGCACGGCGTACGGCAGCAAGGATTAAATTTACAGTAGCACCAACACTGCTCGGCTCGAGAGTATATTCGCCACCGGGTACTGAATCTCCCGGAAATGAACCAAAGACATACCCTTTTTCGAGGGTGATTTCAGCACCCATCGCTTCCATTCCCTTTAGGTGAAGGTCAACAGGCCTCGGCCCCCACGCGCATCCGCCCGGCAGAGATACTTTTGCATCACCCGTACGGCCCATCAGCGCACCAAGCATGTAGAATGATGCCCGCATTTTCCGGACCAGGTCGTATGGGGCTTCCGGGAAGCCAAGATTGGATGGGTCGATTGTCAGTCTGTTTTCATCCTCATTGAAATCAACCGCTGTGCCGGTTACCCGAATCACATTATTGAATGTGTAAATGTCTTTGAGTTTGGGAACAAGGGAGATGCTGCTCGGGGAATCGCCTAAAATTGCCGCAGCCATCAGGGGAAGTGCCGCATTTTTTGATCCGCTGATTGGAATACTACCCTGCAACGGAGCAGGGCCTTCAATAATAAATTTATCCACGGGGTTTTATTTCAATCAAAAGTTGGTTTTTTTCTACGTTTGTACCAGTTGTAACAGAAATTTCTGCGATTGTTCCTGCACAGGGAGCCTTCAGCTCATTCTCCATTTTCATCGCTTCCAGTATTGCCACGGGGTCTCCAAGCTCAACCTCGGCACCCTCTTCAACCAGCAGTTCGAGAATCTTACCCGGCATCGGTGCCTCCAGCGAGCCGACCGACTTTTCAGCGTTGGTTTTAAATCCAAGCCGTTCCAATAGCAGCTGTTGCTCATTTTTGATTTGGGCTGTGATCCACTTTCCGTCGACGGTGCACTCAATTGTGCCGTTATCAACTGAAATATTGCTGATGGTATGTAACTGGTGACCGGTTCTGAAAATAATCTGCAGCTCATTCTGTTCCACAATTTCAAAATCGATCTGCTGATCATTGATTTCAGCTTCTGACTCTTTCAGGTTCAGAAGCACATCAAAAATGGATTCACCGATAGTTGTTTCAAACTGCATAGTTCTGGATCGTTTTAAGCCCCGATTTAGTGGCCTGAAATTGAAATTGCTGGATATTGTCAGAATCGTAAAACGGAGATACCGAATGCGAGCCATCCTCTGAATACACATCAATATATCCGCGATTTATCAAATTGATCAACTCATCACGAAGAGTTCCGTATGTGTAGCCGGTTTCTTCGAGCAGATGCGAGAATGATTCTATGAAAATTAATTCTCTGAGAATCGTTTTTTCGGTATTTGAAATCTTTTTTGGAGCCATGGGTCAGAAGATAGCGGGTGATACGTTGAATGACAACGTGGATTTTAACCTCAGAGTGTTATCAATAAGAATTCCGGAGGTCAGCGCTTTGAACGCTCCAAAAGCTGAATGGCGTTAAAGGCTGATTGGATAACCAGCGGAATTCCTCCGCCGGGATGGGTGCTGCCCCCCACAAGATAGAGATTGTCGATCTCTTTGAGGCTGTTTCGCGGACGAAGGAATGCTGCTAACCGGCTGTTTGAGGATGTTCCGTAAATACTTCCGCGATTTGAACGATATTTTTCATAGAAATCGTCAGGGCCTATTACTTCTGAATAGTCAATAGAACCGCTCAGATTTTCTAATCCCCGCTTTTCCAGTTCTTCAATGATGAACGTCCGGTACTCTTTTTTGATTTGACTCCAATCCTGCTTTCCATTCATAAATGGCGCATTTACCAGGATGAAAAGGTTTGAAGATCCGGGCGGGGCGTGATCTGTGTCTGTATATGAAGTATTGGCAACATAAATGGTTGGATCATCCGGCATCTTCTGATTTTCAAAAATATCCGTAAACTCCTGCCTGTAATTTCCGGAAAAAAAGATGTTGTGGTGCACCAATTGTTCCCAGATACGGTTGCAGCCCAGCGTCAGGACAAATCCGGAACAAGAGGGCTCAATTCGCGACTGCTTTTCCCGCTTGCGAACAGGCAGTGATGATTGCGGCAGCAGATTGCAGATAGTATCTGTCGCATCGGAGTTTGAAAAAAGAATATCACACGCTTCAAATTGGCCTTGCGATGTTTTTATCCCCTGAATGGACCTGTTTTTTACAGCAATAGAATCAACCTGTGTATTGAATCGGAATGTGACGCCAAGCTCTTCACATAGTTTCTGCAGTGCGCGTGCGATGGAATAAAGCCCGCCATCGACGTAATATCCGCCCTGGTTCAGTTCAACGTGTGGAATCACATTGAGAGTGGCCGGCGCCTGGAAGGGTGATGAACCGTTGTAAGTTGTAAATCGCTTAAAAAACTGACGCAGATAGGGCGATGAAAACGTTTGATCGATTCGCTCCGATACCGTGGAGAAGGCATCAATTTTTAAAAAATCAGTAAAATTCAACGATTTAAGATCAGACAGATCGTACAGGGGGTTGAAAAGAAATGCATCTGCTGTACGGGAGTAGAGATCCTCAGAGTAGTTAAGAAATGAGTTGTAGGCAACTGCATCTTCCGGGGCGAACTGCTCAATCTCCCGTGCTGTTTTGAGGCGATCAGAATAGTTGTTGAACACCACGCCATCTTTATAGAAATATTTACAAAGAGGGGAGAGCTCTTGCCATTGCAGATAATCCCGAACATTTTTCCCGCACTGTTCAAAGAGATTTTCAAGGATAAACGGCATTGTGAAGAGGCTTGGGCCAGTATCAAACCGATAGCCTTTTGACTCCACCTGCTGCATTTTACCACCAGCCGAAGCGTTCTTTTCAAAAACAATCGTTTGGAAACCTTTTGATGCCAGTAGTGCCGCACCGGCGAGTCCGCCAATTCCCGCCCCTATAACAATGGCTCTTCTCATGTAGTGAATGTGGAAATTGAGTATGTCAGTTGTATATGCAAATTATGATGAGGGTATGTCCTCAAAGCCGGTGCCCGGGGAATCATCCTTCGGTACGAGGTTATTTAAACCGATAAACCGTTCCGGGCGTTGCGTGATTTTCGATATGAACTAAATAATCTAAATCCGCAAAAATGAAGAATCTTCTATTTTTTTGTCAGTCTCGTTACAGCTTCAATGTGGTAGGTTTGTGGAAACATATCCACCGGCTGAACGCTTTCCACGTTGTAATACTCTTTCATCGTTTTTAAATCACGCGCCATCGTGGACGGGTTGCAGCTAACGTATACCATTCGGTCCACATCCAGTTTACAAAGTTGATCAACCACATCCGGGTGCATTCCGGAACGGGGGGGATCGGTGATGATGCAGTCCGGCCGGCCGTTCTTTTCAAGGAAGTCATCATTAAACGTATCTTTCATATCTCCCAGGACAAACTCGGCATTCTTAACGCCGTTTTCGCTGGCATTGAATCGTGCATTTTCTACAGCCACATCAACAATTTCAATTCCGGTTACTTTATCTGCTTTATCCGCCATATAAAGAGACAATGTGCCGACCCCGCAATAGAGATCAAAAAGATGACCTCCGTTGTTTAAACCCGCATAATCGCGCGCCACGGAGTAGAGTTTTTCGGCTTGAAGTGTGTTGGTCTGGAAAAAAGCATTCGCGTGGATTTTAAACGAATGGCTGCCAATATGATCAACAATATATCCGGGGCCGTGAATTACATGTTCAAATCGGCCCACGGCTGTTGGGTTGGGCTGATCATTTACGTTATTGACAATTGTTGTAATCTGTGGAAATTTTTTTAACAGCAAGTCTGCGAGCCGTTCCACAACGTCCGGTTCATCGCGATATGTTACCAGGTTCACCATCAGGTCATCCGTATGGCCGGAAGTTCTGACCACCAGATGGCGCATATATCCTTCATTTTTATGTGTGTTGAACGCTTCAATTCCATTTTCGATGCAGAAGCCTCTCACCGTATCCAGCAGCTGAAATGAAACTTTCTCCTGTAGGTGGCATTCGTTTAAATTCAGAATTTTGTCGTATCGCCCCGGTGCGTGCATACCTGCGGCAAAGGCGCTGTCATCTACATATTCATCTATGTTTATTTCTGCTTCGGTCAGCCAGCGGCGTGTGCCAAAACTATACTCCATTTTATTGCGGTAGTAAAAAGGCTGATCACACCCGATGATGGGCTGAACGATACTTTCGTCCAGACCGGCGATCCTGGTGATGTGATCCCGAACATGCTGCTCTTTGAATTCGATCTGTTTCTCATAGGGGATATGCTGCCAGGTACACCCGCCACAGGTATTTGCGTGAGAACAAAGCGGATCAATTCTTAAAGGGGATGGTTCCAGGATTTCAAGAATTTTCGCTTCCCGGAAACTTTTCTTTTTCCGGGTGATCATCGCTTTGATTTTATCCCCCGGAGCCGTTCCCGGCACAAAAACGGCCAGCCCGTCGACTTTGGCAATTCCTTTCCCTTTAAAAGCGGTTGATTCGATGTCGAGTTCTGTTACCGTTCCTTTTTTTAAAGCCATAGATTCTGTTATTCTTCAGTAGGATTAGATTCAGTTTCATTTCTGGAACGCGCATAATATGTTTCAAACTGAATGGAAAAAACATGTTGGGTGCTTGTAACCGATTCCAGTTCCCGAACAGTGCGTTCAAGCTGCTGCATGGCGATGGTGCTCAGTTTTTCGAGAAATTTTACCGCAATTCCTGGATTTCGTTTTTTTAAAGTTTCAAAATCGGGATTGAAAAAGCCGAGCAGGGTACAGTCAGTCAGACATTTCGCTGATGAAAGCCTGCGCAGATCGTACCCGATAGAGAGTGCGCCAAAACTATCTGGTGGTTCGAGTTTAAATGAGATAGAATCAGTATTTGTATCATCCTGGCTGTTCGATACGATTAAATCCACGGATCCATCCTCAATAAAATACATTCCCGTACCGGGGTCATTTTGATAGTAGATGAATTCTCCTTTATTATATTTTCTGCGATGGCAGAGCTGCAAGAACTCGTACCTTTCTGTGGATGAAAGATCTTTCAGAAATGTGGACTGAAAGATCATTTGTGTCTGATTTTTTAGTTTATTGAACTGGTTTTTATTAAACATAAACTGTTGATTTAAAATGAGTGACCAATACCGAAACTGAAATATCCTCTCCGGTTCTCAAACCATCCCCTGTCGAGATCGTGAACTCTGAATGTGAAGTCGAAACGGGCAACAATGAATTCCCAGTCTAACCGCAGGCCAAAACCTGAGCCTACAGCAATTTGATTATAAAAGCGGTCAATATAAAATCTGCCATCATTCAGGAGTTCATTGCCATCATCATCCAGCAGTGAGCTTCGCGGACCATACCACACATTTCCTGCATCGGTGTGCCATGCCACATGCCATTGTGCATTTAAGACATCACGCATAAAAATTTGGCGTAATTCTTTATAGGCTGCCAGTTTTACCTCGCCACCGGGTACCCGAACTTCATCCGGACTAATTGAGCCGGGCCCGAGTCTGAATGGGTTCCATCCGCGAATATCGTTGCTGCCACCGGCAAAAAAGCGTCGGTTCAGCGGTATGCTTTCACTGTCAAAAATTGGCTGTGCAAAACCAGCAAAACCACGCAGTGCAAATACGGTATTGTCGGTCAGATCAAAATAACGTCTGTAATCTGCTGAAAACTTCAGAAAACGACTGTACGATAGTGCATTTGAAGATATGCCAAAAGGGGATGGCAGCGTTTGCTTAATTTCACCCGGACTGAATACAAATCGGTCGAGCAGATAGGGCACATTTCCGCCAATTGCGGCTGAAAACTCGCTTGAATAACCAAAATTTCTTTTGATCAGATTTGTATTTCGGTTTCTGAGCGTGTAGCGGATGATGGATGAAAACTGTGGCCGAAAATCTTCATTAATTCGTGCCAGAACAATAGATTGCTCGCCAAACTGGTTTTCGAGGTTTTGCAAAAATTGTGAGGATGGATCTGTATCAATAATATCCATCTCAATTAAGTCAAAGAGACTGGTGAACCTGTCGGAATGTGTTATTTCGTACCGGGTGTTAAAACGAATATCGGAGTTTATATCAAAAAAGAGCTGGTTGCTCTGGCTGTAGGATAGTGCATAACGGGTACGTGCGCTGCGCACCCAGGAACGATCCCGAAAAACCTGGAATGGAAAATTCAGGCGCGGAACGGTATATTCTGCCCTCACCTCGTAGCTCTGAAAAATTGTAGATCCCGTCTGTGAACGTTCGCCGGTTTCTTCATCGATGGGAGAAATTTCACTGAGCGTATTGGATGTCACGTATTCGAGACTGGTATTTATCCCCAGGGTGAGATTATCCGCCCGGCCTCTCAGATTGTTGTTATTGTAATTCAACCCAACACCTGTACCAAAACCGTAACGGCGCATCCCAAAAAATTCTGCCCGAATGGAGTGTTTAGGAATGGTTTGCAGATCAAAGTAGGTGGGGATATCTGACCGGGAGTAATCGGGGGCACTTCCTTCCTCACTTAAAGCAAAGCGGTTGGTCAGGAGCATTCCAAGGTTTTGAAATGAATTGACGCTTCTAAGGTACGCTGACTGATCAAACATCTCTCCGGGTGTATACCGAATTTGTTCATTTAGCAAGCTGAACCGGGTCTGCGCGCTACTTTCTTTGCTTATATAAATCGTATGGCCTGAAGTTGTGTAGGGTTCACCGCTAAATTCTTCCGACTGATCGAAGTTCCCCTCGCCTTCGGGGCCGCTCAATGTAATATGTACATCTCCAAATGTATAAAAGGAACCAGGGCGAATCGAAAATAAAATATCATAGGCGTTGGGATCGTCGTCAACTGGTTTTGCCAGCGCCCTCACCGAGTCCCGCTGAACGGCAGCATATCCATGATTTTTTAAAAAATTGACGATACGTGTCTGTTCCCGTCGCAGTTTCTGCACTTCATAGGGTTCATTTACTGCAAAAGTGGAGTCGTTCAGAAAATCACCTGCAAACTCGCTGTCGCCAAGAAACCCCGGAATCCTGTCGGGGTTATCAAACTCCGGCAACCCGGTGTAGGATACGGTATTGATTTCGGAACGTGGCCCCTCATCAATAATAAATGATACTTCGACCCGGTTTTCTCTGTATTCGATTATAGAGGTATCGACAGAAGCTTCGAAATACCCCAGATTTTCATAATAGACTTCGATACGTTCAATATCATTGCCCACCATTTCCCGATCGAGATAAGCCGGAGATTCACCCACTCTGAAGACGCGCCACAGATAATACCAGGGAGTGAAACGGGGAATTCCCAGGAATTCCCGGTTATTATCGGTACGCACCAGTGTTCGCAGTGTGCCGTTCCGCACATCCCGGTTGCCCGAAAAACGGATCACGCGAACTACTTTTTCGCTCTCCGTATTATCCTGGTCCAAAGAACTGGTGTTCTGAGCGGATACATTATCGGGGGTAATCTGAAATGCAAAAAATAGAAGAACTGGAAGACCCAAGCTTATAAAAAAATGTCTCATATGTAACAATGTGGACAAAATTCAAGCCCGGGAATTTAAAAAGTAAGTTGTGATGAAGATGAAACAATGGGGTTAAACATCGTCGTAATCGAAGCCTTCATCCTCTTCTCCATGGAAAAAGTCTTCTTTACGGATATAGTCGGGCCAGATATCTTCTATGCCTTCGTAGATCGTATCCTCGCCTTCCGCGATTTCATCCAGTTCGTATAGATTGTCAATAGCCTGTTGCGGCAATCCGGTTCGTTCAGCCCATTCAATTAACTCTTCCCGAGTGGCTGGGAATGGGGCTTCATCTAATACGGCTGCCAATTCTACTGTCCAAATCATAATTTTCTAATCTCTTTAACGGTTTATGGTAAAACTTATTTCGACTGTTATAAACTGTTTGTTGATGACAAATGCAAATAAAAAAGGATCACAAAGGTACACTTTTTTTTGCCAGGTGTTCAAAAGGTCTATGAAATATTTTTTATCTTAACAGAACTAAATATTAAAAAATACATAAATGCAGATAATTATGGGTATGCCCGGTGGTTTTGAGATTGTAATTATTGTTATGATAATACTCCTTCTGTTCGGAGCTAAACGAATTCCGGAGCTGGCCCGAGGTATTGGTCAGGGTATCCAGGAGTTTCGAAAGGCTTCGGATGATATCAAAAAGGAGATAGATAAAGGTGCTGATGATATTAAAAATTCAGCCTCAGCGCGACCTTCTAAGGAAACTGAATCAGAATCTAACTCAGATAAATAAACCGACGGTTATTACATGAAGAATTTGCTCACGACTCAGGATGAGCTTTCAGCAGGAAAAACCACCCTGCAGGAAATAGTTGAACAATACATTGAATCGATTGATTCAAATAACAGTTCGGTAAATGCGATCGTATCTTTGGATAAAGAAGATGCTCTTGAACAGGCCGGCAGAATTCAGGAGAAAATAAAAGAGGGAAGTGCCGGCAAGCTGGCCGGTTCTGTTGTGGCCGTAAAGGACCTGATCTGTGAAAAAGGGAAGAAAACTACCTGCTCAAGCAATATCCTCAGAAATTTTGAGAGTGTATATAATGCTACTGTGATTGATAAACTCGCGGCAGAAGATGCACTTTTCCTGGGCAGAGCCAACATGGATGAATTCGCGATGGGATCATCTACTGAAAACTCTATTCACGGACCGGCAAGGAATCCACACAACACAGATCATGTAACCGGCGGATCCAGTGGCGGCAGTGCAGCGGCTGTAGCTGCAGGGATGAGCAGCATGTCACTCGGGTCGGATACGGGCGGATCCATTCGTCAGCCTGCGTCGTATTGCGGCGTTGTAGGGCTGAAGCCAACCTATGGACGGGTATCGCGATATGGACTCGTGGCTTATGCATCTTCCTTTGATTGCATCGGGCCGTTTACAAATAGTGTTATGGACGCAGCTCTGATGCTTGAACAACTTGCGGGAAGTGATCCGATGGATCAATCCACAGCCGATGAACCGGTAGAGGAGTATAGCAAGGCGCTCGAGAACACTGAGAAATTAACGATAGGTGTGCCGGATGAGTATTTTGGAGATGGACTTGATTCTGAAGTCCGGTCAGTCGTGGAAGATCATCTGAAAAGTCTGGAAGCTGAAGGACATTCACTGGTTCCAATCAATTTACCGCATACGGAATACGCTATCGCGACCTATTACATCCTGGCGACAGCGGAAGCATCCAGTAATCTTGCGCGCTATGACGGAATTCGATACGGCCACCGCGCAGATTTTGACCAGGTGGAAGAAGAGCTGAAAAAAGAGCAGATTGCGTTGGAAAAACGTCTTGAAGTAGCCACCGGCAAAGAGCACGAAGAGCTGCTTGAATCGATTGCAAAAGCAGATTCTCCGCTTATCCGACTCTATAAAAACTCCAGAACCGAGGGTTTCGGTACCGAAGTGAAACGCCGAATTCTGCTCGGAACCTATGTTCTGAGTGCGGGATATTACGACGCCTATTTTGGAAAGGCACAACGAGTGCGGCGCCTCATCAAGCAAGATTTTCAGGAAGCGTTTGAAAAAGTTGATGTGATCGTTTCTCCCACCGCACCAACCACCGCTTTTAAACTGGGTGAAAATCAGGATGATCCTGTTCAGATGTATCTGAACGACATTTATACGATTTCGGCGAATCTTTCCGGGATCTGCGGAATCAGCGTACCAGCCGGAACACATTCCAACGGGCTGCCGGTGGGAATCCAGTTTATGGCCGACAGTTTTAAAGAACAAAATATTTTGCGGGCCGGCCGGGCTGTTGAATTGCTGCACGGATAACCAGAATATGAATGAATCCAACCGGTTAAAAGGCAAATGGGCAGTGATTACCGGGGCAACTTCCGGAATTGGAAAATCTGCAGCCAAACTTTTTGCCGAAGCGGGGTGTAACCTGATATTAACCGGACGGAGGGAAGAGAGACTTTCTGATTTTGCCAAAGAACTGAAAAGCAACTTTCAGGTTCAGTGTGATACTTCCGTTTTTGATGTGCGGGATCGCACGGCTTGCAGCGATTTCGTCGATTCCATTTCTCATCCTGTGGATATTCTCATCAACAACGCGGGACTGGCCGTCGGGACTGATCCCGTTGATGCCGGCGATTTCGATGACTGGGACCGAATGATTGATACCAATGTCAAAGGCCTGCTCAATATTACGCGCTTGATGACTCCATCCATGAAAAAACACGGAAGCGGTCATATCATCAACATCGGGTCGATTGCCGGACACGAAGCCTACCCTGGCGGGGTGGTTTACTGTGCCACTAAGCATGCGGTTCATGCCATAACTCAATCTATGAAAAAAGATCTTCATGGAACTAATAACCGGGTGAGTGAGGTTTCCCCCGGCCTTGTAGAAACAGAGTTCAGCAATGTGCGATTTAAGGGTGATGATAACCGCGCTGATGATGTTTACAAAGGCATGAAACCATTAACCGCGCTGGATATTGCTGAAATTGTTCAATTTATAGCGAACCGGCCGGATCACGTAAATATTATGGATGTTGTGGTTTTCCCCGTTCAGCAATCCTCTGCAACTATGATCGATCGAAACTCCTGAATGATGAAAATTTCCCCCCCGGTATTAGTTCTGAGTTCTGTACTGATTGTTCTGCTTTTTGTGTCGTGCGGAGAGGAGGGAGCCGGACTCGAATTTGAACAGCAGGATCGGGCAGTTCCTGAATTTAACGCAGATAATGCCTATCAATTTATTGAAGACCAGGTGAATTTCGGGCCGCGGGTTCCCAATTCAAGTGCCCATGTTCAGACAAAAGATTATATCAGAGATCAGCTTGCAGCAGTAGCCGGTGACCGCAATGTGTTTGTTCAGGAGTTTCAGCAGGAGGTCTACGGTGAGGAGCTGACGATGTTTAACATCCTGGCGTCTTTTGGAGTGCATCACGAAGACAGAATTGTGCTGGCCGCGCATTGGGATACGAGACCACGGGCCGAAGAAGATCCCGTTGATCCGGAAAGCCCGATACTGGGAGCGGATGATGGCGGCAGCGGAGTTGGGGTGCTGCTTGAAATGGCCCGGATTTTTTCAGAAAACGAACCGCCGATCGGCGTGGATATTGTCTTTTTTGATGGTGAGGATTACGGGGAAGTTTCTGATCTCGATAACTATTTTTTAGGGGCAAGACAGTGGGGAAATCACCCGCCGGTTCCGGGGTATAGTCCGCGGTTTGGGATTTTGCTCGATATGGTTGGAGGTGAAAACGCCATCTTTTCCAAAGAAGGATATTCCATGAGGTTTGCCCCGAACCTGGTAAATGAAATCTGGAGAATTGGGGATGAACTTGGTTACGGGCACTTTTTTGTGGATCAGCGGGGTGGAAATGTTGCCGATGATCATATCATTGTTCAGCAGCTCACAGGCATTCCTATGATTAACATCATCCATCATACACCGGCAGATGGCGGCGGTGTTCAATTTCCTCCCTACTGGCATACCCACAACGATACGATGGAAATCATCGACCGGGAAACGTTGCAGGCTGTTGGTGATGTAGTACTGGAACTGATTTATAACCGGATACCGACATGAATTATTTAAAGCTGATTATAGAATTATCAGAACATTACCAGGAGCATGTCATCGCTGAGCTGATGGATATGGATTTCTACGGATTTGAACAACAGAAGAACCGGCTGATTGCTTATGTAGAAAAACCGCGGTTTAATGACAGTCACCGGGAAGAAATTGAGCAGTTAATTGCCGCATTGCCGGACGCTTCATTTGTTGAGTTGAGTGATCTGGAAGAGGAGAACTGGAACGCCACTTGGGAAGAGAGCATTCAGCCGCAGGTTATCGGGTCGTTTTATGTGCGGCCAACCTGGTCAACAGCTGAACCACCGGAGGATAAAGTCGTGCTGGAAATAGATCCCAAAATGTCGTTTGGGACAGGCTATCACGCAACCACACGGTTGATGCTTCGACAGATTGACCGGCTTGATTGCAGCAATAAAAGAGTTCTTGATGCGGGAACAGGAACCGGTATTCTTGCCATTGCATCCTGCAAAAAAGGTGCAAAACATGCCATCGGATTCGATTTTGATCCGTGGTGCAAACGGAATGCTGATGAAAACGTGCTGATCAACCAGGTACAATCCCGCGTTGAAATACGGCTTGGAGGTTTTGAGCAGGTGGAAGATGAAAAACCGTTCGATCTTATCTTTGCCAATATCAATCGAAACGTGATACTTGAGTTTTTGAACCAGATGATTGATCTGCTTGCTGATGACGGTATACTTTCACTCTCGGGATTACTGGACTCGGATGAAAGCCGAATCCGCGAGGAGCTTGAGAAATATCCTGTATCTGTTACACACCTTGAGAGAGAAGAGGAGTGGATCATGCTTCAGGTGGAGAAAGAGAATTAGCAATGATCAGGGCTTCCATAGACATTGGTACAAATTCGGTACTTTTACTGGTCGCAGAGTTGAAAAACGGTGAAGTAACGGTTATTCGGGAAGAGCAGCGAATTCCACGGCTCGGCAAGGGAGTAGATTTAAATGGAAATCTATCATTATCCGCTCAGGAACGCGTACTTGCCAACCTGGAAGAGTATCGCCAAATACTGGAACATCACTATCCCGAAACTTCAGAACAGGTAATTGTAACGGCAACTAGTGCTGTACGGGATGCATCAAACCGAAAAGAATTTATGGATGCGATTCGGAAGCAGACGGGATGGGAAACCGTACTTCTTTCAGGGGACGATGAAGCTCGTACAACCTACAGCGGCGCGCTGGCAGTATTGCCCGGTGATGAATCAGGTATTCCGTGTACCGTTCTCGATATTGGCGGAGGCAGCACGGAGTTTGCATCAGGTATAGGAACGGCACTTTATGATTGGAAATCACTGGATATGGGGAGTGTTCGTTTCACAGAGCGGTTCTTGAAAAGTAACCCACCCTCAAAAGCTGAGGTTGAACGCGCAAGTGAAGCAGCAGGAAAAATGCTTGAAACCTGGCAGCCAAATCCTCAAAAAATTACAAAACTGATAGGTGTAGCGGGAACGGTAACCTCAATGGCTGGCATTCATCTGAATCTGCAGGAGTATGATATTGATAGAATAAATGGCCACACACTCCCTCTGGAATATGTAAAAGAGATGATCGGGGTGTTTTGCACGATGGAAACAGAAAAGATAGAGAAAAAATACCCGGTTTTTTTAACAGGCAGGGCAGATGTGATTACCGGTGGGCTGATAATTCTGGCAAAGGTAATGGACTATTTTTCAGTTGGAGAGATAACGGTATCAACCGGTGGAATTCGCCATGGGATTTTGCTGGATCCAAAATTTATGGAATAAAAAAAGGCGCTCAGTAATTCTGGAGCGCCTTTATCTGTCTTGATATGTTTTTACTGGTTTAGAACGAGAACCGGAGTCCGGCGCCAAGTACAAACTGGTTTGCGTTTCCGCCAAGTCCGCCGAGTTTTGCTTCAGCAAAGAGATCGGCAAAATCGAGAGCATATTCAACGCCGCCACCGAGGTTGAGGCCAAACTCAGAATCACTGTCAGATACTGTTGTAGTAGAGCCCATAAAGGTATCTGAATATTCAAATGAGAATCCGGTAATGTTCAGTCCACCAAGAGCATAAACGATCAATCCATCTTCATCTAAGAAGAGGTAATGTGCGTTTAAGTTCAGTTCCCAAACGGTCACATCAGTATTGCCTTCACTTTTCGGGAAATAGAAAGTGAAATCACCACCACCTCTTATTTCCGGAGTAAATGCATAATAACCGTCAGCACGGATACCTAAATCATTATCGAGACTCCCAAAGCCGAAACCAACTCCGGAACCAAATACGAGTCCTACTCCAGCTTTAAAGTCGCCTTCCTGAACTTGTGCCTCTGCAGTATTGATAATTGGTGATGTGCTATAGATTAAAGCTGTGACAAATAGGATAGCAAGTAGTTTTTTCATAGTTGTATTCTTATGTTATGGTGTTTATTAATAAATTTAGTTTTTGCTGTCTACTCTTATTGCGTATAGCAGCGGTAATAAGTATCACGAAATTTTTTTTTAATGTCTATAGATTCTGAAAAAGATCAACATTCACAACGAGATGATGCATCGAAGAGTAGTCTTCAGGATGAAACCTACGTCAGAAATGCTCTTTCCGGGGATCAGAAGGCGTATCAGAAGCTGACTGAAAAGTACCGGCGCCCGTTGCAATATCATGTATCAAGGATGGTAAAAGAGAGTGAACAGGTAGAAGATCTTGTACAGGAAGCGTTTGTAAAAGCGTTTGATAATCTTGAATCTTACAATAGCAGTTACGCTTTTTCTACATGGCTTTATCGTATTACCACCAATCATACGATCGATTATCTGAGAAAGAAAAAACTGCAGACCACATCTATTGACAAACCGATCAAAACCCGAGACGGTGAGCTTTCGTTTGAACTGCCTGATGAGGATGCTGAAACGGACCGTTCGATCATCAAGCGTGAAAGAAAAAAAATCATAACTACAGCGATCGAAAATCTACCTGACAAATACCGTCAGGTTATAGAAATGAGACACATCGAAGAGCTGAGCTACCAGGAAATTTCTGATAAGCTTGATCTGCCGCTGGGAACCGTAAAGGCTCATATTTTCAGGGCAAGAGAGATGCTCTACAAAGCTCTGAAAGATAAACGGCACAAGTTTTAATTTTTTTTGATAGCTATAAGGTTTGCTTTACGCTATCAATATGGGGGGGCAGTACTTTGTTCTATCCTAAGAATTAAACCAGAAATCTAACCCTATCATCACAAATGTTTAGTACTCGAATCAATTTATTCACTCTTTTTGCAATATGTACTGCATTATTTCTAATAACGGGCTGTAGCGATGATTCTCCTACAGGCGCCGATCCGGAAGATGCACCTGATTTTCCGCAAGCACAGCCGGTTGAAATTGATAACTCGCTGTTTGAAGGCGAAAATGTTACCGGATCGGAATACGAGGCTTTCAACCTGGCATCCAGTTATGCACAGTCTGCGCAAATGAATGTACAGACGTCCATGATGTTCGGAATGAGCTACTTCACTTTTCTGCAGCAAAATCAGGCAGAATATGAGGATGGGGTATTTAACTGGACGTTCTCCTTCACTGAAGGCGGTGAATCCCTAACCATTCGGGCTACCGCTGAAGAGTCCGCTGGTCAGGTGTTATGGACACTCTACATGTCGGGCTACTGGGATGATATGGAAGAATCCCTGGATGAATTTAAGCTGCTCACCGGTACAGTTTCGGAAGATGGACAGAGTGGCCAGTGGAGATACTATACTCCGGAATATCCCGATGATCCGTTTCTGCAATACGACTGGGCGGTATCCGGCGATGACCAGGTCTCTTTCACTTCAACGATAATGGAACCCGAAGAAGAGTATCAGCTCATTGTAGATTATCAGCGAGATGGTACAGATAACTGGCTGACCTATAGCGGGGTAGATACGATGGATGATGTTTTAATCTTTTGGGATGGAAGTTCAGGTGCCGGCTATATTGAGCAGGCGGGCGGAGAACGAGAGTGCTGGGATGAAACCTTCGCAGAGGCTTCCTGCAGTTAAACTGATATCAGACACTGTCTTGTTATCGATGAAATGATGATATGTCGGGTTAAGGAAAGAGCCTCATCCGCTGACTTCACGTCAGCGGATGAGTGGATAGGGCTACATGTTACCCTTTCAGCTTTTGCGATGGATAATGTAAAAGTCGGACAATTCACCGGATGAAGCGAATTCATCCGGTGAAGATTTGCACCAAATATACCCGTTCCTACATCAATGACACGATACTAAGTAATGGTAAATAATCAGTTTCAAGTCATCGGATGAGTCATGAATGAATCATACATTGATTAAGCATGCCTCGATTTTTTGGTAAACTCATCCGATGACTAAACGAGTTCCTGCAGATGTTTAGTGAATTCAAAACATAAAAAAACCTCAGTTTCATGGTGAAACTGAGGTTTTTATATTTTAAAGTGATATTGATGGCAAAAAATCAGGCATGTTTGGCAAGCTGACTGTCAAGCCAAATTCTGATTTCCCTGCGGGTCATCTGCTCATTTTGCAGCTTCTCATATAGCATTCGCTCGATTCTTAAAGCTTCCTCTTTATCTTTAATATCGTGTGCGTCGGCATATTCATTAATGAATGAGAGTACATTCTCACCTTTCTCACGCTGGAATATTTCACTTGGCGTGCCACGCTTACCGGTCACTTCCGTTCTCGGTTTTGATGCCGGTTGAGTTGACCAGCTGTAGTCATACTTCAGATCTTTCCGATTGATTATTGACATAACGCTCCGTGATTATTTCTGAACATTTCAGTTTCACTTCTCAATAGTCTAACCAGAAACACGGTAATTTTGTTTCGTATACATTCTTTTTCGGAGTTTACAGGTGTTTTATTATTCATAACTGGTTTAGTATCCCGACCCTTTGGGTCGGAAAAGCATAGATGTCCCCCTTCGAAGGGGGAAAGCGAACGGAGAGAGCAGGGGGGATGACTTTCTGAATTTAGAAATACCCCTGTATTGGTTATTAAGCACAAAATTTCATCCCCCATTGCCCCCCTTCGAGAGGCTGTGAGGGAATTGTTTTCCAAAGAAAATGCACTTAAAAATAGTAAGATTTCTGCCATTTTCTCAGCTCCCAGACTTTCTGACCCACCCCCGTCCCCTTCCGCCGAGAGTCGGACAGGCTCCTATCGCGCCCTAACGGGACTTGATAGGGAGGGGAGCTTCAATACAAGCTTTCATACCTTAACAAATAATAAATGTCTACAAATGAGAGGGTAAATTCTCACAGCCTCTAAACGGGGGACACTCCTGAATAAACTCCATATCGAACATAAAAGTTATGGGTTTACAGTTGATATCTCGTCTGCTTGCAGCGAGGTAGTTCATTTCGAATTAGAATCTTTCCGATTGAGTTCATACAGGTCGGTGCGGCGGTCCCGTAAAATGCGAACGCTTCCCTGTTCGTGGAGCTCTTTCAGAAGGCCGAGATCCACATCTGCAATAAGCATCATTTCAGTATTCGGGGTTGCTTCCGTTTTGATGCCCGTTGTTGGAAACGCAAAATCGCAGGGCGTAAACACTACGGACTGGCCGTACTGAATGTCCATGTTGTGAACTTTAGGCAGGTTTCCTACGCTGCCGGCAACTGCCACATAGCACTCATTTTCAATTGCGCGGGCCATAGCACAGTTTCTCACCCGGGAATAACCGTTTTGTGTGTCGGTCATGAAAGGCACGAACAGAATATCTATTCCATCCAGGGCGAGCAGCCGCGAAAGCTCAGGGAACTCAACGTCGTAGCAGATCAGAATTCCCACCCGGCCGGCATCGGTTTCATACGTTTTTAAAGTATTTCCGCCGCTCATTCCCCACGCTTTTACCTCATCCGGGGTGACGTGAAGTTTTTCATATTTTTCAATCTCGCCGTTGCGTTTGCATAGATGTCCGACGTTATAGAGGCCATCTTCCCGAACTTCGGGCATACTTCCGGTGATGATATTAATGTTATAGCTGACTGCAAATTCCGCAAATGTATCGCGCAGCCGGTCTGTGTAAGCTGCAAGTTTCCGGATGGCGGCCGCTTCTGTCAGGTTGTTGTACTCCGCCATCAGAGGTGCGTTAACATATTCGGGGAAGAGGAGAAAATCAGCATTGTATCCCGATACGCAGTCTACAAAATATTCAATCTGTTCCACAAGGTCGTCGAATCCTTTATAAGAGCGCATCTGCCACTGTACAAGCCCCATTCGTACCACAGATTTTTCGGGAGTGAATGTGGATGAATCAGAAGGTTTTTCATAGTAAACATTTGTCCATTCCAGCAGCGCCGCATGCTCATGTGAGGCCTCATCTTCGGGAAGATAGTTCTTGGCAAGCCGTTTGACGTGAAAATCGTTGGAGAGCTGAAAACTCAATACCGGGTCGTAGATCTCTTTCGATCTCACTTTTTGGATATATTCCTTTGCCGTCATATCCTCATGATGCTTATGGAAATTCGGCAGGCGTCCCCCCAGTACAATTCCGCGCAGGTTCAGTTCTTCGCACAGCTCTTTTCTGTAATCATACATTCTGCGTCCCAGGCGCATACCGCGATAATCGGGATGAACCATCACATCGAGGCCGTAAAGTGTATCTCCATTGGGCGTATGCGTTTCGAATGTATCATTGGCGGTCATTTCAATGTAGGTATGCTTCTCATCAAACCGTTTGTAATCAATCAGAATGGAGAGGGCTGCAGCGGCCATCACTCCATCAACCATCACAACGATCTGACCTTTTGGGAAACGATTGATCAGCGTGTCTACATGCTTTTTCTCCCATGCCGGATCTTCAACCCGGGGATAGCAGGTGAGCATCAGATCCCGAAGCTGAGGGTACTGATCACGCGTCAAATATTTGATCTCAACTTTATCGTAGGTTGTCATATCTGCGTATTAAATTAGGAGTTTTCACTCTCAACAAGATAAATTCCGTCATCTTCAATTCGGATTAAATCTTTTCTGTAGAGCAGACCAATCGCTTTTTTATAGGTTTTCTTGCTCATTTCGAGTCGTGCCCGAATATGGTCGGGGTTGCTTTTATCGTGCAAATCCAAATATCCGTCGCCCTGCAGAAGGATGTCGTAAATTTTATCGGCATTCGGGCCTACCTTTTCATAGCCAAACGGGCGCAGGGTCACATCAATTTTGTTATCCGGACGGATTTGTTTGATGAATCCCTTGTGTTTCTCGCCGTACCGGAGGTTCTGGAAAATATCATCTTCATAAATGAGCCCTTCATGTTTTTGATTGATGATCACATTTCGGCCAAGATCACTTTTGTTCCAGATAATTAAATCAACTTTTTCTTTCTCCTTTACCGTGAGTGTTTTTTCGGTGAGATATCGCTCAATTTTTGTTGTTCCCGTTAACCGCTCTGATTTTCGGTCGATGTACAGGTAAACCAGGTTTTTGCGCCCTTCCATCATTCGGTTGCTCTGCTCACTAAATGGAATGAACAGATCTTTACTGATTCCCCAATCCATAAATGCTCCGTGCTGGGTTACCTCCTTCACTTCAAGGAGTTCAATTTGATTCAGTGTGATGGTGGGCTGAAATGTAGTGGCGGTATCGAGACCGGTATTGTCCTGGTAGATAAATACTTCAATGGAATCACCGGGATCAAATTCCTTGTCTGTGTCATTAAATGGCATAAATATAGTTTTACCTCCATCGAACTCAAGCAGGTAGCCATCTTTCTGTTTCAGTTTTACCGTGGTTTTTTGGAATGTACCGGGAGTTGACATGATTCAATCTAAGATTCAATATATTTTATACTGATGAAAATACAGGGATACTCGGTAATCACCAATCTGTATTGTATCATAAAACGAATTTCGGGAGTATGCTGTTATTCCCATCAGGCAACCAAAAATCTTGTACTTACATATGAAGATACGATTACTGTATTCAATCCTTGTCCTATTGATCATCTCAGCTTGCAGTATGCCGGAAGGGCCGGTGCCGTTATCTGGTGAAGCGCCCGAAGCGGAAGGATGGGATGCCGAAGTTTTGATTAGCGAACTTGAACACCCCTGGTCTGTTGCCTGGCTTCCGGAGGGAGATAACAATATGCTGATCACAGAAAGACCCGGAAGATTACGGATTGTGGAAAGAGGCCAGCTTCAGCCGAGAACCATATCCGGACTGCCCGACATGTATGTGAGCGGTCAGGGCGGGCTGCTGGATGTATCCCTGCATCCCAACTTCGAAGTGAATCGGCGGGTGTATCTTACCTATGCTACCGGCGATGAGGATGCTAATCGCACAACTGTGGGAATGGGGGAACTTCACGAATACGAACTTCAAAATTTCAGGGAGATATTCCGGGTAAGTGATGATAAATCAGACGATCAGCATTTTGGATCGAGAATTTTGTGGGTCAGTGAAAATAAATTTCTGTTGTCACTGGCTGATGGAGGGAATTATGTGCGGTTTGATGGCGGATGGATTCGGGAACAGGCGCAGAACCCTGAAACGCACCTCGGGAAAGTTTTGAAACTGACGGATGAAGGCGAACCGGCGGAGGATGGCCCATTTCTGGAGGATGAAAACGCTCTGCCTGAAATCTGGACAACCGGGCACCGAAACATCCAGGGCCTCGCGCTCGACCCTGAAAGCGGAAGAGTTTGGGCGAATGAACACGGTTCCCGCGGGGGCGATGAACTGAATCTGCTTAAGCCGGGCGCTAATTACGGATGGCCGGAAGTGACGTATAGCCGGGAATACCACTACACACGCATTTCTGATGAAACCTCAAAGCCGGGCATGGAAGACCCGAAAGTGGTTTGGACTCCCGCACAGGCTCCGAGCGGACTCGCATTTTACACCGACAGCCGTTTTCCCGACTGGCAGGGAGATCTGTTCAGCGGCGGCTTGGTGGGTGAACAGGTACGGAGAATTATCCTGGATGGCGAAACCGTAACGGGCGAAGAATCCATCACACTGGGGCGCAGGGTGAGGGATGTACGCCAGGGGCCGTCTGGATATTTATATGTGCTCACAGATCATGAGAATGGGGAGCTGATCCGCATTATACCGTCATATTGAAACTGATGTGCCACAAAAACAGTTATTCACACAAACCCATTAATAGGATATTGTTTTATGCCTGAAGGCCCGGAGATTCATCGTGAAGCCGATATGATCAGAAATGCTATCGGCGGAGAAGAATGCAGATACATCTTTTTTTATCATGAACACCTGAAGCCGTATGAAAAGAAGCTTTCAGGCTCGATGATTCGATCCGTAGAAGCATTTGGAAAGGGACTTGTGATTGGTTTTTCAATCGATTTGAATATGTTCAGCCATAATCAGCTTTATGGTAAATGGTTCATTAAATCTGCAGGAGAATACCCAAATACCAATCGTAAGCTAAGGGTTGAGCTCCAGACGCCTCAGAAGTCAGCACTTCTTTACAGCGCGAGCGAAATCGAAGTGTTGGATAATGAATCCATAAAAATGCACACTTACCTGGGCGGTCTTGGTCCGGATATCCTTAAACCGATTTCAGCAGATGAAATCGTTGAAAGGTGCAGGATGGATGCGTTCAAAAGGCGATCATTTGCGGCCCTGCTACTGGATCAATCATTTTTGAGCGGGATAGGCAATTATCTAAGAACAGAAATACTGTTCGACTCGGGAATCGATCCATCTGATTCCCCCGGGAAACTATCTGATGAACAACTTGAACAGTTTGCAAAATCTGCGATTACAATTTCTCACCGGGCCTATGAATCGGGCGGAATAACGGCAAGTGATAATTGGGTTCAAGCTGCGAAAAAGAACGGAGAGAAGCGGCGGAGTTACCGGCACTATCTATTTAACAGAGATGAAGAATCGTGCAGAATCTGTGGTGCGGAGATCGTAAAATTGAACAAATCAGGCCGAAGAATTTATGTTTGCCCTGAGTGCCAGGGGATGAATTGAGAGTTATGGTAAAACGATCCATTACTGCAATCTATCAAAACAAATCCCTATTTTCAGCGCATGAACATTGAGTCGTGTGTACTGTGCGGTAATGCAGAGACCGAAAGAATTTATAAAGATGAGACCCGGATGGAAGTTGTACGGGATTACTACCTTTGCAGTGAATGCAGGCTGATTTTTGTACCGCCTTCCCAAAGGCTGAGTGTCGAGGAGGAATTTTCACGGTACGAAATGCATGAAAATAATCCCGGTGATCCCGGTTATCGTAAATTTCTAAGCCGCATGTTTAATCCGCTGGTGGGTAAACTTCCTGAAAAGAGTTCCGGACTCGACTTTGGCTCCGGTCCGGGCCCAACACTCCACCTGATGTTTGAATCAGCGGGTCACTCCATGAAAATTTACGATCCGTTTTATGCGAAAGATCTGGCGGTATTTGATGAAACCTATGATTTCATTACAACTACAGAAACGGCTGAACATCTGTATGATCCATGGATGGAACTCAACCGGCTCTGGAACTGCCTTAAACCGGGAGGATATCTGGGCGTGATGACCCGGCGCTGGACAAGTGTGGAAAAATTTAAAAAGTGGCACTACAAAAATGACGATACCCACGTGATATTTTTTCACGAAGACACCTTTCACTGGCTAAAAAAACGGTGGGGTGCAGAACTGGATATTTACAAAAGAGACGTTGTGATTTTTAGAAAAGGACGAACAGGTTGACAATTATTGAATATCGAATATTCAACATTTGTCAACTTCTTTTTTACTAACACCGGCAGCTCATTTAATTCTGCCCGGAGAATTCCTTATCTCTGATAATTGGGAAGACCAGTGTAAACGTCGTGCCTTTTCCTATTCCGCCACTGTTAACCTCAATTTTACCGCCCATTTCTTTCATGTACGTGGCGCTGCTGTGCAGGCCAAAACCGTGCACCTTTTTCTTCGTTGTGTATGTATGGGAAAATATTTTATCCAGATTTTCTGCTTTAATTCCCGATCCGTTATCTGATACTGACAAATAGACTTTGTAGGGATCCTCCCAGCTTTTAATCGTCAGATGTCTATTTTCAGGGTGATTATCTTCCATGGATTCACCGGCATTTTTAATAAAGTTTACCAAAACGTGAATCAGTTTGGAGCGTTGTGCAATAACCGGGGTTTCAGCATTTAATTCATTGGTGACGGATAGTTTATACTGATCAACCAAATCATCCTGCAATGACAGCGTAGCTTCTACAACTTCGGTAAGAGAAGTTTCGGTAGTTTCCTGAGGTGAAGAAGCATGATTTTGCTGGGCTGTAATCACATCATTGATAATGTTAATTTTCTTTTCGAGCCGTTCCGATTGTGTAACAATACTCTCCCGTTCTTTTTTCAACGGTTCTTCCAGTTTCAGGTAATATTGCAACAGTTTTTTCCCTTTGGGGTTTTGAAAAATAAACTGATCAATATGATCAATATGTTCCCTCAACAGTTGATTGGCTTTAATCAGCCCTTCAACCTTAGAGTTTTTAGCGGTATCCATAATGTAGCAATTGGAGCTGTTTACACTGCTCAGAACATTAGCCACGTTGTGGAGCACCCCGGCAGCAATTTCAGCCATTCCGGCTTTCTCTGATTTTTTAACAAGCTCATCTTCAGCAATCTTCAGCTGATCGATAACCGAATCAATTTCCTTCATTCGTTTGCCCAGCTCCTTATTGAGTCTCTCATTCTCTTCTTTTATTTCATCAATCTCATGGCGTACAGAAACAACATTTTTTCCATATTCGATATATCCATAGATTAAAAAACATCCTACCACTATAGTAAGCACAACGTAATACCAGATCGACCACCAGGGGGCGGCTGCCAATTCGGTTTCCCCGGAACTCTTTTCTATCCAATCCGAAGTATTTCCGGAGGCGTTTATGGGGAGGGTATACACGTCGGATGTGAGATGTGGATTGATATCCGTGTGTTGTGAAAAGCTGACATCATCAGCAAGCGGATGACCCTGAAACGTACCGGCAGGAACCAGGGATGGTAATGAAATCATCAGGACTGCACATAAACACGAAATAAGCGATAGTACAATGTAAAAAATGGATCTGTTTTTCATTTTTTCAACAATAATTTTCAATGCTTCTGTTAGAAATATCTGAATACTTTAAAAGTGTTCTCATTAATCGGGTTTTATCAACCGGTTTTGAAATAAAGTCATCGGCTCCGGTTCGAATACATTCCTCACGATCTTCAGCCATAGCGGAAGCCGTTAAAATGATAATAGGAACATGTTTGCCTGTATTTTTTTCCCTCTTCCGAATTTCTTTCGTAGCCTCATGACCACCCATGTCGGGCATCTGAATATCCATAAGAATTGCACCATACTCAGTTACTTCAAATGCATCAAGAGCTTCAGCTCCGGTCTCGACAAAATCTACAGTTACTCCCTCCGTTTCGAGAAACTTTTGAACAACAAGCTGACTCATTTTGTCGTCCTCTGCAGTCAAAATTTTCATCCCCTTTAAAGGATATGCTGCAGTTTTTGAAGTAAAAACGGTATCGTGGTTTCCATTCAGAGTTTTTTCATTCGTGAACTTCTTTAGCGGAATCGTAAACCAAAACGTAGATCCTTGTTCCGGTACACTTTCTACCCCAACCGCACCCTGCATCAATTCAGCAAGCTCCTTGCATATTGCCAACCCGAGCCCTGTACCTCCGAATTTTCTTGTAGTGGAGGTGTCGGCCTGTTTAAAAGGGTAAAAAATACCTTCCAGTTTATCATCCGGGATACCAAGGCCGGTATCTTTCACGTGAAATTTTACAATACATTCATTTTCATTCTGTTCAATCAGATCTGCATCAATCGAAACACTGCCTTCTTCGGTGAATTTTACCGCATTACTGCCAAAATTCAGGAGCAGCTGCTTGACCCTGGTTGGATCACCCACCAGTGTTTCCGGTACATTTTCATCAATTGTGTAATCAATTTTCACTCCTTTCGCTTTTGAATTAAAGGAGATGACTTGAACCACTTCAGAAATGATATCCCGGGGTTCAAAAGGCACAAATTCGAGATCCAGTTTTCCAGCTTCAATTTTTGAGAAATCAAGGATGTCGTTTACGATCCGGAGAAGCGAATCCGCACTTTTTTTCACCATTTCAGTCAGTTTTCGCTGTTTGGGGTCGAGCTCCGTTTCTAAGAGCATAGAGTTCATCCCCATTACACCATTCATTGGAGTGCGAATTTCGTGACTCATTGTAGCCAGGAAGGCACTCTTGGTTTCGGTGGCTTTTTCAGCTGTCTCTTTCATTTTTCTGAGCTCTTTCACTAATGTTTTTAGTTCCCTTGTTCGGGCATGCACCTCAAATTCAAGTTTATCGGTGTAGGAAAGTGATTCTTGCCTGAGATTCCATTTGGTCGTTAGTGAAAGAGCGGCTTGTTTGAGGGCAGTCGTATCAAACGGTTTCTTCATGAAGAGCAGCTTATCCGTGTTTCCCAGAACATTAATGATCTGATCCCAGGAATAATCAGAGTAAGCTGAACAAATAACGATTTCAGTGTATGGATGATCTGCCCATATTTTTTTGGTGGTTTCGATTCCATCCATGCCGGGCGGCATTCTAACGTCCATGAACACAACCGAGTAGGGATCACCTTCTGACTTTGCAGCATCGATCATATGCAATGCTTCCTGGCCCTGGTAGGCATGATCAATATCAAATGTGGTTTCCGCAAGTACATCCGGCACGGTCAGCACTGCAGTGCCAAAAAGGGAATCCTCCATCATCCGCAAATCCATATCAGAATTGTTTTTATTGATCGACAGGATTGCCTCGATATCTTCATGAATCGACTCATTGTCATCGACCAATAAAATTCTTTGCCTGTTATTCATTCCTGCTCTTTTCCACGTGCAGTCAAGCACGGATGATATCGTTCAATATGGTTTGCCTTATGATGTAGCTTTTTATCGGCAGATAAAACGATGAAACTAAGTCATAATTAAATAAAGTATTTATCTTTTTGAATGAAGAAGAATCACAAATGTCCAAAACGATAAATGAATTTGAAAGAAGATTAAAACCTTGAATACGATCTGTCCTTCTTTTTCGCAGATTATCGCTGAGTTTATCGCAGAAATACGCAGATATGCACAGAAAATCTTCGGGAATTAAAAATACCTTTATTGAAGATTCGAGCAAAGCCAAACAATGTGAAGCATTCTTGCGGCGAACGGTACTAACGGAGCAAGAAACTTTTAAAAATGTAATGCATGATCTGAAAGTTTATTTCAGTAAAGGCTTAGACCTACCGATTCACGAATCAAATAACTGAGATTTTTTTACTACTACGTAGAGCTGGCAAGTGTCAACAGATTAAATTGAAGTCTAAAACGAGCCTCAAAAGATATGATATGAGTAATTAGGCATATTTAATTGTCAGGGTTTCACTCTCAGACTACAAACAAATTTTTAGGGGAGAAAAGAGAAGGATGTTTCACAATAGAAAATAAAAAAGCCGTAAAGAATTGTTAAATAATACTTTACGGCTTGTTGAGAGTACCCGAGAGAGGACTTGAACCTCCACGTCCGTGAGGACATACGCACCTGAAGCGCACGCGTCTACCAATTCCGCCACTCGGGCATTTGTTTCAAGACTCCAAAAATAGCAACATTTTTAATTATATAGCAATCTTTTTTTTGAATTTTTCAGGGTGCAGGGTGCAGGGTGCAGGGTTTGTCAATCCCTGACAACCAATAACTAATACCAATCTGCTAATCCCTTTATACCAGAGGCTGAGAGGAGTCACATCTCTTAGTAAGAGTCGGGTCTGGAAAAGCACCGGAAGCTGTGGGCCTCGCTGTCAGGTTTTTTACTTTTCACCTTTTACTTTTTCCAAAATCAAATTCTTTGAAAAATTCCCACTCTTTACCGCTGTGTTTAAGCAGGTGGAGGCGATCTGCGCTGAATGAACTCTCAAAATCCCGCTCCCGAAATTCCGGCCATGCTTTGTGAAACATTTTTTTTGTGAGATCTCGTGTAGCGATGGTCAGATGCGGATGTATCTCCAGGTTGAGTTCGCGCTCAGTAAATTCAAGTTTGTCTTCAAGCAGCCGGTTCAGGTTGGAGTGGAGTATCACGATCGGCTCGTGGTTCACAATTTTCAAAAAGATCACACGTGGCGGAAATGCATCAAATCCATTTATCTTCACTTCAAAGGGTTCGATTATTGAACTGAATTTCTGCAGGGTTTCAATCAGGTGAAGTTCGACGTCTTCTTCACGCCGAAAAGGCATTTGAAGCGTGATGTGCGCGGGGGCTTTTAAGGCGTGAGATGCGTTGTATTGTTCCTTCATCTCCAGCTTTAACTGACGTACGGATTCCCTGAGATTCTCTGGCGGTATCAGCGCAATCAGGTAGAGATTTTTTGGCATTAGTTAGGTTTTCCATCAATTGAAAAGAATGGTGAGTTGCTGCATCACCATGAATGCTTCAACTCAAGAAAAGCATCAGAGGGCTTTTTTGAAAATGAACTGTTCTTCGCACCGCTCTTTTAATTTTTGGTTCATCAGCTCAAAACCTTCTTTTGTTTTTGTGTTCAGCTGTTTCCACAACATGGGCAGCAAAATTCCACTGAAATTTTCTCTCTGAATAAACCGGGTGGTTTCATTTTTAATTTCAGTCATCTCAAAAATATGCTCACCATCAAAAAGTCCTGGAAAAATGAGGTTTCCGCGCCAGCTAAATCGTCTGTTTTCGGAAAGGTGTGTACAGACCGGGCGGAACGTCATAGCCCGGGAACCGGGTGGCTGAAGAGTAACCCTGAACCGTTCGCCGGGTGCTATTTCACCCGTTAGTGATGTTATAAAAGGGTTCCACTCCGGGTATTGATCAAATTCAGTTAATACCTGCCAGACGACCGATACCGGTGCGTGAATGTCGATTTCTGTTCTTAATTCTTTCATTGCTGATAAGGTTTGGGTTGATACCGGATGTACGAAATTGGGAAGGGATTGTTAGCAGATCAAAAAAATATTTCTGTTGATACTTATCAAAGCAACTCTATATTAGGTAGTGAAACATCACGGAGCCCAAAACCTAAATTTATCAACCCAATCTGTATGCCGTATTCCGAAACCGAAATGCGATATCTCACGCTTCTGTCCAAACAATATCCTACCATACAGAGCGCATCTACCGAAATAATTAATCTTAGCGCAATTATGGAGCTCCCAAAAGGCACGGAGCATTTCATCTCGGATATCCACGGGGAGTATGAGGCATTCTCACATGTGCTTCGAAACGGTTCGGGTTCGGTTAAACGACGGATTGAGGAGGTGTTCGAGTATACGCTTGGAGAACAAGAGCGGAGAAATCTTGCCACACTTATTTACTATCCTGAAGAAAAACTCCCTGTGATTTTAAAATCAGTGGATAATCCCGGGGAATGGTATCGGAAAACACTGTTTCAGCTGATAAAACTGTGCAGAATTTACTCTTCCAAATACACCCGGAGCAAGGTCCGGAAAGCTCTTCCTAAAGATTTTAATTATGTGATTGAGGAGCTTTTGCACGAGCAGGAGAGCACGCGGAATCGCCAGGAATATTACAGCAGTATCATCAACACCATTATTGAAACCGATCGGGCCGATGCGTTCATCACCGCTCTCGCGCACCTGATCCAGCGGCTGATGATTTCCAGGCTGCACGTGATCGGGGATGTATACGATCGCGGTCCGGGTGCGCATGTGATTATGGATGAACTGATGGATTATCATGCGGTCGATTTTCAGTGGGGAAATCACGACATCATCTGGATGGGCGCCGCTGCCGGAAGTTCTGCCTGTATTGCCAACGTGATCCGCGTTTCACTGCGATATGCCAATATGGAGACGATTGAGAATGGATATGCAATCAGCATGCTGCCGCTGATCAGCATGGCCTCGGATGTGTATGGTGATGACCCGTGTGATCTGTTTCTGCCGCGCGAGGTGGCTGAACGGTTCACCGAGCAGGAACAGCTGTTGATGGCGCGCATGCAAAAGGCGATATCTATCATACAGTTCAAGCTTGAAGGGCAGATCATCAAACGGCGTCCCCAGTTTCAAATGGAGGATCGTTTGCTGCTGGATGCGATCGATTTTGAGAAGGGTACGGTAACGGTTGACGGAAAGGAATACCCGATGAAGGATATGAATTTTCCCACGATCGATCCGCAGAATCCATACAAACTCTCGGATGCTGAAGAGGCGGTCATGGAGCGGTTAAAACTTTCCTTTCAAAACAGTGAGCGTCTGCAGCGGCATGTGCGGTTTCTTTTTTCAAACGGAACAATGTACCTGGTGAAAAATGGCAATTTGTTGTATCACGGCTGTATCCCGATGACAGAGGATGGTGAACTGCGGCACTTTGTGCTGGGTAACGAAGATCACGGCCCCAAAGCGTTTATGGATCGCCTGGAGCGGCTTGCCCGGCAAGGTTATTTTGCGAAGGATGATCCCAAAAAGAAACAGTACGGAATGGATACGATGTGGTATTTGTGGACCGGCGCCCAGTCACCGCTTTTTGGAAAGGATAAGATGGCAACTTTTGAACGCTATTTTATCGATGCTGAAGAGACTCACAACGAACATATGAATCCCTATTACCAGTTCAGAACAGATTCAAAAGTGGCATCGCAAATTCTAAAAGAGTTTGGCTGCGATCCGGAGAAAGGGCATATATTAAATGGCCATGTGCCGGTGAAGGTGAAAAAAGGGGAGAGTCCCGTGAAAGCGGACGGTAAGCTGATTGTGATTGACGGCGGCTTTGCTAAAGCATACCAGGATAAAACCGGTATTGCGGGATACACGCTGATCTACAACTCCTGGGGACTGCTTCTGGCGGCCCATGAACCGTTTGAATCCAAAGAAAAAGCAGTTGAAGAAGAGATCGACATTCATTCTCAAACCAATATACTTGAAAAAAATACCAAACGGATCCGCGTTGCCGATACCGATACGGGCCACAAACTAAAGAGGGAAATTGAAGATCTGAAACGGCTTATGAAAGCGTATCGGTCCGGCGCAATTAAAGAAAGTTAAGGCTGTCGCATTTATGAATTGTTTGTATATAAAAAACATTCAAAACCTCGAATCGAATCACTATTTTCCATCGGCATTTCCAGTTGTTTAATTTCGATGTACAACTTTAAATAAAATCTAAGATGAAATATTATACGGTATGTTTTTCAGTACTGATTCTTCTGTTCACAGCGTGCAGTGATCCCGAAGAGTCAGAAGTGGATGTGGAAGATACGATTGAAGACGCTCTTTCTTCCCGGGTGGAGTTTTCTGATGAACAACTTGCTTTCTGGGATCGAATTCAGGAACACTGCGGCAATGCATATGAAGGAATACTTGCCGACGCCACACCGTACTATCAGACGTTTGACGCTGATCAAATCAGGATTCACGTGCGAAATTGCACGGATGACCTGACCCATATTTCACTCCACATTGATGATGACCACTCACGAAACTTGTTAATTACCAAAACGGATGGAAACCTTTTATTAAAACACGATCATCGAAATGAAGATGGTACCGAAGAAGAAATTACTCAGTATGGCGGATTTGCCGAACAGCCGGGTCTTGCAACACGTCAGATTTTCTGGGCGGATACTCATACGGCTGAAATTCTTCCTGAGAGGTTTGATAATTTTTGGTTTGTGGACCTGATGGATGATCAGACGCTCGCATATGGCGTTCACTGGCCTATTCAGGGGAATTCTATACGGATGGAATTTGACATTTCTGAGCCAGTAGAACCCCCGCCGGCACCGTGGGGGTATTGATCTTGTCACGCATCCGTTCTCTGTTGTTAAATTCTATTCACCACTGTTTAATTTGCAGTGAATAGATCCTGAGTTCGACATTGGGACATCTAAAATCTTAAATAGTGATATTAAGTAAAATGTCATTTTGCCCCTTAGATTATGTAAATGATAAAACATAATCCTGTCATAAAAATTCAAAAACTGAATCTATTTTAGATTTATTGAACACAGGCTCAATATAAATATCAAGAAGAGGTATTGAATATGAATTTCTCGATTTTCCATTCACCGTTTTCGTTTTTAACCCAGTGAGTAAGCGAACGAGCATGGAAGGTCCAGTTGTCACCCTCAATAGGCTCCCATTCTACAGTGAACTCACCATATTCGACCGCTTGATCTCCAAATACATTAAGATCAAGTATTGAGTGGTGGTATGTGGACGTATGATTTGCATCGAATAGTGAACGGTAAAACGACTCAATTTCATTTCTTCCGTGACTTATTTCAAATCCCGGGGGAATATTCATCCCGTTTTCTGTATAAAAAGCGGCGCAGGCTGCCGCATCGTTTGCTTCCCACTTTTCAATAAATTGATCCCATGTCTGGTGAATTTCAGCTGGTGCTTCATTATTTTGAGATGATTTATAGGAAAATGATGTAGTAAATACCAGTAATGAAATAAATAAAAGGGTGCTTTTAACCATCCGTTTATCTCCGGTAAAGTTGATCTTTCGAAAGAAGAGAGATCAGCAGAAAATAGCTGATATAAAAGTGCTGGGACATTTATCCAGAGGTTTTTACTTCTGAACAAGATTAAATACAGACCCTTGATTCCTCTGTAATACAACTAACTTTCTCTTCTTCATTTTCTTAAATGACGATAATTTTGAATTAATTTGAAACAGATAAAGCATTTTTTTATGGACTTATCAGGAATCAGCCAAACGTGAAATGATGCTATTCAAGGGATTTAGGGGCAGGAGAATGAATTGACATCATATTCATTTTGATTGCTTATGTTTTAGCGATGAAAATTTTTAGTAAAGTGGGCCTATATCCATTAAACGAAATTATATGAAGATGCTAATTGTAGAATTCGCTGATAAGAAATTCAGAAATTTTTGTGCTATAGGCATACTCTTGCTGTCTGTTGTGGCGGTCGTATCCTGTAGTTCAAACACATCAGATCAAATAACATTTATGAATTATTATCAGGAGTTCTGTGGAGATACCTTTAAAGGGCAGACCACTATCATTGACCTTGGAGAAGATCACGAACTGGATGGTGCCGACCTGACGATGATTCTCGAAACCTGCAGCGAGGATGAGGTTCGCATTCCGTTTATCGTAAATGAGGACAGTTCACGGACCTGGATTGTAAAGATGACCCAGCACGGACTGCATCTTAGCCACGATCATCGCTATCCCGACGGAACTCAATACGATCAAAACTTTTATGGCGGTTATGCTGATGACGAAGGGTCAGCTTTTCTCCAGTACTTTCCGGCTGACCACCGCACGATTGAGGATCGTCCGCAGCGGGAGATCAACCGCTGGGCCAAGGAGTTTGATTTAGAGAACGACAAATATTACTACCGTCTCTATTTGCGCGGTGAACTGCGATTTGAAGCTGAGTTTGATCTTGCGAATCCTGTGGATGGGTAGGGGGATATTTTAAATAACCCTCCAAGGGTTTAGAACCCCTGGAGGGTTTCCCTGTCTGGAAAATCGTACTATTTATCTCTTTACTTGAATCGCGAGGAAAGTGTTCGTTACCCGAACAGTCCCGCAATCGCTCCGCCGTCGTGACTGATCGTCTGCCCCGTGACGTAGCCGCTGTGAGGGGAGAGGAGCCATGCGGCGAGGGAGGCGAACTCCTCGGCCGTTCCCATTCGGCGAACCGGGATATTTTGTTCCATCTGTTCACGTGCTTTTTCGCTGGAAATTCCCTTACTGCTGCTGTTATTTTTGATCACCCGTTCAATGGCTGGTGTATCGTGTGCCCCGGGAGCCATGATGTTGACCGTCACGCCTTTCGGTGCCACTTCAGTGGATAGAGTTTTGGCAAAGCCAACTACACCCGCCCGAAATGCATTGCTGAGCGTAAGTGCCGGCAGCGGCTGCTTCACCGATTTACTTTCGACGAAAAGCATTCGGCCATACTCTTTTTCCACGAGTAGTGGCGCCAGCCGCAGGGACAGGTCGATCTTCCAGCGCATCACAAGCTGCCAGGCCGCATCCCAGTCTTTCATATCGGTTTGAAGCGGCGTGCCGGTGGGAGGGCCTCCCGCATTGAATACGATTCCGTGAAATGCGCCACTTTTAGCAGCCGTTTCGATCTTGTCGAGGGTTTCGCTGTATATCAGGCTGCCTTCGATGATCTCGGTTTGATCCTCAAAATGCCCAAACGTATCCCGTAGTTTATCCCCACGGCGGGCAACAACGGCAACATGGGCGCCTTCAATTAAAAGTTGTTTGGCAATCGCTTGTCCAAAGCCGCTGCTGGCTCCGCAGACGATAAATCGCTGATCGGTTAGTTTCAGATCCATAAGAGTTATGAACTTTTATCAATTATTGTTATAGTAAAAAATCAAAAAAATCCAGGGAAGTATCCGGTTTGCGTGACGCTGCATCATCGTGCCGGGTTTGTAAACCTAACATAATCAATGAAAAGATGGCAAATAAATATATTCTGATTCTCATCATGAGCTTTACACTTCTGGGCTTCGGGTGCAGTTCGGCCGAAGAAGATCAAACCAGTAGTTTTACTGAACTTCCTCTCTATGAACTTGAGCGTGTTGAAGTGCTTTCAGACCAGGGAAGTTTGATTCTGGGGCGTCCGGTTTTTACTGATATCGATTCAGATGGGAACCGGCTGGTGATGGATCTCTCCTCATTTGAAATTCATGTATACGATGTGGATGGCACACATCGAAACAGTTTTGGACGGGAAGGAAACGGGCCAGGTGAATTTCAGCAGCCAGCCAATATAACTTTTGGCGAGAATGACAGTTTGTATGTGAGTGATTTCACCAGAAGAGCGCTCATCGTCTACTCAAAAGAAGCAGACTATACCTGGCGGCACGCATACGATCTCTCGTTTCCCCAGGCTGAAGAAGCGTACCCTTTCAGGGCACTGATGCCGTCTGAAGCCGGATACCCAATCATATATAGTGTGTACGACCAGGATGATGAGTTTCCAAACGGATATCTTACGGTAAAAGTCGTGGACAAAAACGGAAACTTTATCGAATCAAAAGAAAAAAAATTTCAACAGGGAAATTATATTGAAATTAATACTGGGGGAAATCAGATGAGGCTGGGAATTGGCGAAGTAGCAAGTACAGAAATTGCTTCGCTTACCGATGGGTCCTATCTTCAGGCATGGACAGCAACAGCCGCTTTGCATCATTACAGTACCGGTGGCGAGATTCTTAAGTCGATTGAATTAGACGGATATCCGGTTCAGAGGGTGACAAATGAAGATCTCAATGCTCTCAATGAGAGCTTTAGTCAATTTGGTGATTTACGATCGGAACTTCGTACAAAAATTGGAGAGACATTCCCCGCGTTTTCAGGTTTAAGAGTTACGAATGATGGCTCGATCTGGCTGGCGAGAATCGTGCCGGGTTCAAACAGTCAAAGCTGGTACCATATCACATCTGAAGGAGAACCGCTGGGACAACTTCAATTGGAAGACGGTTTCAGGCTCCAGAACTATGACGGTGATTCACTCTACCTGAGCGGTGAACTGGAAGATGGTTCTCCGGCTATTTTACGGTATAGTATTGCAGAAGGGTAACACGCTTTCTTAAAAATTGATCTATGGAATTCTGCTGAAATTTGGTTTACCCATCCCGTTGGGGGTTTTGGATAGCGAAAATCTCATATTTTCAGTCTCAATTATGGAACCTGTAGGAAAAGGGCAGAATTGAGGTTATCAAACCCTCAAGAGATCCGGCTACGAAGTCACGAAAACAGGAAGGTTCAAATCTGATATTTATACACTTCGTGATACTTCGAGCCTTGGAGCCCTCGTGGTAAAATTAATCCCACTTTTTTATTCTTTCGGGATTAATCAAACCCATCAGCCTATCGCCTTTGGTTCATCCAGATCCCTGAACTGAAGAGCGTAGAGATGGCTGTACAAACCTTCCATGCCGATCAATTCGGGGTGTGTTCCGGATTCGGCAATTCGTCCATTTTCAATAACCAGGATCTTATCCGCTTTTTGAACAGTCGATAACCGGTGTGCAATCACAAAGGTTGTCCGGTGTTTCATCAATCTGTAGAGAGCTTCCTGTACCTGGGCTTCCGATTCCGAATCGAGGGAAGAGGTGGCTTCATCGAGCAGAAGGATAGCGGGATTTTTTAAAATAGCACGGGCAATGGCAAGACGCTGGCGCTGACCCCCGCTCAGTTTTACTCCTTTTTCACCAATCAGGGAGTTGTAGCCCTCCGGCATTTCTGTAATAAAGTCGTGGGCGTTGGCTGCAACGGCTGCTTCGATTATTTCATCATCCGTTGCAGTAAGATTTCCGTAACGGATATTCTCTTTTACGGATGTTCCAAAAAGATGCACATCCTGTGGAACCTGTGAGATTTTTTCTCTGAGCGATTTAAGCTGAAATTCTTTGATATTGGTGCCATCCAGAGTTATAGACCCTTGTTGAGGATCGTAAAACCTGGGTATAAGATTTAGCAGTGTTGTTTTACCGGCCCCGCTTGGACCCACAAGGGCAATTGTCTGTCCGGGTTCGGCTTCGAATGAAATCTCTTTCAGAACAGGTTGTTTTTCATCATAGCTGAACCAGAGATTTTCAGCCCGTATTGCGCCTTCAATCTGTCCGACAGCTTTTGCACCGGGACTATCCTCAATTTCAGGGATCTCATCCAGCAGTTCAAAGATCCGCTCGGTTGCGCCGGCGGCTGTATTGATGGCAGCATATAACCTGGATGTCTGGGTAACCGATCTTGAAATGTTCAGAGCATAGATGATGAAAGCAACCAGGTCGCCGGCAGTTAGTCGTCCTTCAAGAACTTCTATGCCGCCATACCAGAAAATAATCACCAGCGTACTCATAAAAAGGATTCCGACACCTGCCCAAAAAAGCTGGGTCAGTACAACCTTCTTGCGAGCCGTTCCAAAGAGTTGTTCAATGGCACTTGAATAACGGGCTACTTCATAATCTTCCCGTACAAAAGCTTTAACAAGCCGGATCGCGCCGAGTGCATCTTCTGCTACTGCAGTTGATTCAGCCAGATCATCCTGAATACTCCTGGAAAGGCTCCGGATTTTCTGCCCAAAATACCGGGTGGCAATCGTGATCAGCGGTACTGTTAAAAAGATGACGATACTCAGCCTCCAGTTGAGAACAACCATCAACGCCACGGAACCGATCAATGAGAACGTGATCGTGAACATTTGCGGCAGGGAGTCTGTCAGGGCAGTGCGAATGGATCCCACGTCGTTGGTCAGCCTTGACGTGATTTCACCCAGCCTGCGCTCTGTATAAAATTTGAACCCCAGCCTGTGAAGGTGCTGATATAACTTTTTTCGAAGATCTGTAATCACCCGCTCGCCCACCCATTCCAGGTGATAGTTACCTATGAAGGAAAAGAGGGCCTGAAGTATAAACAGTCCAAATAACCCAACGGCAAGCAGATTCAGCAGATCTCGGTTGCCGGCTTCGAAAACAGCATCCAGAAGTTCCCTGAGGCCCAGCGGAACGGTAAGCCAGATCGCCGATGCAATGAGAACGGAAACAGTAGCGCTATAAAAACGAAACCGGTAGGGCTTTGTAAAAGCAAAAATGTCACTCAGGGTTGTCTTGAGCGACTTAATATTTTTTTGTTCCTCTTCTTTCTGCACGGGGCTCTTTAATTATTTAATCTTACAAAATAGACAAAACGTTCCAAAGAAATGTGATAAACAGATCGGTTAAAAAACCAGGTTTCAGTAGTTTTTTGGTATGGGGATGAAATCTTTCCATTTGATGCATTTACCCTATATTTAGGTCTATCTGCTTGATGAAACTTTAAAATTTAAATATCAATTAAGGATTAAACCGGACTGCCGATATAAACTGTATATGAATATCTCTCAAGCATTGCTTTTTATCACTTTCTGCATTTTTTCATCAGGCTGCTCTTCTGATATTATGCAGGATCTTGCAGATGCCCGCCTGGTTGACCTGGAGCCGATTGCGATACATTCCTTAGAGATTAGTGATCCATCGGGGCTGACACTGGACGTTAGCGGCGATTTTCTGTGGACGGTCAGCGACGATTCCGGTGATTTTATTTACCGCATAAATTTTGAAGGAGAGATGCTGGAGATCATTACCGGCTATCGCGGGGATGATATGGAAGGCATCACAATGAATCCAAATGACGGCACCCTGTGGATTGTTGAAGAGCGTTTGCGGCAGATTGTTCAGCTCACTACAGATGGGGAAGTTCTGCAATCAGTGGATGTGCCGGTGGACAGCACCAATCTGAACGATGGACTGGAAGGTATTGCCTGGAACCCGCAAAATGACCACGTGTATATTCTGAATGAAAAAAATCCCCGGCGGTTTATAGAATTAAATGCAGAATTTGAGCTTGTCCGCTCGGTAACAATCGATTTCGATCCTCCCCACGATATGAGTGACCTGTCCGGCCTGTTTTATCTGCATGATGACGAGGAATTTTGGTTTGTGAGTGATGAATCGAAAAAAATTGTGGTTACGAATATCCATCTGAACCCGATACGCGGCTATCGGCTGGATCGTGAAAAATTTGAGGGAATTGCGGTTGACCGATCAAATCACAGGCTATATCTCGTGAATGATGAGGAGGATAAACTCTATACTTTCGAATTGCCTGGTTGACTTGAGTAGTTTGGTTTATTTTCTGAAAGATTGCATTTACTTCTCTCCTCGCTATAATTCCATGCGGATTCCTTTTGTATCAAGATTGTAGTGCTATGTCATCGGATGAGTTTTTCGAAAAATCGAATTCCACCGGATGACCTTATGATTCATGTATGACTCATCCGATGACTGTGAATAACTCACCATTGGCACGGTATTAGCCCCATCAATCTAAAACAACAGTAAATTTAGATAAAGACTGAGTTAACTTTTTGGCATTTATGACGATAGTAATAAAAATCATACGCTATATAGGGTGAGACATAAAAAAAAGGAACAAGGTTTAAAAAGTGCAGCCAAAACTACACTAGTCCTTGATGCTGGTATTCCATTGCATTCTATGAGAATAGGTTATTCTCCAAACTCTTGCTGGCGGTCACCTTTTCTAAGTCTCTGCAAGTTATTTTCAAAGTAAATCATCTGCTATGCTAAAAACTACGATACAAAAGAATCTACAACGTATATTCATCTACAAAGCTCTTTTTTTATGCACATTTCTGTTTTTCTCACAGTCGATTCAGGCATCACCGGCTGACAGCATTTCAGCCCTGAATGTTTATGAATTTGCTCCCGGTGATATGTTTGATGACGATCCGGGTTACATCGCTGTGAACGGGCAAATCGGCTATTTTTCATCGGATACGTGGGATAATACTCTTTGGATCACCGACGGAACAGCGCAGGGCACAAAACGGATTTATGGAATTGATGATAAATACCGGGTGAGTGTAGACTCTGGGTATGATTACTCGAGCTATCTTTTTCATCAAGGTGAATTCTACTTCATGGCCTGGAATACGGATGCCGACGGATTGAGTAACTATAGTGTTCTCGCTACGGATGGGACCGATGAGGGTACCCGTGAAGTTGTTGATGGTCAAACGGCCGGTTACCAGAGCCTGCTCGGGCTTACATCATTCGGCGACCGGGTCGTATTGATTGTTGATCTGCCAGATGGTGAAGGCGGAGGGATTTTTCTGCTCAATGAGTCGGGCGAGGGAGCAACCGTTGTTGACGGAGCTGAACTATCAACAAATGTGAATATCAGGCGAACAGGGGCTTTGGGAGATCATCTGTATATCTCAGCTTTCGATCCGAATACCACGAGCTGTAAACTGAACCGCATTGATCAGTCAGGCAGTGTGAGCACGGTGTGGAATTCAGGAGCGGGTTGTGAGGATAATCACAGCCCAAATCAACTAACCCCACATGGGAATAAGCTCTATTTCCAGGCGAATTATGGCGAAGGACCGGCGCTTCATGTGTATCAAAACGGAAACGTAAGTGCAGTTTTTAATCCTGAAAATGATGAGATGCACTCCGCACTCGGACTAACGGTAGTGGGTGAGAGGCTCTATTTTAAATCCCGCCCGTGGAATGAGGAAAGCAACGATTATTCAACCCGATATAGCCTCTATATGATTCCGGAAGGGAGCACAAATGCCCAGCTTCTGTGGGATGACAACCGGTTTGATTATGGATGGACAGGTCATGAAGCGGCAAACTTTGTACCGGTGGCTGCAGGAGACAGCCGATTGCTGTTTATTCACCCTGTGAAATATACGTGGTGGTCTGTGGAAACCGGTGCAGCATCATTTGAAGAAATTATGGTAGATGGAGTTACGATTGATTACAGGCATATGAATATAGATCCGAAATCAACCGACGAAGGCGCGTGGTTTGCTTCGAGTGCCCGACTGAGTTACACCGATGGAACCTCTGCCAACACTGTGCGTGTGGGGCCGCCGGAGCTTACAGGTTTTGAGTACATGGCGATCGTTGAGAACTTACCCTGGTTTCCATCCCGTATCGGCCACTGGGGTGATCAGGGAATTTGGCGGATTGGGGAAGAACCGGACCCGGCTGAAATGGAATCGGTTATTCTTCTATCGCCGGAGGATGGTTTAAATGGGGCAGATATTGACCCGGAATTCGGCTGGGAAGCAGACCCTGTAGCTGAATCCTATCAAATCCAGATTGCAACGGATGATTCGTTCGAATCTATTCTGACAGATTCATCAGGTATTGAATCGCAGCAGTATCAGCCGGAAGAATCACTGCAATACTCAACAACCTATTATTGGCGAGTTCGGGGGCAAACCGCAGATGAGGAAGGCCCCTGGAGCAGCACTTGGAATTTTACTACAATACGCGGGGGGACGGGGCAGGTAGCTCTTACTACTCCCGGAAACGGTGCGGAAGAAGTTGAACTGAGCCCGGTATTTACGTGGGAAGAAGTATCCATTGCTGAGGTGTATCATATTCAAATTTCAGCCAATGAGGATTTTAGTGATTCTGATTCTTTCGTCACAGATGTGGATGACATCGAAGAGACAGAGTTTACGCTGGCATCTGAATTAGATAACGGCGAACATTATTACTGGCGCGTGCGGGCGTCCGATGGAAATGAGTTCGGAGAGTGGAGTGATACGTGGAGTTTTTCGACTACAGAAGTATCTGTATCTGCGGAATTTGAAGAAACTCCGGTTGAGTTTTCCCTCGAACAGAACTATCCAAATCCATTCAACCCAACCACCCAAATCCGGTTTGACCTGCCACAAGCAGCAAATGTGCAGCTTGAAGTCTACTCGGTTACCGGTCAGCTTGTGGCGGTGCTTGAAAATGGAAGGAGATCTGCCGGCCGGCATTCTGTAACGTTTGACGGTTCGTCGCTATCCAGCGGAATTTATCTCTATCGCATTCAGGCCGGGGAGTTCATCCAAACACGCAGATTGACACTGATAAAATGATACATCAAAGTGTTGGAATGGGTGGGGGATTTCAATCAGCAAAATTAGTTGTATTAGGTCGATGGATATTTCAAATTTATCTTTCCGTACTTGATTAGATTATTGTCTGGATGCATTTCAAAGAAGACAAAATTCTAAACAGTATGCGGATCAAAAATCTGAAGTCTCTTTACTAATTTAAAATCAGATAGGTTACGTGTGACAAGAATCTGATTATGGACAATCGCTGTGGAAGCGATAATTGCATCAGGAATCTTGATGGATTGTTCTTTTCTAAGCTGAATGCATGTATTTACAACTGAATCCGATAACGGATAAATCGTTGAAGCATTTACAAATTCATTGAGCAGTGACATTTCGCCGGATGGAGCGTTGAACCCAAGTAGTTCAATCTGTGTAATTACTGATATATTCGGTACTTGATCTACCACAGAAGCCATTAAAACAGTTCCGTTATGCGGCAACCGATCCGAAAGAAAATCTATAACTGCGTTTGTATCTAATAGGTAAGTCGTTTGTCCCATTGGTCTCTCTCTTTCTCGACTTTACTCAGCATTTTATTTGCAGTCTCTTTAGACAATTTACCAGAAAATTGTTTTGAAAGAGACTGAGAGCCAGGTGGTTGATTTTCTACAACCCGTATCAGGTCCAACGCTTCAAGTTGCTTGATAAGATGGTAGGCTTTCTGATGTTTGAGTTCTATGAGTAAAGATTTCATAATCAATTGATTGATTAATAACACTTATTAATGAAAGAATACAAGTTTCCGGGTGCAGTTCCAAGGATTTTGGAGGATAATAAAAAACCGGAGACCTGGAAATCTCCATTTATACGGCGGATTGGCTTTGGAAATTGAGGGGTTTAATTGAACTACATAATTTAACCAGCCATCCCTAAAAAGATCCATCCGTAAGAATCTCATCAAACCATGCAGGTTTCACCAATGTTAGTACCCTGATATTAATACACTTCATGAAACTCCCGTTTACCTAACCGGCGTCTTTGCGCTTTCGCGGTAAATACAATTCCCGGAATTATTAAACTCTCTGCCTCAAATGTAAAAACTCCACTACATTACATTTTCATCCTTAAAAACGATATAATAAACGAGAGTTCCTCCGCCGATTGCCGCTGCAAGGAAAAAAAGCATCGCAAAACCGGGATAACCGAACAGCGTGAAATCGGTTTCAATATTCATTAGCATGGCCGCACCGATAATGGTGGCAGCGATGATCAGCCCGAGGGTAATCCGGTTGGCAACTTTTTGAAACCCGTCAGTCAGCCGTTTTTCATCTACCCCGTCAATATTTATCTTGAACTCATTATTGGCAAGATTCTCGGTGATTGTATTGAGCCGTTCCGGCAGGTTTTCAGCCAGTTTTTTGGTTTCAACCAGGACAGAAAAAAAGTTTTCGGGTTTGATTTCATCCCGCATTTTTTTCTCCATCTGTTTCCAGACATGGGTGCGGATGGCCCGTCGGGTATCAAATTCGGGATCCAGTTTGCTGACGATCTGATCCATATTCAGCAATATCTTCCCAAGGATGTTGATCTCTGTGGGAATCCGGATACCATTATGTGCCGCAGATTGATTCATCTGTATTAAAATCCTGCCTGTTTTCATCTCTTTGGCAGCCGCCTGCTGACTCTCCATCACAAGCTGAGTTACTTTTTTCCTGAATGCCTGCAGATTAGCATCATCCTGAAGCGTGCTCATTTTGATCAAAATATCAGCTACTTTATCGCCATTATCGTCACCCAGGGCAGTCATAAAGCGAAGTAAATGTTCCCTGTTCGGGGCGGAGATGTGAAATACCATCCCAAGATCGAGAAGAACCAATTTATAATCTTTTGTAAGGTGCACATTTCCGGGATGGGGATCGGCATGTACAAATCCATCGGCCAGAACCTGCTGCATATAGGCCTCCACAAACTCATCGGCAAGATTTTCAGCATTCATCTCGATCTGTTTCACGGGTGAGAGGTCTACAACTTTTTGCCCCTCGATAAATTCCATCGTCAGGATTTTTGAAGTTGAATAATCTGATACGGGCAGCGGAACCGTCAGATTCTTAAACGATTTCAGATTCTCATGCATCCTCGAAAGATTATTCGCTTCTTTGGTATAGTCGAGCTCATTGAGCAGAATTCTTTGCAGCTCCTCAATCAGGTCGTCAAGGGCAAATTTCTGAGCGGTTTCGGAGTGTTCAACGGCCCAGTTAGCGATTTCATCGAGCGTTTCAAGATCTTTAATGAACTGGGCTCGTATTCCGGGCCTCTGAACTTTTACCACCACGTCACGCTCTCCGGATCGCAGCGTTGCTCTGTGTACCTGACCGATGGATGCACTTGCCAGAGGTTTCTTATCGAACGAATGAAATGCTTTTGAAATGGATGTACCAAGTTCTCTCTCAACAATTTCCTGCACTTTCTCATAGTCGATTGAGTCCGTTTCATCCTGGAGGTCTGAAAGCGAATTGAGGTAACGTTGCGGTAGCAGGTCAGGTCGGGTAGAAAGCAGTTGCCCCAGCTTGACGTACGTCGGCCCCATACTTTTGAGATCTTCAACCAGTTCATCCGGAGTCTGATCATACTCATCTTTTTCAACATTGTCTGCGGCAACACCCATAGCATTTGATGATGTCTCTTCAAGCAGATCGCTGTTTCTGTATTTTAACACAAAACTCAGCAGCTTCCGGTATTGGTTGATCTTTTCGGTGGTTGAAGGCATATGAAATGGTTTGTGATACGATTAGATGTTAGCTGACCGAATAAAGCAAGATCAGAAAGAAATGCAACTAACAGGATATTTAATTAATTGTCAGCGAAAATATTCGAAGTTCGAAAGCACTATCATCAGAAAACGTTAGCAGAAATATTAGGAATGGTATTGAATATGTAACCTATTGTATATAACCGATTTCCATCAAATTGTTTCATGTTCATGTTCATGTTCATGTAAATGGAGAATCATAAATTGGCATGGTATATACAAATCTTAACGTGCAGTATTAGAGAAGTTGCATTTGGCATTAGGTGAGGAAGAAGCTTGGAGGCCATACCAAACATAAAATCTCCGTCTCAGCCACGTTGCATCTGCTGAGAATAAGGTCTCTGGTTTTTTCGGAAAACTATGTTCTTAATTACTTTTGTAAAGAAGAAGTTGAACGGTTGCCGATTCTATCTTTCTACAATAATTCTTGGCGGTGATTCACCGCGGGCAAATACAAGGTCGCTGTGGATAAATACAGCATAAATATATTCGCCATGAGCTGCACCCGGTGCAACCGGTCTCATCAGAGAATTGCCATCACCAATTGTATAGCTGTTGCCCCCAAAAAGTTGTCCGTCGAATTGTAATGAAATATCAGAACCTTCGGCTGACCAGCTTATTCTGTCGTTTCTTTTCGCTGTAACCGTGCTTTTCGTTTCATCATTTATATAGACAACCCTCCATTCATCTCCTACTACTTTAACAACAAGTTCATGGAGGACCGGTCGTCTGTCATTATCCTGTGAATAAACGGATTCAGAGAAAATAAAAAATAGAAGAAAAAGCAGAAGTGCTGAGATTTGACTAAGCGTTGATAATGTTTTCATTAGGGATCCTGGTTTTGTTGATTTACAGGCTTTATTATGAATTAAAAAGCCCTCTGTATTTAAAAATTTTCGAGGATATCCTGAAAATGCACGTCATCCACAAGCTCTTTGAGTTCCGGCTGATTTTGGATTTCCGAGATGGAGTATCCGCCTTCGATGGCTTTTTTGATCCAGGTAAGAGCTTCGTGTCTCATACCTAAAGATTCATAAGCCGATCCTCCGAGGTACATTACATATGTATTCTGTGGTGCCAGATCGAGTGCTTCGAGTATATATCTTCGGGATAAATCGCCATTACCAAGCCGTGCGTAGTAGCCTGCAATTGATATGACGACTTCAGCATCATTTGGGTTCACTTCCAATTGTTCATATGCGAGCTCAATCGCTCGTTCATAGGCCGGAATAGATTTCTCATACTGATCGGGTGTATAGTAGTATGAAATGGCCAGGTTGCCCCATAAAAAATAATTACCATCATTTAATTCAAGAGCGGTTTCATACATGTTTGCTGCTTCAGCGTACCGGCCTTCAATGTAATAGAGAGTGCCGAGATTTGAAGCTGCACTGTATGATTTTTCGAGTTCCAGAGATTTTTCATACATCTGTTTGGCCTGCTCATGCATGTCGGTAAAGTAGTACATACTGCCGAGATTCATGTAGCCGCGATAGTTTTCAGGAGTGATTTCTATCACTCTGCGATATTGTTCTTTCGCATTTTCATATTGGTTAATGCGGTAATAAAATGTACCCAATGCATTATATCCTGCCCAGTGATCAGGTTTAAGGCTTATAGCGCGTTTGTATGTCTGTTCAGCTTGTTCAGTTCTTCCGCTGTATTCGTACGCCTCCGCAAGTCCGCGGTACGCTTCTGCGTTTGCGGGATCAGATAAAAGGGCATCGTTAAAATTTTGAATGGCATCATCATATTCTCCCGTACCGATATGGATCAGGCCGAGAGTGATTCGTGCCTGAAGCAGGCTGCTGTTGAGTTTAAATGCTTGTACCGTATTGAATTTAGCCCGGTCAATCCAGGTTCGATCCCGGGTATCAAGATATTTGAACCAGTAGGCCTGACCGAGTCCCGCAGACGCGAGAGCGAATTGAGGATCGAGCCCAAGAGCCTCTTCAAAAGCATCGATGGCCATGTTGATACTTTCGGACCTTTGTTCGTATCTGTGCAGATATCCCAAGCCTTTTATGTAGTATTCAAATGCAACAGAGTTTGTAGTACTCCCTTCGCGTATCAGACCTTTGGCTTCGGAGTTCAGTTCAAGGTTCAGTATTGCCAGCAGCTGCTCAACAGACTCATTGTGGAGTTGAAGTGCCTGGGAAACATCAACGTCGATTATTTTGGAGTTAAGCTGACGCAGATTTTTCGAATCTATGAGGGAAATGGTTAGCCTGAGCCGATTGGCAATCGGCTGTATACTGCCAGCAATAGCGTAGTTTACACCAAACATTCGGTACGCTTCGCCTGCACTTAAAATATTGTTACTTCGAATTTCACCAGACGGGACAACCCATAAATCGCTTTGAAACTGTTCAAGATGGGAAAGCTGGCTTGTTATGGTTTCCACAAGTCCGTCTGCAAAAATTTGTCTGCCCGGGTCTCCGCCAATATTTGAAAATGGAAGTACAGCAACGTGTATGAATTCCGAATTGGGCGCAGATATCCAATCATCAACCCATATTTTTCCTTGAAATATCGTAAAGAGAAGCAGTATCAAGGCTAAAATAGCACCTATAGCCAACACTATTTTTCTCTTTCCCGTACCCAATTCCATTGATTTTGATTCAGCCTTGCCAGATCCGTTTTTGGAATAATCGATGCCGGTTTGTGAATAACCCGCATGCTGCAACAGATCATCCAAAAGTTCGTCGGCTGTGGCATATCTATCATCAGGTTCTTTCATCAAACAGCGATGAACAATATCTTCAAGTCCGCCTGGCAGATCACCATCCCGGCTTTTCAAGGGAGGTGGGTCGGTATTGATGATGGAATACATAACAGAGTGCTCATAATCACCCCCGAAAGGTAATCGACCGGTCACTAACTGGTAAAGGACGGCTCCATACGACCAAATGTCGGTTCTGTGGTCAAGTTCATCACCCCGGATTTGTTCAGGTGACATGTATGAAATTGTTCCGAGAGTAGATTGCTCACGGGTCAGGTCATTTCCACCCAGCGTTTTTGCGAGGCCGAAGTCCAGGATTTTTATCTCACCAGCTTGAGTAATCATAATGTTAGCCGGTTTTATATCCCGGTGTATAATCCCTTTCTGGTGAGCTGCGCACAGACCCCTGGCAATTTGAATTGCAGCATCCAGAACCTGGTCTGATTTGGTACTCTTGCTAAGAGAATGATTACTAATGGAGGAATCAACATTCAAAATTTCATCGCTTTTGTCATTCGAATGAATGAACAAGTCTGCGAGATTATTTCCATCGATATACTCCATCACGATGAACTGATTACCATCATAGTCATCCTCAATACCGTAAATTTGGCAGATGTTAGGATGATTAAGCTGTGCGATTGAACGCGCTTCCCTAAGAAATCTGTCGTGAGCTTCAGCGCCAATATCAGATTTTTCGGGAAGGAATTTTAGTGCAACAAACCGATTCAATTTTGTGTCGTGGGCTTTGTATACCACTCCCATACCGCCTTCGCCGGACTTTTCAAGTATCTTGTAATGATTTACTGTCATTCCAATCATAACATCCTGCTTTCAAGAAACTAACCGAAATTCTTTCCCGTGATCATCCGGAACTTACTTATGCCAATATCCTGGCTGGTTACGGTTTTTAATGAACTGGATTGACTTTCAAGGGCCATTTTCCACTGGTATAACTCACCTAAAGTTGGCCCGAGTTTTTTCATGAATCCATCAAACGTACCGCCCTGTTCATAGTGTTCAATTGAGGCGATATCATCCCAAACTGTGAGGGAGATCATTTCTTCATTATGTTCAAAATTGTCAAGTAAAAAAGCGTAACGGCAGCCGTTAACATTTTTTAGGGCGGGTAAAATTTCTGTGTTATAAATACGCGAAAACTCATTTTTATCACCCTTATTAACTTTCAGAGAGAGAATTCGAAGGTGGCTGCTTTTTTCAGCAATATGCGGCGGTAGAGAATCGAGCCGGTCTGCCACGGGATAGGACGTCACAGTAGGTGTGCTTTGCACAGGCGAGTATTCAACCGTGTTATTCCTGGTAAGCTGAATTTTCCATTCGTTGCCTTCCTCCAGGGTATGCTGCACTGTTACTACGTTTTTGTTGTAATCACCTGACTGCACGTAAGCCTCTGCGTCTGTTTTACTGCTCCACAGCGTTAGCGAAATATACTTTCTTGGCTTATCGCGATGTTGTAAAAGCCCGGCAAAGATGCATCCATCTGTTTTTCCGAGGACCTTAAGAATGATCTCAGTGTAAAGGTTTTCTAAACTCAAATTCTCTTCCTCCTTAACCGTAGCTTCTACCATTCTCAAGTACATGATCTATTCCTCTCCATTAATTGCGGTTCTTTTCAAAGCAATTGCAGTGATATCATCAAACAGCTTTGCATTTCCGCAGTGATTCTTACATGTATCCACTACTATTTTGATGAGGTGATCCGGCATTTCATTTTCTGAAATTGCCCGGTTTAACAAGTCCAGAATTAACTCCTCTCCAAGCATTTTTTCATTTTCGTTGGTTACATCGGTAACACCATCAGAAAAAACAAACAGCAGGTCGTCTTTTTGCATTAGAACCGATTCTTCATCATATTCTGAATCCTCCATCATACCCAGAGGCAGGCCACCCGTTTTTAGCCGTTGGTGTGATCCATCTGTTTTCAGTAAAAAGGGATAATCGTGACCGGCATTTGAGTAGTGAAATGTATGCGTTGAAGTATCAAGTATGGCCAGGAAAAGTGTTGCAAATTTTTCGGCACTTGTACTTTGATATAGTTGCCTGTTCGCATTTTTAAGAATGTCACCGGGTTTTTTCAGATGATACGTTTGCCCCCTGAGAATAGCCTGCAGATTGGTCATAAGCAATGAAGCGGGCAGGCCTTTTCCGCTGATATCGCCCAGGCAAAAAGCCCATAGGTGATTGTCCATCTGAATGTAATCGAAATAATCACCGCCGACTTCACTGGCCGTTACGTTTTTACCAGCAACAGCATATTCAGTAATTTTAGGAGAATTGGGCGGAAGCATCTTCTTCTGTATAGATGAGGCCAGTTCGAGCTCTCTGCGCATAAACTCATAAGCTTTTTCTTCTTCATAAAGACGTGCGTTTTCCACCACCTGTGCCGACTGGGCTGATATGATAGAGAGCAATCGCTGATCCGATTCCGAGAAACCACCATGTTTGTTCGAACGCTTATTGTATACGGTTACAATACCAATCAGTTTTGAGCGAGCCATAAGAGGAGCACTCAGCAGTGAGTAGATGGTGCTGTCCCACTTGACATTTCGAAATCGGGTATCATTTTCAGGTTCATTAATTAAGAGAGGTTTTTTGTTCAACTGCATCCAACCAAGAAGATTCTGATTGAGATGTAAAGGAGAATGTTCACTAGTAGTAATCATACTTCTGACAAGCGTATGAGTAGGATTTGACTTTTCCTCATCTATCAGTGTGATGTCTCCCTGCTCTGCGTTTAGTGCACGAATAGATTTACTGATTATTGAACGCATAATTTTTTCACTATCCAGGCTGCCGCTTATGGCCAGGGCAAGATCATTCAGTATTGCCAACTCATCAACTGCTCTCCGAAGGCGTTTGTTCTCCTCTAAAAGATATTTGCTGTCTTCAGTCATTTTAATAGGCAGTATAGTGTAAAACAGTAGTATAATTTAAAATTCATTAATAGTCTATTATATTAAATAATATTATATCAATGATAAGTCATATGCCATTTTTGACAACCTTGCCTCGCCGCCTCGTTAGCACATTGTTTCTGCTGGCAGGCGATTTAAATCCACCCAGTACCCGGCCCTGACAGGATACTTGAGGAACAAAACCTGATATCGTATTAATTCTAAATCTGTAAGGTTTTGACCGGTTTTGATGAGGAGATAGATGGAAAACCGGAATAGATTATTATTTGTTGAATAGTTAAGATGGGATTAGATCAAAAAAAACCGGTCAGCTCTTGAATTAATGATACAGAGCTGCCGGTTTTTATAATATTAGGTTGAATCGGTTAGGCAGGTTGCTTTACATTTGGCCCTGCGTTTATGATCTCTTCGCTGCTCTCTTTTTCAAACTTTTCAAAGTTTTTGGTAAAGAGATTACCCAGTTTTTCGGCCTGTTTGTTGTAGGCATCCACATCATCCCAGGTGTTTTTAGGAATCAGAATATCTGATTTAACATCGGGGCATTCTGTAGGAATTTCAAAGCCGAATACTTCATCTTTAACGGTTGGAGCATCATCCAGGTCTCCTGCATGAATGGCGTTGATAATTGCCCGTGTACTCTTCAGGTCGATCCGCTGGCCTGTTCCGTATCCGCCACCGGTGAGTCCTGTGTTGACCAGCCACGCTTTTGAACCGTGTGCTCTCATTTTTTCGGCAAGCATTTCGGCATATTTGCTTGGAGGCCATATCAGGAATGCGGCTCCGAAACAGGCAGAGAATGTTGCCTGAGGTTCGGTTACGCCCATCTCGGTTCCGGCTACTTTTGCGGTGTATCCGCTGATGAAGTGATACATCGCCTGCTCCGGAGTGAGTTTACTTACCGGGGGAAGTACACCGAATGCATCATATGCAAGGAAAATGATGTTTTTCGGATGCCCTGTGGTGCATGGAATTTTCGCATTGTTGATGTACTCAATCGGGTAGGACGCCCGCGTGTTTTGAGTGATGGATGTGTCGGTGTAATCAACTTTTCGCGTATCGGGATCGTATCCGACATTTTCCAGAACGGTGCCGAACTTAATCGCGTCATAAATTTCCGGTTCGTTCTCGCGGGACAGATTGATGGTTTTGGCGTAGCAGCCACCTTCGATGTTAAACACGCCGTCATCGCTCCAGCAGTGCTCATCGTCACCGATTAGTTTTCGGCTGCTGTCGGCTGAGAGCGTAGTTTTACCGGTTCCGGAGAGGCCGAAGAACAGCGCGACATCTTCCTCCTCGTCTCCTTCATTAGCCGAACAGTGCATGGAGAGGACTTCTCTTTTGGGCATCAGGTAGTGCATCACAGAAAAGATTCCTTTCTTCATCTCACCGGCGTATTCCGTACCGAGAATGACCATGCTGTTTGTTTCGAAGTTAACGTCAACACTGGCATCTGATGTCATTCCTTCCGTAAACGTGTTGGCCGGAAATTTACCTGCGTTGAAGACTACAAAATCAGGATCGCCAAAATTTTCAAGCTCTTCTTTTGATGGACGGATCATCATGTTATGCATGAAGAGGCCGTGGTAGGGACGCTCTGCAATAATTCTGACTTTCAGCCGGTAGTTTGGATCCCATCCGGCAAACCCGTCAATTACATACAGCCGCTCGCATGTATTCAGGTAATCGGTGGCTCTTTTGTGATTGATTTTATAGGTGTGCTCGTCCAGGGCAATGTTGATATCTCCCCACCAGATTTCGTCGCTGATATTGGCAGTTTTAACAACCCGTTTATCGGCGGGGCTACGTCCGGTTCGTTTACCTGACCGTACAACCAGTGAGCCGTTGTCGGTAATAACAGATCCCGGATCGTACTTGATTGCATCTTCATAGAATCTCCCTGGCGCGGGATTTCTGATGATATTTTTTACAGTTATTTCATGTTTGGTGAGGTCGAATGTTTGCTTGCTCATATTACTCTCGTCTTTTTGGTGAGTGTTAAGTACTCATCTAATAAATAGCAAAATTGAGTGAACTTTTGATTAAGAATTCATCAAAATATAATGAAATTTCAAAATATTTAAGGAAGCGCTTTTTTAATATTTTAGTGTGCTAAAAAATATATGTAAGGTATGATGTTGGATTGTTGATGAATGGAGAGACAGAATCTTGAGATTAGCTATTTTCTGATCTGCGAATTCAGCCTATTGTCATGTTAGTTGTGAGCTATAGATAGTAAATCCTCGGATGAGGCATCTATGAATTATATATTGATTCAATGCGACTCAATTTTTTTAAAAAAACTCATCCGATGACTCCCCGAAGTTTTATCGATGCCACAAATCAATATAAAATAGAAAAGGAGCTCCCGATCAAAGGAACTCCTTTTTGATTTAGCAATCTATAGCATGGGCATAGCATACCCATCTATATTTATAAGAATGGTTGCAATTCTACAGAGACGTCATCAATCCATGATTTTTCGCAGAAATGCGGGCTGATCTGTATCGCGTTTGTCGATCTTCTCTTCACGGTTGTTCAGCAGGGTATTACCGCTTGCTTCTCGCCGTGCCCTGCGGATTTCAGATGCGTTCTCGCTTTCCTCCTCCATTTCATTGGAGTGGATATATTTCAGTTCCCGGCGATGAATGGCCGGTGAGTCGAGCTCTTTGAGGTTTCCTTCCCCTTTGTAAAACTGACCATCTTTATTATTGTATGTTCGTCCTACCTGTTTTGCCTTTGGCAGGCTGGAAGTTAACGACTCTTTTTTCTGATCTTTTTCGGAATTGGGAGCAATTTTTGCTCGTGTACGATCATCACTCAGATCAAAACCTGTGGCGATAACGGTTACACGCATCTCCTCATCAAACGACTCGTCGAGCACTGTACCGAGTATAATTTCTGCATCATCACCGGCTTCCTGCTGGATTATGCTTGTGGCCGTTGTTGTTTCCCGCATACCGAGATTTCGTCCGGCAGAAATGTTTACAAGTACATTTCGGGCACCACGGATGCTTACCCCGTCGAGCAGGGGAGAGTTGATCGCTTCACGGGCTGCGAGTTCTGCACGGTCGGGGCCATTAGCGGTAGCTGAACCCATAATGGCTGCGCCACCGTCGATCATGGTTGTGCGTACATCGGCAAAGTCGAGGTTAATCAGTCCGGGCATCAAAATCAGGTCTGAAATACCGCGGGTTGCGTTATAGAGGACTTCGTTAGCCATCTCGAACGCTTCGATAAGCGTGGTGTTTTCGTCGGAAATATCCAGGAGCCGCTCATTGGGAATTACAATAACCGTGTCGCAATTTTTCTTGAGCTCGGTGATTCCCTCCAGCGCGTATTTCATCCGCACTTTTCCTTCGCTTGTAAACGGTGTAGTGACAATTCCCACGGTGAGAATCCCCTTCCGTTTGGCAATTCCGGCGACTACGGGGGCACCGCCTGTACCTGTTCCGCCGCCCATACCGGCGGTTATAAAAATCATATCGGCTGAATCGACTGCCTCATCCAGATCGTGGCGGTTCTCTTCTACAGCTTCGCGTCCGATTTCGGGACGTGCACCTGCACCGAGTCCGCTGGTAAGGTTTGATCCTACCTGGATCGCCACATCGGCTTTATTGTTTTTCAGGGCCTGCGCATCGGTGTTCAGCGCAATGTACTCCACGCTGTCCAGCCCCTTGTTAATCATGTTGTTGACGGCATTTCCGCCGCCGCCTCCAACGCCTATTACTTTTATTTTTGCGTTATCCTGACCTTGTTCGTCAAAGCTAAAGCTTGGTGTTATGTTATTCATTTGTTTACTCCTTTTAGATTGCTATAAATGTTTCTGTAGATTGCTGGTTGTGTATCTATTAAACCGCATTGTGCGGCTGTTGCTATTTGTTCTGCCTCTTGTCTGGCATTTGCCGGGCAGAACTTTTTTCTGGATTGCTAAAGTTCTTTGAACCATGTTTTCATCCTGTCGGTAATTTTGGACATCACTTGTTCCACACTCTTGTCACGGCTTTTGCCGATAACCTGTTCATTAGATTCACCTGTTTTCAGGGCGTGCAGAACAAGGCCTACACTTGTGGCGTAAATCGGGCTGTCCACCTCTTCTGTAAGCCCGCCTGCAAGACCGAGGGGCCGGCCCACTTTTGCGTCCATTCCCAGTACTTCGTTCGCGAGAGGGCATACATTTTTGATGAGTGAACCTCCGCCCGTAATCACGATCCCTGCACTTAGAGAATCGGAATATCCGCTGCGTTTCACTTCAATGGCTATAATCTCCAGTATCTCTTCCATCCGTGCCTGGATAATTTTTGCAAGAATACTCTTGGTGATCTCTTTCGGAGGGCGGCCTGCAATTCCGGGGATGGTAATTGATTCATCCTGTTCAATCATATCCACGAAACTTTCACCATATTGATGTTTTAGTTTTTCGGCCTGGTCATCAAGTACACTCAGCCCCATTTTTATATCATCGGTAACTTTCTTTCCAGCGATGGCGATGACGGCGGTGTGCCGGATGGTATTTTCCTGAAATACGGCGAGGTCGGTGGTTCCGCCCCCGATATCCACAAGCACAACGCCTGCTTCCTTCTCTTCATCGTCGAGTACGGCGTAGGAGCTTGCGAGCGGTTCAAGGATAATATCAGCCACCTGATAGCCCGCTCGTTCTACACAGCGGTAAAGATTTTTTGCAGCCGACACGAGCCCGGTGATAATATGCACCTCCGCTTCCATTCTCATGCCGCTCATACCTACCGGATCGCTGATGCCGTCTTGCCCATCTACAACAAACTCCTGTGGAATCACATGAATGATCTGCTGATCGGGCGGCAGCATGATACGCTGGCAGTCCTCCAGGAGTCGCTCTACATCTTTCACCGTAATTTCTTTGTCTTTATTGTTGATGGTGATGACGCCCTTGCTGCGGATACTCCGGATATGGTCGCCGGCTATACCAACATTTACGGAATTCACCTCAATGCCGGAAGCGAGCTGTGCCTGTTCAACCGCGTTTTTAATGGCGTTCACCGTTTTATCGATGTTAACCACAACACCGCGGTTCAGGCCGTCACTCGGCGCTTTGCCAACGCCCAGAATGTGAATTTTATCCTGTTCATCAATAGAGGCAACAACCGCACAAACTTTCGTTGTTCCGATGTCAAGCCCTACTACAATACGTTCATTTTCCTGATCCATAATGCACCTGTTACTATACGTTAATTGCTAAATTTGCTAAACTGTTCTGATATTAAAGTTCATCTGTCACGATCTGATTTCTGAACCGGAGATCAACCGACCGGAATGATTGAATCCCTTTTTTGGATACAACCGACCGGTTAAAAGCTTTCCAGTGTTTTACTTTGCCGCTGAATTCATCTCTCCCAAACAACAACTTCACACCATTTTCACTGCTGAGGGCAACGACTCCCTCGGCATCATTCCACGCTACCTCACTAATGGTTGACCAAGTGAAATCGTCTTGTTTTGCGCTGTTCAGAAAGTGGAGTACCTGATCGAAGCCCGGAGCATCGAGTGTATCACCCGGTGCAGAGCTTCGGTAGCCATATACAAGCGGCACATCCACATACTTTCCGGGTCCGGCTTTCAGCACAACGCCTTTATCATCAAAATAGAATGAGGTTCCGCCATCACTTAACAAACCGATCGGTTCCCGTTCTGTGATCTCAAGTGTGAGTACTCCGCGCCTGGCCATTCTCACATTAATATCCCGAACCCACGGGAGGGCTTCAACGGAACGATAGATCGATGCAAAATCAACGCTGTCAGCCAGCATGCCAACCGGGGATTCAAAAGATCCGCTCAGTTCGGTATCCGTTGTAAACTCATTACCGGCATACTCCACCGCTGTGATACGGGTATTCTGATCAAAATAGAGCCCTGCAAGCGCAGCGAGACCGAGCATCAGCAGCGCAAAGGCTGCCCACCCGGTTTTGCCGATGTTTTTTGTTTTGCTATGTGATTTTTTTTCAGTCAATTTCTGTTATTTTTTCTTGATCATATCCACAAACTGCTCACCATACCGGTAGATATCACCGGCGCCCATGGTTATAACGATATCGCCATCTTTCACAATTTCTTTTAACTTGCCGGGCAGCGCGGTTTTATCCTTCATATAGTGCACATTCCGGTGTCCGTACTGTTTTGCCGTATCCGAAATCAGTTTTCCGGTAACGCCCTCAATCGGTTTTTCCCTGGAGGGATAGACATCTGTTACAACAAGAACCTCCGCATCAAAAAAAGAGAGTCCGAACTCGCCATACATCTGCTGCGTTCGCGAGTAGAGGTGCGGCTGAAAAACAGCAACAATACGCCGGTCTTTCCATCCGCGGCGGGCACCTTCAATCGATGCCTGAACCTCCGTGGGATGGTGGGCGTAATCATCAATTACAATCAGGTTATCCTGCTCCAGTTTGGGCTGAAAGCGTCTGAAAACACCTTCAAACCGTTCCAGTCCGGATTTGATCTGCTTAAATTTCATTCCGAGTTCAAGGCCGACTGCCACCGAGGCCAGCGCATTACTGATGTTATGTTCTCCCGGCGAGTTGATCGTGACTTCTCCCAGGATCTTATCTTCAAACATCACGTTGAAAGTACTTTTAAATCCGTTCTGCGTTACGTTAATCGCCCGAACCTGAGCCTGAGGTGTAAACCCATAGCTGATGGTCCGCCTGTCGATGTCGGGGAGGATGCTTCGAACATTGGTATCATCCAGGCACACAATCACCACGCCGTAAAACGGAACTTTATTGGCAAACTCAATAAAAGCACTTTTTACATCATCAAGATCTTCGTAAATGTCGAGATGCTCCGCCTCGATGTTTGTAATCACGGCCATGGAAGGGGAGAGGCGCAGGAATGTTCGGTCGTATTCATCCGCTTCAACCAGCAGAATATCTCCTTTTCCAACCACGGCGTTTGTTTTATCAAAACTGTGCACGCGGCCGCCCACGATAATTGTGGGATCAAATTTACCATCCTGAACCACGTGTCCTGTCATGGTTGTGGTGGTGGTTTTGCCGTGCGTTCCCGCAATCCCGATGCCGTATTTCATCCGCATCAGCTCGGCCAGCATTTCCGACCGTTTGATAACCGGAATCTGGCGCGCGATCGCTTCGCGGGTTTCTACGTTTTCTTTCGCCTTAACCGCACTGGTGTAGACAACCACGTCGGCCCCATCAATATTTGAGGCGGAATGTCCCGGAAAAATGGTTGCTCCGAGTTTTTTCAGCCGCTCCGTAGTTTCGGAAACACTGCTGTCGGACCCCGTGACGGTATATCCGCGGATCAGCAGAATTTCAGCGATTCCGCTCATTCCAATTCCGCCAATACCCACCATGTGAATATGTTTTGTTCTGCCGAATACCGGTTGTGTTTGAATTCCTTTACTCATCCGTTCCTTTGTTCTGCAATTTCAAAAAGTGTGTCGGCTATTTCGTGCGCTGCATTGGGCTTCGCCAGTTTTGCGGCGGCGTGCGACATCTTTTCCAGTTTCTGTTGATCTTTAATCAGTTCATGAATACGTACTGTGATCAACTCATCCAGTTCCGGTTCGGTAACTAAAACCGAAGCTCCGTTTTCTACCATGGAAGCAGCATTTTTGGTTTGATGGTCTCCCGCCACGTTGGGGGAGGGGACCAGGATCGAAGGCTTGCCGATCAGCATCAGTTCACTGCACGTTCCCGCACCGGCGCGAGTGAGTACCAGGTCGGCCGCTCCATACGCAGCAGGCATATTATTGATGTAACCCAGTAGCCGCAGGTTGGGGAAATCTGATGTATTGATGCGTGCAGAGAGTTCATCATAATATTTTTTACCGCACTGCCAGATCACCTGAATATTATGTTCGTGGTGAAGATCTACAATCGCCTCCTCCATCGCATTATTAATCGCCAGCGCGCCGCCGCTGCCGCCAAGTACGAGCAGGACCGGTTTGTCTGAACTAAAATCGAAATGATCCAAAGCCTCATCTCTGTTCTGCACGCTGATGCGGCTGCGAACCGGATTGCCGGTGAGCGTAATTTTCTCAGCCGGCAGGAACTGATCAGCGGCCTCAAAAGCGGTGAAAATCCGTTGGGCGTGTTTTGCAAGCATGCGGTTGGTAACTCCGGGAAAACTGTTTTGCTCCTGGATCACAACGGGAATCCCCATTTTTGCAGCAACCCAGCCTACTGGACCGGATGCAAAGCCACCACAAGAGACCAATACATCGGGTTTGAAATTTTTCAGAATAGACCGGCTTTGAATCAGACTTACAATTAGTTTCAACGGAAACAGCAGGTTTTGCGGTGTAAGTCTCCGGTGAAACCCGCTGATCCAGACGCTTTTAATATCATAACCAGCACCGGGCACGGCCTGCCACTCCATACGGTCGCGGGTGCCCACAAACAGGATTTCTGAGTCGGGATGGATCGCACGAACAGCATCTGCAATAGAGATCGCGGGGTAGACGTGTCCGCCCGTACCCCCGGCAGCGAGCAGTACCCGTATCGGGGCTCGATTTTTTGCCGCTTTTTTCGCAGATGGTTTTTGTTTCAGTGCGTTCATGATTACCCGATATAAAATTTCTTTTCGTTCGAGCTGCTGTGTTTCGAAATGTTCAGTAGCAGGCCGATCATCACGCCGGCAAACAGCATACTCGTTCCGCCATAGCTGATAAACGGCATGGGAAGGCCGGTGACCGGGAAAAGCCCCGTTGCAACGGCTGCGTTTACAAATCCGTAAAGCGTAATCATCAGCGTGGCGCCGAGGGCAATTAACGTTCCCAGCAGGTCGCGTGCATTCCGTGCGATATGCCCGATTCCACGGATTAATATGAGTCCGAAGATCAGGATGATAGCAAGTGAGCCAACCATACCGTACTCTTCAGCGATAATGGCAAAAATAAAATCATTATAGGGAGCGGGAAGAAAATCGCGCTGCGTGCTCTGCCCGATACCCACACCAAAAAGTTGTCCTTGTGCAATGGCAATATGCGCCTGCTGCGCCTGGTATCCGGCCGCAGATTCAAACCGATCGTTTTTGATTTCTGTAATCTGACCTACATACTGCATCACGCGGCTCTGACGTTCAGCGGAACTCAAAATGAGTGCCGATCCGCCGATTATACCAATCAGAATTATGGATGAGAGCTGCAGCATACTCATTCGTCCCACAAACATCATACAAAGGCAGATTCCCATCAGTAAAGCGGCACTGCTGAAATCCTCCATGGCGATGAGCAGACAGGTAATCGATACCCAGATCATAATCGGCAAAAACGAATTTTTAAAATCTTTGATATACTCCTGTTTTTTGCAAATCAGAACGGCCAGGTGAAGAATCAATGCCACGGCGGCGAAAGAGGAGGGCTGAAACGAAAATCCGCCAACGGAAAGGGAACGCCGCGCGCCGAATACCAGGTCACCGTAGATCATTACGGCTACAAGCAAAATCCAGCTGATAATCACTGCATACCGGCTGAGTTTTGCAAGATTTGAGTATTCAATTTTGGATACGATCAGCATCACAAAAAAAGCAATCCCGAGCTTGAAAATGTGTCCCGTTACCAGGCTGCCTGCACTTGTGCCGTGGCTTTGGGCAAAGTAAGCGATGGATGAATAGACAGCCAGTGAACCGAACATCATCAGCAGAATTACAGACACAAGAAGCACACGATCGCTTTTGCGGCCTTTTGTCTCCACCTCTTCGGGCGTGGTGCCCATGATTGAGCTTAAGTTGCTATTTGGTGATGTATATAAAATCGGTTTATCCGGTTTTGTGTTTAATTTATAGGTCTAAAACAGCCTGTTTAAAGATGCGTCCGCGATCTTCATAATTTTCAAACATATCAAAGGAAGAACATGCCGGGCTCAGCAGCACTACTTCTCCGCGTTTTGCACTTTTACTTGCAAGTTTTACAGCCTCCTTCATCGAATTTGCTTCTACCAGGTTTGGCACCAATGAGCTGAGTTGCGACTGAATCGCCTCTCTGGCTTCACCCATTGCTATGACGGTGTGAACTTTCTCACGGAGCTGGGATTCCAGTTCCCGGTAGTTATTTCCTTTATCCCGTCCGCCCAGGATCAGTACAACAGGCATGTCATAGCTGTCCAGCGCATACCAGACCGCGTTCACGTTGGTCGCTTTGCTGTCGTTGATATACCGAACGCCATCCAGCTCGCGCACCGGTTCCAGGCGGTGCTCCACACCTTCGAAAGATCGAATACTCTCCCGGATCAGGTTGTTTTTGATTTCGCAGGCACGGGCTGCAAGTGCTGCCGCCATTCCATTTTTCAGATTGTGTTTGCCGGGTAGCCCGACGTTATTCATATCCATAAACGTTTCTTTTTTTTGATTAAACGTTAGAATGAGTTGCCCGCCATCCAGGTAAATACCCTGTTCAACTTCCCTTTCAACTGAGAATGCCAGCATCCGGGGCGCGGTTTCTTTTTGTGATAACTGATGAGAAAACTTTGCCAAAACCGGGTCATCTGCATCGTAGATGAACCAGTCGTCGGCTGTCTGATTTTCTGTGATTCTGAATTTAGATTGTGCGTATAAATCAAAATTGTTGTGATACCGGTCCAGGTGATCCGGTGTGATATTTAAAATCATGCTGATATTTGGCCGGAACGATTCAATATGATCCAGCTGAAAACTGCTGATTTCGAGCAGTGTGTCTTTTACAGGGTTCGGTTCACCGCTCACTTCACTGTATGCGGTACCGATGTTACCGGCCGTGTAATGCGGCTTGCCTGCTGTTTTCCAAATGTGTGACAGCCAGTTCACAACCGTCGTTTTTCCGTTGCTGCCGGTCACCGCCACCGTTCGCCCGTTGTTGAACCAGCTCGCAAGTTCTACCTCCGAATAGATTTTTTTTCCGGCATTCAGGTAGCTTTGGGCAATCGGTGCTGTGGTGGGAATTCCCGGGCTGATGATCAGAAATTCGCCCTCTTCGGCGCGGCTTGTATGCCCGTCCTGCTCAAACGGAATCTCTTCCGCACGAAGACGCTCAGCCATCGGTTCAGCGATAACTCCGGCATCCGACAGAAACACATCAGCTCCCTGCCTTTTGAGTAAAAGTGCGGCAGCAACACCACTTCGGGCGCCTCCTGCAACAACGATATGTCTGTTCTTCAGATCTTTCATCGCAGTTTCAGGGTTAAAAGGCTGATAATTCCAAGCAGTACTGCAATAATCCAGAAACGGACCACAATTTTTGATTCCGGCCATCCTTTTTTCTCAAAGTGGTGGTGGATGGGTGTCATCAGAAAAACACGTCTGCCTTTGCCATACCGCCATTTTGTGTATTTGAAATAAGAGGTTTGGATGATGACAGAAAGCGTTTCTACAAAAAAGATTCCGCAAATTATTGGCAGCAGGAGTTCTTTATGAATCATCAGGGCAAGCGCACCAAGAGCACCGCCGATTGCAAGAGAACCGGTGTCGCCCATAAAAACCTGCGCAGGGTGGGTGTTATACCATAAAAATCCAAGGCAGGCTCCAACAAGTGAAGCTGCAAAAATGGTAAGTTCACCAGAACCAGGCAGGTACATGATATCCAGGAAGTTCGAAAAGTCTACCCGTCCCGATACGTAGGCGAAAATTCCGAGAATCACACCGGCTATAGCGGTCGTGCCGGTTGCAAGTCCATCGAGGCCGTCGGTTAGATTCACGGCGTTGCTTACAGCAGTAATCACAAAAATTACAACCGGGATGTAGATCAGCCAGCCAAGCGTTTCTCCCAGAAAGGCATAGTCGATATTTACATTTTTCAGAAAGGGTACGGTAGATAAAGTATTAAACTCCTGGAATGCCGGCCACCAATAGAGCAGGGCGCCGATGATAAGCCCGACTGTAATCTGACCCGCAATTTTAAACCATCCGTGAAGGCCCGATTTGTCTTTTTTAACTACTTTAATGTAGTCATCAATAAATCCGACTCCACCAAGAACCAGCATCACAAAAACGATCATCCAGGTATAGATACTATCCATCCGCATCCAGAGCAGGGCGGGGATTACGGTTGCCAGAATGATAATTACGCCGCCCATGGTGGGAGTTTTACCTTTTTTAAGATGGGCATCCAGCCCGATATCATCGCGGATGACTTCTCTGAGCTGCATCCGTTCCAGCCACTCGATAATTTTTTTCCCAATCAGAAGACTGATGATCAGTGCGGTCGCTGCTGCAAACGCAGTCCGGGTGGTGATGAAATCAAAAGCTCCGAATCCGGGTGGGTTATAGAGCTGGTTGAGCCAGTTTATCAGTTCGTATAACATCAGTTCCCTCCGGTATTTTCAGACGGACCTGATGCACGTTCAGCAAGGGCTTTCCTGGCAATTTCTCGGTCGTCAAAATGGTTCCGAACCCCATTGATCTCCTGGTAGGTTTCGTGGCCTTTTCCGGCGATCAGAATAATGTCATTGATTGATGCTTCAGAAATGACTTTTCGGATGGTCTCTTTGCGATCCAGATTGCTGTACACTTCAGTATCTGAATTAAATCCCTTTAAAATATCTTTAATGATCGCCTCAGGCTTTTCAGTACGCGGGTTATCTGAGGTTACCACGATTCGGTCACCGTATGTTTCTGCAATCTTCGCCATCTCCGGGCGCTTGGCTTTGTCTCTGTCCCCGCCGCAGCCGAATACGATAACCAGGTTTTGATTGGTTTTTTTCAGTTCAGACAGCGTACGGCTCACATTTTTCAGTGCGTCGGGCGTGTGGGCGTAATCCACAATCACAACGGGTTCTTGTTCCAGTTTTTTCGTGCGGTTTACGCGTTCCATACGTCCGGCAGCACCGGGGCAATGAGACAGTACGTCCGCGATGTGATTTCCATCAAATCCGAGTGCAGTGCAGGCCAGCAGTGCCTGAACAGCATTGTATGCGTTAAAAATGCCGATCAGCGGGGTTCTGAGCTGGAGATCTTCAATATCAATTTGCGTTCCTTTGGTATCAGCCCGGACAATATTGGCATGAACAGTAGAATGTTTTTCGAAGGATATGCCAAGCACACGGGCTGCGGTATCACTTGTAATCCATTCGCCCCGGGGATCATCAACATTTGCAATCGCCCAGCCATCGGGGTTCATCTGGTCAAATAGTTTTTTCTTCGCAGCGGCGTACTTTTCCATGGAGCCGTGGTAATCAAGATGGTCATGGCTCAGATTGGTAAAGATGGAGACGTAAAATGGAATTCCGCTTGTTCGCTGCTGTTCCAGTGCATGTGAGGAGACTTCCATCACAAGAAATTTACTGCCGATATCTACCATCCGTTTCATATCGCGGGCGATTTCGATCGGATCGGCAGTTGTAAGTGCGCTTTCACCTTTTCTCTTATTAAATCTTTTTTCTACAGTGCCAAGCAAAGAGGCAGGCTGACCCAGCTCTGTGAGCGCCTGCCAGATCAGGGTGGCAACGGTGGTTTTGCCGTTTGTGCCGGTAACACCGGTGATCGTCAGTTTTTCGGCCGGGTTACCCATCAGTTTCTGAGCAAGAGGGCTAACCAGGGCACGGGTGTCATCCACCACAATAACGGCAGTGTTCCCAATATTTTTTAAGGGTTTTTCACTGATTACAACCGAGGCCCCGTTTTCTACTGCGGCGTCAATAAACTTGTGTCCGTCGGACGTCAATCCTTTAATGGCGATAAATATATCGCCGGGCGAGACTTTCCTTGAATCCTGGCAGAGCATTCCAATTTCATCCGGGGCGCTGCCCAGCACGGTAGATGGATCACAAAAGATGATAAGCTCTTTAAAAGTCATTACTGGGCTGCTGTTAGGGTTACATTTTGCATAGACCGTGCTCTCCCGCGAACGGTGACGGTTCGTCCTTCGCGCATCAGCTCGCCTGCCAAAGGAAATTGGTTATAGATGGTTCCGGAGCCGATCATCTCAATTTCGAGTCCAAGCCCTCGTATGACGGAGGCGGCTTTTCTCATATTCATTTCCCGTAAATCGGGAATTTTCACAAAGCCATCCGGTGATTCACCATCCTGGATATCACCAAGAGTCAATTTTACAACCACATTGTCAGCTATTGCTTCAGCGGCTGATGGCTGCTGATCCACTACGAAAGGACCGCTGCCGGATGTTCTGTATCGGATTCCCGTACCTTTTAAAATGGATTCTGCCCCCGCTTCGGTATGACCGACAAGCTGCGGAATAAAAATACGGTTCTCCTCTGCAAGCTGGTCGCCGGGTGATATACTTCGGTTGATGGAGTCATCCAGGCCAGCGATTCGCTTTGTGATTTCACGGAATACCGATCCGGCTGTAAAACCGCCATAAAAACTGGTGCGCGGTTCATCCAGCAGTACAAGAATTACATAGGATGGATCTTCCACCGGGAAAAAACCTGCAAAGGATGCGCGGTAACTTGTTGTATACCGGCCGCCAATATACTTCTGTGCCGTACCTGTTTTACCGGCAATGCGAAGCCCTTCAACGGACGCCCAGTTTGCGGTTCCTGAATCGGTAACAACCTCTTCAAATACCGGCATTAATTTTTGAATGGTCTCTTCTTTAGCGATGCGCCGCACGAGGGAAGGGCGGGTTCGCTCTTTTACATTTCCAAATTCATCCGTAAGGTGGCTGACCACAAACGGCTTCATCATCTTTCCTCCATTCGCAAATGCGGCATAAGCCTGGACAATTTGCAGCGGTGTGGCCTGCACTTCATACCCAATTGACATCCAGGGGAGCGTAACACCGCTCCATTCAAACGGTTTTTGAAGTCGTCCTCCAACTTCGTTGTGGAGATCTATATTTGTTGGGGTGCCAAAACCAAGATTCCGTGCATACTGGTAATAACGCTCGGGCTGAATACGCATCGCCAGCTCGGAAGTGGCAATGTTTGATGATTTTGCGATCGCCTGTTTGAACGTTAAATCACCAAGAGGATCGTGATCCCGCATCCATTGACCGTGAATCTGAATCCGTCCGTTTTCCGGTGTTTCAAAAATTTCATCAAAATCTACCACACCCTGTTCAACTGCCGCAATTGCTGTAACCAGTTTAAAGGTTGAACCTGGCTCAAACATATCAGAAACAGCATAATTCCGACGATTTTCGGTATCACTGGCTGCGGGTGTATTGGGATCGAAGGTCGGGTAATTTGCCATCGCTTTCACAGCGCCCGTTTTAGGATCCATTACAATTGCTGTGCCTTGCTTTGCGCGAGTGGTTTGAATTCCGTTTTCGAGCTCTTCTTCCACAATTGCCTGAATGTAGGAATCTATTGTGGTATGCAGCGAAGATCCCTGACGGGGCTGTTGTCTCGGGGCACCAACGTAGGCGAAAATCCGGTTGGACCGATCTCGGCGCACCTGCTGAAGTCCGTCTTCACCTTTCAAAGTTTGATTGTATTTTGCCTCTAAACCGGCCATTCCATCCAGGTTATGGTTTACATATCCGAGGGTATGGGCAGAAAGGGTCTCAAAATTGTAATTTCGGCGATACTCTTCTTCAAGAATCACGCCGCGATATCCCAGTTCGCGGATATCTTCATACGCCTGAACGGAAATACTTCTCTCCAGTACTATGTAGCGGGAGTTGGAGGGCGCATTACGGATTTTATTTCGGTAATAAGAAGCTTGTCTGCCAGTGTGACGGCTCAGAACTGATCCAACCATATCGAGATTATCACGAGTAACGCCGGGAGCGAAGGGATCAACCGCAATTTTATAGACGGCAGAATTGGTCGCCAGGAGGGAGCCGTTTGCATCGTAAATATTTCCTCTCTGGGCCGGAATGGCAATGTAGTCGATCGCCTGTGAATTCCAAAGTTCTCTCAGGCCATCCCCCTCCATAACATTCACGCGAAAAATTTGCACAAGAATGGCGAACGGGAGCAGAAAAATCAGCCCCATCAGAATAAACATTCGGCTCATTATGGATGTGCGGTGGTTCATATACAGATTATGGTTCAGGTATAATAATTTGGTCTGCCGGTCCGGCATTAATAAATCCTTGTGTCCGGGCCTGCTGGTAAATTTGTTTTGGCCCCACCATGCGGTCATAAATCAAACGCTGCTCTTCATATGCGCGCTGGGCACGGTTAAATTCATTTTCAAGCTGCTGAACTTCCATCAATGTCTGCTGTGTGCTAAATACATGGTTGATGTAGATCAACCCGGAAGCCGCGATCAATACGGAAGCAACAATCACTTTCCACGGAGTAATGGAGGGAATGGCCCTCTTTTTATCTGCGGTGTCTTTTTTCCGTTTTCCGTAGCTGGCGGATCCGTTCCCGTTTGATCCCGCAGTGTCAAAAATTGACGAACGTTTTCTTTTTGCCGGTTCACCACCTGATAAAACACGGCGGTTTGATTTTGATTTTTTCTGCTTCAGGGGGGATTTCATGTAATTCATTGATCACCTCCGATTTTTTCTGCGACCCGTAGCTTTGCACTTCGGGAGGCGGGATTCGCTTTAATTTCCTGATCGCTGGGTGTGATGATATTTCGCGTCAGCGGTTTGAGCGGATTAAGGGGATTTCCATAAAAATCTTTCTCAACTTTCCCCGATTCATTACCGCTCTTAAAAAAGTTTTTCACAATCCGGTCTTCCAGTGAGTGGTAGGAGATGGCAACAATTCGTCCATCTTCAGCCAATAGTTCAATTGCCTGATTAAGCGTATCCTTTAATACATCCAGCTCGCGGTTAACCTCAATCCGGATGCCCTGAAAAACGCGTGCAATTGATTTCACCTTATGTTTTCCAAAAACCACGCTTGAAACGGCATCTTTAAGTTCAGCGGTAGTTTCGAGCGGACGCCGGCTGATAATTTCTTTTGCAATTTCCCGGCTGAACCGCTCTTCACCATAATGAAAAATAATATCCCGCAGCTTTTCGTAGCTATATTCGTTTACTACCTGGTGGGCTGAAGTACCGGTAAGTTCACTCATACGCATATCGAGGGGCCCCTCATTCTGAAAGCTGAATCCGCGCTCTGCTTCTTTGATCTGATGTGTGGAGACGCCCAGATCATACAGGATTCCCGTAATTTTTCCGTGATGTTCAGGTGGAATCAGCGTTTTCAGGTACCCGAAATTTCCGGATACGGGAGTGAACCGTTCATCACTGCCGATTCTATCAGCCGCAGCTTTATGAGCTTCCGCATCCTGATCAAGACCGAAAAGCCGGCCTTTACCTGATAATCGCGAGAGGATTTCTGCCGTGTGACCGCCGCCTCCCAGCGTTGCATCGATATAGATGCCGTCCGGATCTGTGACCAGGTAATCCACGGATTCTTTAAGAAGTACAGGGGTGTGTGGTATGTAAGCGGACATTAATCCTCCCCGAAATCTTCATCGCCCATTACCTGCTCGAACATATCTTCATAATCGTCCATGCTCAGGTTAGAGTCGATCTCTTCAAGTTTTTCGGGTGACCATATTTCGATCATCTCACCATTTCCAAGAAAAATAGCTGTACCGTCAATTCCTGCAAATTCTTTGAGGTGGGAGGGGATCGGAATTCGGTTTTGCTTATCGAGAGTGAGGTCTTCGGCGTAGCGTAGGAAGTTTCTCTTGACGGTACGCCCGCGTTTGCTGAAGCTGCTGATTCTGGAGAGTTTCTCTTCAACTTTTTCCCACTCATCTCCGGGGTAGAGATAGAGGCAGGGTTCCATTCCGCGCAGGATTGTGAACTGTTCGTTCGCGGATGGGCTGACAGCTTTGCGTAGTTTGGCAGGGAAGGCTACTCGGCCTTTATTGTCTACACTATGTTCAAATTCCCCTTTAAAACTAGGCACAGGCAGGTTACCGTGTTTTTTAGATTGCTATTTTTCTACGGCGGATTGCAGTTTTTGGAACTTGCTAATTAATTCCCCACAATCTCCCACTTCTCACCACAATGTACCTCATATAGCTCTAAATTGTCAAGCACTAAGTATTAAATATTCACTAAATCCATATTATTTTTCAGAGAAATTCCAAAAAGTGGTGATTACGTTGAATAGAGAGTGTTTTTAATGAATTGTGGAGTTTAGTGGTAGAGAGTGGAGTGAATTATCGAAAAAGAGATAAAAACGGACGACCTGAACCGGAGATTTGATAGTCGAAGTGGTTGCCGAGTCAATTTTGATTTGCCGGGTTAAGGAAATAGCCTCATCCGCTGACTTCCCGTCATCGGATGAGTGGATAGGGCTATATGTTACTCTGTTAGCTTATGCGATGGAGAATGTAAAGGCCGGACAATTCACCGGATGAAGCGAATTCATCCGGTGAAGATTTGCACCAAACTCATTTTCGCCACAATACCTGTAGCATACATTTGGGCTGTTATCTTATACCTTATTGTGAGCATAGCAGATTATCCCCCATAGCCTTTCAAGAGGCTGTGAGAAAACTATCTTCCCAAGAAATTGCACCTAAATAAGTTAAGATTTATGTCTTTGCCATCGTCACCAGTCCTTCTGACTCACCCCCGTCCCCTCTCTATCGCGCCCTGGCGGGACTTGCCAGAGAGGGGAGCTTCGGAATGAGCTTTTTCAACTTTAAAATGTCAGGAGTGCTAAACAGGTTACGGGAATATTTGCTCCCCCTCTCAAAGGGAGACACTGCAGAATAAACTCTATATTGACCAAAAAGATGTTTACAAAGCAGTCATTTTATACATCATATGATGAATTCTGTTTTTCATGAGCTCTGATATTTTTATGAGCTCCATCCAGGTGTCATCGCTGCATCCACTTATTTGTGATGCATACGCTGTCCAATCTGATGATGTAACTCTGGGTACTTCATTAGCAGGCCTGCATTCTGAATCGGTGTGTTCGTATCCGATGTTGTGCCATTGTGTGAGCAGATCATAGAGCATATGGTTAAATATCGCCATCGCCTGAAAGGCTGCGTGTTTATGTTCCTCATCTGTGCTTAAATCCCACACAAACTCTCTGAACTCATTTTGGGAAATATGGCTATAGGTAAGGTTGGCTGGATCGGGAATTGCAACAGATGGATCCATCGGTTCAGTTCTCAGGTAGTCAGAAGGATCTGCAGTGCGGTTATTGATCCCGTGATCATAAAGCAGAGATTTTGCCATTACGTGATGTACGCGATCGTGCATGATTTCCGTAATCTGGATCAGTTCACGCCATTCAGATCGGTCCCCTTCAGCCTCAAGGCCTTTCCGGATTTCTGTCCACTCACCGCCTGAGATACGCAGATCAAAATCCGGAATATCTTCTTCTCCGCGCTCAATCGAACCGTGCCGGGCGATGTGGGTCATCATTTCGTGCATGTGGTTATGAAAATTACCGAGTGTTTGCATCGACACGGCCCACGAATCATTTTCGGGAATGTTATTCTGAATATACGTTCTGAAATCGCCACCCGAAATGGATTCCATTTCAAAATCATCCCGGTGATCCAGGTGCCGGTCGCGGTTCTGTTGTCCGGTCACAGCGTCTGAGATAAGAAATAGAAATAAGACGGAGATTACTGCGGTTTTCATCGGTGAACGATTGTTGATTTAGGATCGATAGCGTAATGGATTTGGGTGATCAGGATGATTGATCACTTCTGAACTTTAACGCAACCGTATGCCATACAATTCCGATTACGATCAGTGCGAGTCCGCTTAGCCAGATGCGGGGTTCAATCCAGAACGCCAGGAACAGGCAGCCGAAGAGTCCGGCAGCAGGAATAAATCTCGGATAGAGACGAAGTTCGGCCGGCATCACAAAAGCGGAAAGATTTGTGATGGAATAATAAATGAGAACTGTAAACGCACTGAATGACCATGTGAAGACCACATCACCGCTCAGAACCAGCAGTGCGATGATACCGCCTGTAGCCCAAACAGCGGCGGATGGACTTTGCGTTTTACGGTTGATGGTGGCGAGTCCGTGGGGAAGATCATTGCGGCGCGCCATGCCCAGCATCACACGGGAGAGTCCAAGCAGCAGGTTGAGCAGAACTCCCAGCATGGCCGTGATCGCGGCGCAGGTAATGATCGGCCCGATAAAAGGAAGGCTCAGAGCCTGGGCGACCATCATAAGTGGTGCCGCTTCACCCTCAACGGTCTGGCCAAACGATTCGGCGCCCATCACCTGCAGAGCGGTAAGTGAAACTGCGAGATAAATCAGCACGATTAATATCATCGCAGATATAATCGCTTTCGGTATGGTTTTTTCAGGTTCGGCGACCTCTTCTCCAAGTGTGGCAATACGTCCATATCCGGTGTAGGCTACAAACATCAGGGCCGCACCGTAGAGAATAGCGGAACCGGAAGTATCTGTGAAGGCAAGTTGTATCGGCTCGACAGGGAAGCCGTTGGCAAAAAAACCGGCTGTTACCAGAACAGCAAGTCCAAGCAGCGTGATCGTCACAATCACTTTATTTGCAAAATTACTGCGGCTGATCCCGCCGGAAACCAATGCGGTCATGGCGAGGAGTATCAACAATCCGCATCCCACAAGAAACAGGTGGCTTCCACCGAATCCAAATGCATAAAAAAGATACCCGGCGCAACCCAGTACAGCTGTTGCAGCAGATGCAGATTTGGCGATCAAAAACATCCAGCCGGCAGTAAATCCAAAATAGGAACCTAAAAACCGGTTGCCATATTCATAGGTTCCGCCGCTGACGGGGTGGGCTGCCGCAAGCTGTGCGCTGCTCAATCCGTTGAGTGTTGCAAGAAGGGCAGCGATGACAATTGAAATCATAATGCCGTTGCCTGCAACCTGTGTGGCAATGGCAATGCTGACAAATATTCCTGTTCCAATAATGGATCCGAGCCCCATCAGAATGGCTCCGGGTGTTTTTACGGATCGTTGTAGTTCTTCCTTCAAATGTGGGGTATTACGATTAAGATTTAGCGATTATCGAGAAAAGAGATGGATGTCAACGGACCAACGGCCGCCGCCTTTTATCCATAGAAAGATGCTACCGATGAGCATAGCCAGGTCGTTTCTGGATTCGTGCATCATGCTGAGAAAACCGTAATGTTCCAGATCGCGCAGAGCAAATCCCCAGAACCCGGTTCCGAGAAGAATTGGCAGTTTTGTGGTAAAAAGTGCGGTGATCATAATTGCAATTAGCGGAATAACGGCAAACCGGGTAATAAAACCTGCCAGCACAAGAAGGCCGCATACGACTTCAAGACCGCCAACAAGGTAGCCTGAGAATTCCGGGAAAGGGATACCGATCGATTCAAACCGGCCTGCTCCCCGCAATTCCGGGTAGATAAACTTTTGCAGGCCTTCAGCAAAAAACACTATGCCAACAAGAAAGCGGATGAGAATTACCGATTTATCAGGTTTTGTTACAAACAGTGGTTTAAGCTTCATAATGCGCTAACATCGTGATTATTGATCTTTTGAGCAATGATAAACAAATTTATATGCCAATAATAACATTCACTTAACCCGGATTATTCAAAAATTCAATTGTTTTATAACTTAAAGCACTGATACTATTGGTTTTATTTAAAAGAGGTGGGGCCCAATTTTGAGCTATCGTACAGTGCTTCGAAATTTCTCCGTGAGCTGCGTGCGAAAAATGAGCTTGGTCAATATTCCGGGTTGACACAATATATTTGTCAGTTAAATGACACAACTCTCGATATTTTTTCGCTATTAATTCATTCATTCAATCTTAACCAAACATCAGACAGATGAAAAAATGGGTTCTTTCGGTAACAGCTATATTTTTAATATTCACATCAGAGATAACGATTGCTCAGAACGGTGCTAACCCGGATGATATGCGATTCGGTATTCGCGGAGGATTATCACTCTATTCAATAGAAACAGAAGCAAGTTTCGGAGGATTTGGCAATGTTTCAGAAACCTCCGGATCCAAAGTAGGATTTGCTGCGGGAGTTTTTGCTGAGATTCCGCTTACAGATATTTTCTCATTTCAGCCGGAACTGCTTTTTGTGCAGAAAGGGGGTTCCGACAGTGGTGATTTTTTCGAAGATGATGATTTCTTTGATGACGGCGGGAATGGTGATTCAGAGAGTCTCACCTTCAACTACCTCGATCTGCCATTACTTGCACGGGCTAACATCCCACTGGAGCGTGATTTTTCACCCTATGTGGTTGCCGGGCCGTCGATCGGATACCTGCTCAGTGCCAGTGCATCTTCTGGAGATGACGAGGATATTGATGAGTTTTTCAAATCGTTTAACTTTGGTTTCGTGATCGGGGCCGGAGCGGAATTTGGAAATTTATCCGTAGATCTCCGCTACGATATCGGACTCACAAATATTTTTGATGATTCCCTGTTTGAAGAGGAATTTGACGATGAATTCGACGGTGAGTTTGATGATTTCTTCGGTGACTTTTTAGATGGATTTGACTTCAGCCAGAAGACCAGCGGATTTATCATTTCAGTGGGATATCAATTTTGATAAGGGAGCGATCCTCTACTATTTTGAGCCACTGTAGAGTTCGTACTCCAGCAGCCGGCACTCCAGTGTGGTATTAAAAAAAGTGGTTCGGCTCTTGGTTCGGAGCCCCACTTTTTTGGCCAGCGCACTGTTGGCGGTAAAAATATACCCTGTCTTGCCGGGACCTTCCTGCTTCAGAAAATCTCCCATCTTTTTATAAAGCGGCCTGAGATCTTCGCCTGGTTCCAGTCGGATTCCGTACGGCGGGTTCATCACGATCACGCCGGGGCCTTCAGGTACGGGTGTTTCGGCCACGTCGCAGGTTTCAAAACGGATGAGATGCTCAACACCGGCTGTCTGTGCATTTTTACGGGTGGCATCCATTGCCTGAGGATCGATATCTGAAGCGATGATCTCACCGGAAATCTCTTTTTTCACGTTCTGTTTAGCCTCGTCGCGGACCGTGTGATACTTTTCCGGATCAAACCCTTTGATGTGCATGAATCCAAAGTTGTTTCGGAGGGACGCCGGCGCGCGATTGGTGGCTATCAGAGCGGCTTCAATCGCAAGTGTGCCTCCGCCCGCCATTGGGTTGATGAAATGATCACCCGGTTTCCAGTCTGTCGCTTTAATGATTGCAGCAGCAAGCGTCTCCCGCATCGGCGCCGATGCACTTTCCGTTCGGTAATTCCGGCGGGAGAGAGATTCGCCCGATGTATCCATAAAAATACGAGCTTCATCATCAGTCCAGTAGAGAAAAAGCACCGTTTTGTTCAGATCGGAACCGCTGTCGGGCCTGAAGCCGTTTTGATCCCGCATCCGGTCGACCACAGCATCTTTACAGGTTAAATTTGCGAACTGGGAATTTTCAATTTTGGAATGGTTTACGCGCGACGTTACCGAAACGTATCCATCAGCGGGGATCCACTCTTCCCACGGGATCTCTTTCAGCCATTCAGTGAGTTTATCCGGGGTATCGGCCACGGTTTGATCGACCAGCACATACACCCGGTGAGCGGTTCGAAGGTGGAAGTTTAGCGAAATGGTCTCTTCTAAGGATGCCTTGAGTTCAATGCCGGTTTCATCCGTTTTGCCGGGCATAAACCCGAGATCTCTGAGCTCATTTTCAAGAACTAATGAGAGGCCGAGTGGACACGTTACGCGAACCGTACGCTTTGTTGAAAAATCAGTCATATTTTTGGATCGAAAAGAGTGTATGGCAGAAATAAAAAAATCCCGGCTGAGTCAGATTATATCTGAAATCAAGACCGGGATTTAAATTGTGAAATAAAAGAAGCGTTACGCTTTAATCTCTACAAGCTCAATCTCAAAAGAGAGATCTTTACCAGCGAGGGGATGGTTTGCATCCAGCGTAAGTTCATCATCAGAGATTTCAGCAACGCGAACCGGTACGGGCTGTCCGTCCGGCTGGTTAACCTGAAGCTGCATTCCAATTTCCGGTTCAACTTCATCCGGTAACTGATCTTTAGGTACGTTGATGACTAACTCTTCACGCGCCTCGCCATACGCTTCTTTGACGGGGATATCTACTTTTGTTTTGTCGCCTTCTTCCATGCCGATAACGGCTTTCTCAAAGCCGGGAATAAGCTGACCTTCACCGATTTTAAACTCGAGCGGCTCACGTTCAACTGATGAATCAAAAACAGATCCATCTTTCAATGTTCCAGTGTAATGTACTTTGACGGTATTTCCGTCTTTTACTTTAGACAAAATGATCCTTGTTTTTCTTTGTAATTTAATTATACTACCAAGATATCGCTTTTTAAGCTAAATATCGAACTTCAATAGACTTCTGCATTATCAACACTCTTAAAAATGTATTTTCCGATCTGAAGACGGTTGTTGTCATCGGATGTTCATCAAACCCATACCGCACAAGTTTCCATATCGCACAGTACATTCAGGAAGCGGGCTTAACGATGGTACCGGTTAATCCCAATGAGGATGAAGTGCTCGGTGAAGTGTGCTACGATACGATTTTTGATCTTCCTGAATCGGTTCATGTGGATGTGATCGATATTTTCAGAAATAAACGATACACCGAAAAAATGGTTCGTGAGATTGTGGAGTGGAGTGAATCGAGCGGACAGAAACCGGTTATCTGGACCCAGCTGGACGTAAGCACACAAGCGGCAAAGCAGCTAGCTGAAGAGAACGGGTTCGATTATGTGGAAAACCGATGCTTGATGGTTGAGCACAGAAAAACCGGCGCTTAATCGTCACCCATCAGCTCTTCACTTCGTTCTTCGGCATACTCTTCCATCTTAGATTTGAGAACGAGCTCAACTTCTTTATGTTCATCGGGTGGGATGGAGGTAACAAACTGCTTGATACGGTTCTCACTTTCTCCATCCTGCACGATATACTCCACCAGTAGAACATCCTCAGAGTGCCAGCGCCAGGAAAGTATTCTTTTCCAGGGTATGAACTGATCCAGGAAAAGCACGCCTTTCGAACGGAATTCGGGCACAACTTTGAGTGTCCATCCAAAAATTCCGAAGCAAATGAGCGATAATCCGGAGGAAAACCGGATACCGGTCACCGGCAGTGATCCCAGAACGGAGGTTCGGTACACGCCGTAAATGATCAGGCCGACCGCAAAAAGAGATGGCGCATGATCCACCCAAAATGAGCGGTGCTGATAAAGAATAGAGCCTCCGTCGGTTCGTATTCGGAACATCCGAAACGCGTATCCGGCAAAAAAACCGGCGATCAGAATGTACAGCCCGGCCATCATCACAGCGGCGGCCGACTGCGGAAAGAATCCTGTGATGAAAGCGGTCATCATTATCGTAAATACTACGAGAACGACCAGTGCAAAGTTAAGTACACGTGCAGGCGTGAGCGTTCGAAGGCTGAACCAGGGGCGTTCTCCGGCAATCACACCGCAAACAAATAGAATGGTCAAAAAGATGATGTATATCCACATAAACAGATCGTATATTTAAGTACGCAATGTTACAATGCCAGCAAATGAACCGCAACCACTATTCAGGTATCAATAAAATGGAAAAAAGCGTGCAGCCCAAATCGATTGATGTCAGTAATTCGGACCAGGAATTATCGATTACCTGGGCAGATGGCCATGTGAGTCAGTTTTCACTTTTTGGCCTCAGAAAAAACTGTCCCTGCGTGGAGTGCCGGGGCGGCCATGAGATGATGGGCCGTTTTGAGCCGGAGCTTTTCCGGGTTGAGCCCACGCGAACATATTCCGTTCAAGGTGCAGAAACGGTGGGGAATCATGCGCTGAAAATCAGCTGGGACGACGGACACAACTCCGGCATGTATCGATGGAAGCTTCTGAGACAGATGGATGAAGCCGTTCAAAAGCTGGATCAAAATTAATTTGTGAGTTATTCTCACAGCTCAATCACCTTCTTTCTCAGCAATCCAACAAAGCCCGATACCGCTGTTGCAATACCAACGATCAGCATCCCCCGAATTTCGTTGTCGGGGGTGATGGTAAACAGCGGGTTGTAAGAGCTGCTGAGGATTTTATACTCCTGCACACCCGCAAAAATCAGAGAGAACCCAAACAGAAGAAAAAAGAGTGAAACTATTTTTTTTTGACTCATCCGTGGTGTCTGTAAAAGAAGATATATATTATCCTGAACCTGCTATCAAAAACACACTTTAATAAACTGATCGTTCGCGATAGCTGCAACGTTGTTTTTACGCATTATATATAAAAATTCAAATCACTAAAGAGGACAGGTATGAACAGAGTATTGAGTTTGGCACTGGGTGCCGCATGGATGTTTACAGCCGGAGCGGCACTCGCTATAGCACAGCCAACCCCCGGGCAGCTGGCAGACAGGATGTATGATGCAAACCAGCAGTGGCTTGCCAACATTGAGACGTTGGAGATTACGTTAAAAATGGAAGCGGGCGGATTTGAACACGAAACGGTTACCCGGTATGTGAAAAGAGTCGAAAATGGATCGGCGATGCTGGTGCTTGAAGAAGGATCCGATGCCGATTCCGAGATGTTTGAGGGAATTTATGATGGATCGATTGAGGATGTTATCCGCATTGCAGATTCCGTGACGAATGATAGAATGGATGGCCGGAATACATACAGAGTGGTGATTACAGATCAGGAGTTTTTGAATTCACTCGGAGAAGATGAATTTGATGATGAAGGGATGGAGCTCGAAATAGAAAAAGGGACACTCTGGATTGATCGCGATGAACTCTACGTGCTAAAAATGCTGTACGAACAGAAAGAAGATGGCAGCGGCATGAAAGTTGAAATGGCTATGGAGGATTATAATATCTACTCCGGGCTGCCGGTTGCCCATCGGATGACGATGAAAATTGAAGGAATGGATCAGATGATGAGTGACGAAGATTTAGCTGAAGCGAGGCAGGCGATGCGCGAGTTTGAGGAGCAAATGGAGTCGATGCCGGAGGCTCAGCGGAACATGATCCGGGAGCAGATGTCAGGGCAGATGGAGCAGTTTGAACAGATGCTGGAATCGGGTATGGCGAGCTCAACCATCATGGAAGTGGTTGATGTGAAGGTGAACCGGTAGTTGACCGGAGCGGTTCGTGTCTAAATAAAAAAAGGCTGGAATGAATGAACATTCCAGCCTTTTCTTTTCAATCAATACCCGGTTTTACATCGGGTTCAGATTCTCAGGTTTCTTCACTATTGTCCCTGAAACCAAACGGGTGTGTTGATATTGACATCCGGAATATTATCCCGGTTATTATCGATTTCATTCTGTGGATAAGGGAATCTATTCGGTATTTGTCCAGCAGGATTAGTGAGTTCCGGGTATCCGGTTCTTCGGAAATCAGTATACGCCTCAAGTGCCTGAAACGGGAAGAGTGAGATCCACTTCTGGGTCATGATGTGATCCAGCTCGAGATCCCCCGGGTTTGCCGGTAGTACATCTTCCTGGGCGAGAAAGGCGTCAACTTCAGCTTCTTCAATACCGTGTGAGGCCATAGATGTTCGGATCGCCTCTTCATAGGCAGTATGTGCATCAGCCTCATTACCAAGCCGGAGGTGTGCTTCCGCTTCCACAAAGAGCAGTTCACTGTAGGTCATGAGCTGCTGCGGAGCTGTTGCCGAGACAATCTCGTCTGAGAGCCCGGAGTAAATAGAGCTGGCAAATTGATCCTGCTCAGCTGTCGCATTGGGTGCCGGCACGATTTCGCCATCTCTTTCAACAGCAAACACGCTTAACCTTGGATCATCCACAGGGTCCATGGCATCAAACATAGACTCACTGAATGCGTGGTGGCCACGGTCTGCGGCTTCCTGGAACCATGGGTGTTGCTCCGTAGATCCTGTTCCGAATCTGGTAAATGTCAGATCTTCGTCGGACGATTGAAATCCGTTTTCAGCTGCTGTAAGCACTCGCTCTGCAGAACCTGCGGGATCAACATTACTCCACCGATTATGAATCTTGGCTTCCAAAGAGTAGGCTGCCGTAATCCATGAAGCCGCATCTCCGCCATAGATCAGGTCGTTGGAACCGGCCGTTCCAACCGTTTCTGCCATCAAGGCATCCCGCCCCTCCTGGAGGAGCTGAAGCGCTTGTTCGTACACTTCCTGCTGGCTATCGTACGTTGGTGTCAGGTTTTCTTCTCCCTGGTTACTTTCGCTGAAAGGAATATCTCCCCACATATCAGTAGCGTATGTTGCGGCGTACGCCTTCACTATTTTAGCAATTCCAACGTAATTATTGTTTCCTTCCTCTTCACCCTGCTCAATAATGATATTGAGATTTTGAAAGATAGTAGGATAGAGGTTGTTCCAGTTATTGTTTACCAGTGCGGCATCCAGATCATTCAGGCGGTCATAATCTCGGAGTTGTGCATGAACGCCTGCTGTATGCTGAACCCAGACAGAGGAAATCCAGGATGGATCTGTTCCTGATAGGTTCACAACCGTGCTCATCATAGCCGTTGGTAATAAGGTGCTATTGGGAGCTTGCGTTGGATTATTCGGGTCTTCGTTATAATCCAGCATCGTGTCGTCGCAGCCTGCAAATAGCAAGCTGACCACAGCTATTATGGATATATATTTAATGAATTTCATAATCAATATGATTTAAATAAATGGTTTAAATTGAGACTCTTACGCCGAAGATCAGGCTTCTGCTTCCAGGCAGGTTCACATACTCAAGGCCCTGGAAGTTAGAGTCGCCGCCAAGATTGGTTTCAGGATCAAAACTTGGATAGTCGGTAAACAGCAAGAGATTTCTTCCTGTGAAGTAGAATTCTGCTGAATTGACCGGCATCCAGTCTGCCTGGTCGCTTGTCAGATTGTACGATACCGTGATCTGTCGGAGGCGGATGAATGACGTATCATATACATTAGACTCTGTAATGAGATCTTCATGCAGCCAATACTCCTGGCCTTTCAAAATCTCAATATCGTTGGGGCCTTCCACCACAAGATCGCCATCGTCGTTTATGAAACCTTTAGATCCGCTTGGAACGGTTGGTGTTTCACGATCTTCTGTTACTGCATCCATGCCATATAGCTTCTGCAACCGTGTATTTCCGGCATACATTTTTCCGCCCTGGCGGATGTCGAGCATGACTGAGAGCCCGATATTTCGGTAATTAAACCTGTTTGTGAGGCTTCCTGTCCAGTCAGGGCTTACATCACCAACCGATCCTAAATCGGAATCGATAAGTGCAAATCCGTAATTGGCGCTCTCTTCATCACTGTTATAAACAATGTTGCCATCATCATCACGGACATAGGATGAGCCGAATATAATCGGATAGGACTGACCTTCGATAGCACGGATATTCGGATCAACAAATCCACCCAGTGTAATATTTGTAACCCCGGGAGCGAGCTCGAGAACTTCAGATTTATTACGGGCAAAGTTAGCTGTAACGTCCCAGTTAAACGCCTGAGTCTGGATTGGATTTACATTCAGCATCACTTCATGACCGCGATTCTGCATGTTACCTGCATTTCTCAACTCGGTTGTGTACCCGGAACTTGCTGCGGTTGGAACAGCGAATATCTGATCTGTGGCATCTTCATTATACCACGTGTACTCAAGATTTACGCGCTCATCAAAGAACGAGAGCTCCGTTCCCAGTTCAATGGACGTACTGTTTTGAGGCTGAAGATTTGCGCCGGGAATCTGGTTACTAAGCCCCAGACCGGTCACTCCCTGGAATGGAAAGGTGATCCCGTCGGAAAGAAATCCGCTGCCCGCATTAAATGTGCCGTAGGATGCGGAGGTACCGTAAATCGGTGCTGCCTGTCCAACCTGTGCCCAGGAAGCTTTCAGGCTACCGTATGATAAAATAGTATCATCAAGGTCAAGAACTTCTGTAAAGACAAGTGTACCACCTACAGATGGGTAGAAAAATGAATTGTTATCCACCGGCAGGGTTGAGGCCCAGTCATTACGGGCAGATAAATTTAAGAACGCCCAGTTCTGATAATTTAGCTCAACATCTCCGTAGAGACCAACTATCAAGCTTCTTAAGCTTGTCTCAGAAGCATTTACTGAGGCAGCATTGGATAGATTTCTAAAACCACCGATGCTTAAACCACTTCCGGTAATTTGAGTGGTTTTTTGCTCGAAGTGATTAATCTCGTTACCAATAAGTGCGCGAATACGCAGATCCGGGTTGAGCTGCCTTGTGGCTTCCACATTAAGGTATGATGTGACTTCAGACCGGTATCGGTCGAATTCAAAAATCTGGCCTGCACCACCGGTTGCACCAGAACCGAGATCAAGAACCTGTTTTCTTCGATTATCAAAATAATCGGCACCCAGACGGTAGTTGATATTCAGCCAGTCAACCGGGTCGTAATTAAAAAATACATTACCGAATATCCGGTCGGTGTCATCCGTATTTTCGTTGTTTTCCAGAGACCATCGCGGGTTATCCATAGCGCCTCTGTAATTGATTTGCGAGTAGGGATCATCCTCTTCGGCAAAAGGTGTGTTCCACAGATCAAAGGATCGCGGAGCCCAGTACAATGTAAACAGCGGATTTGAAAGGTCACTTCCTTGTCGGATCTGATCCACAGAGGTATTAGAGTAGTTCATCCGGCCGCCAATTCTGAACTGATCAGACATCACATATTCACCACCCAAACGGAAGGTAGCTCTCTGCATCCCGGTTGTTGGTATCATTCCTTCCTGATCCACAAAGCTTAAACCAATATTATAGTTGCCATTTGGGTTTGCACCGCGCAGACTAATGCTGTTATCGGTTGTAATCCCGGTTTGAAAGAAAGGGGATACGTTATCGATGGCTTCGGATGGAGCCTGTACCATTTCACCTCTCGGATCTTCAATCATATCCGGGAGATCAGAAATTCTGGGTCCCCAGGAGAATGAACCAAAACTTTGATAGTTACCGCCGGAACCCTGTGCGTAAGTGCTTTGGAGATCCGGAGTTCTGGAGACCATATCAAATCCAACGCTGGATGAAAAGTCTACGGAAACCTGGCTTTCTTCCGCAGTTCCGCCGCCCCTGGTAGTGATAATTATAGCTCCGTTTGAAGCTCTCGTACCGTAGAGTACAGCTGCAGAGGAGCCTTTCAATACATTAATAGACTCAATGTCGTTAGGATTTATATCCATAATTCTGTTGGGGGCATCCACACCGGATACGTTACCTCCATCCACTGCTCCTGATGAAACAGGAATTCCGTCAATAACAAAAAGCGGGGCATTATTCCCGTCAAATGAATTTGCTCCACGGATACGAATCGCAGAAGACGCTCCGGGTACTCCGCTGCCGGGGGTAACTTCAAGTCCGGCAACTCTTCCCTGCAGGCTGGATATTACATCCCGGCCTCCGCTTTCCCTGATATCTTCCGCTCCAACACTCTGGATGGTATACGAAAGAGATCTTCGGTCTCTTTCTCGTCCAAGTGCTGTCACAACAACATCATCGAGAAGCTGCAGATCCTCACTTAACTGAACATTAATTTCACTTCTACCGTCGACGTCTTCAGTTACGGTTTGAAAACCCACAAATGAAAATTCGAGTGTATTTCGATCTTCAGGAACATTGATCTGGTACTGTCCATCGATATTTGTGGTCGCTCCGATAGTGGTTCCCACTACCATGACTGTTACTCCTATTAAAGGCTCCTCAGTTTCAGCATCGGTCACAACACCCGTAACGGTCTGTTGTGCAGCAGCTGAAAATGCAAAAGCCATACTGATGAGAATAAGTATCGCCCTTTTAAGCATAGTTGAATGATTTAATTGTTGAATGATTTTTATAAAAGAAAAAACGGATAAATCCATATCCGTAAACATATCTAAAATCTACTGATTACCGCATGTATTCGAAAGGATAGTTGAACGATACGGTATACTATTACCTGACTGGTATTCAGAACTGTAAATTGAAATTAAAAGTGGGTATGCACTCCCCTCTGATAAGCCGATATTGTACAATAATATTGCAATTTAATTTATTTTACATTCGGCTCGCTGAATACTTTAAGAGAATATATTTGGACTAAATATACTTTCATTTAACGGATTCATTGCTTTATTCAATTGTGAATGTTTTCGAATACTTTTATTAAATGAAATTGACTTTTTTTTTAAGCTTCGAATGATCAACTATTGATTTACTAATTTTTAATTTATTTATGGTGAATACCTGTCCCGATATTGTTTTGCCCAAGATGAACCGATTGAGTTTTTTTAAAATATAAACCACTAAAACACACATATTTAAACTTTTAGTATCAGGGTGCTGTTTCAGCATACAATTCATCGTTGTAAAAGACTGAAACTATGGCTGAAAAGTACTGCAGAAAGTCGTGATTAGGTATATATTTAAAATTGATTGTCTAATATAATTAAAAATTCATTTTTTGATTTTTTCTTACAGCTCTGTCAGCAAGTCAAAACATTAGCAAACAAAAGTAAAAAAAGGTAAATGAAGATTGAAGACTTGTTCCGGGAGAGTTTCTTATTGCTTATTTAGCTGCAAATGCAATCGAATTTAAATTGCACCCGTGTTTTTTGTGCGGACTCAAGATTGAAGCATTGACTCTCAAAAATGGAAGGGGTATCCGGTTTAAATTTGTAAAAATTTTTCCGAAATCACTGATTTTTGCGCTTAAAATTTCTCAAAAAAGCATTCGATTAGGCACTTTGCGTGGATGCTTTACAGGGAGCAGCTCATGTTTAATATCCGACTGAAATGTAATATCTGTTGTCACTGAATAACAGACAGGAAATGACATTCAGAGCTGAGCATCGCAGCATTGAGGATGATTTTTTTATCGTCCTGTTTGAGCAGCTGAAGATTAACTCACTAATTTCTTTTTACTTTTGAATGTGAAAACACTTCTGCATATTTGCATTCACATATTCGAACTTAACATTTGAGTTAATATGATTTAAAAATGAAGCTCATAAATTGCACGATTTCAATGCGATTGGTGTTACAATTCTGAACATTCTGTTTTGCTCAATTAAATTTTAACCAAACCCAAGCTTATGAATATTACATTTAACCGATTATCTATCGCGTTAATAACGCTGTTGGTATTCTTTTTCGCTGCATGCAGCCCTGATAGCGAAATGCAATCTGATGCCTACAATTCCAATGGTGAAAATGATGAATTTGAAACACGCACACTTGGCTCTCAATACGTGGAGATGGAGCTTGACCGTATTGCAGGCCCCTTTGAACATCCATGGTCTGTTGCATTTCTGTCTGATGACCGAATGCTCGTCACTGAACGTCCCGGCCGGTTGGTGATCGTGGAAAACGGAGAGTTAACGACCGTTGAGGGAACTCCGGAAGTCCACGCCTCAGGGCAGGGTGGAATGATGGACGTTTTACCCCATCCGGATTATGAAGAAAATGGCTGGATCTATCTGACCTATTCCAAATCGAATGGAAGCGATGAAACAGCTACCACTCTTGTCCGCGGTCGTTTGGATGAAAACAATTCATTCGTAGACATGGAAGAGATATTTGTTCAAAACCGGTACTCTTCTCCGGGCAGACACTACGGTTCAAGACTGGTCTGGCACAACGACGGTACGTTGCTGATGAGTGTCGGTGACCGGGGTGCAGATCCGCCAAGAGCACAAGCCACTGACGATCATGCGGGAACCCTGCTGCGGCTGAATGACGACGGATCGGTTCCGGATGACAATCCTTTCGTTAATGATCCCGATGTAGCTAATGAAATCTACACTTACGGCCACAGAAATATTCAGGGGCTGATCGTCAATCAAGAAACAGATGAAATCTGGTCTACAGAACATGGCCCGCGCGGGGGCGATGAGCTCAACTACCATCAAGCCGGTGAAAATTACGGATGGCCCGTCGTAACGCTCGGCCGCGATTATGGATCAGAAGGCCCGTTCCCGGACGCTGAAGCACGTACCATGGAGGGAATGGTAGATCCCGTGTATGAGTTTCTGCCAACTCACGCACCATCTGGTCTTGCGCTGGTTACATCCGATCAATTTCCGGCATGGGAAGGTAATCTTTTAGCCGGTGGTCTCAGAAGTGAGCGAATTCGTCGTCTTGTTTTGTACGAGAATGAAGTGATTCACGATGAAGAACTGCTGCTTGGTGAAGTAGGTCGAATACGGGATGTCCGCCAGGGACCTGATGGCAACATCTACGTTGTTACAGACAGTGATGAAGGATATCTCTACAGAGTTTCTGCTGCTGAATAAACAATTGAAGCATATACTCAGTACTAAGGCTCTTCGACACCGGAGAGCCTTTTTATTTTTAATATCATTGATAGGTCAGGGACCATTTATTTAGATATTATCCTTTCTTTTGACAGGTATTGATATATTCAATTTTAAATAAATACTCTGATGAATACATATATTTTTTTATAAATACATATCGTTAACTTGAGTAGTTTACGATTGTACAGGTGCGGCTTGGCAGATGAATAATAAAATAATAGCCGAACTCCTGAAACGCCATCAAAAAAAGTGGAGAATAAATAGTGAGAGAAGAGAAAAAAAATACATTCAGCAAATCACAGAAACGGTGGGGGATTGCGATTATCTCACTATTGGTCGTTCTGGTAGCAGCCACCACCTGGGTTGCATTTTATGCAGAACCGATGCTGAAAGAGCGAGTGGAAGAAGAAGCGGATCAATTTCTTGGATCAGATATCGATATTTTAATCGGGGATTTATCTATCGGGTACTTCCCGCTGTCGGTTACGCTCAGCGATATCGAAATTATTCCACTGCAGAGAACAGGGGAAGATGCCGAAAATCTGCGCTCTAACATCGAGAGGGTGCGTGTCACCGGAATTCCGGTTGGTGCACTCCTGGGCAGTGACGATATTTCACTACGCTCACTGGTGATTTCCGGTGCTGACCTCCATATTGTGCCGGATAAAATGGCGGGTCTTTTTGGCGATACGAATGATGATGCAGATGAGGACCTGAAAATCAGATCGATTACAATCGAAAATACCAACATTAATATTTACCGCGGAGGAGAAAGTGAAGCGCACACAACCGTTGACAGTTTGAACCTGCAGCTCTCCTCACTCGATCTCTCGGCTGAAACTCACCAACTGAACCAGTTAATTGGAAGTGCAGAGATCAGCGCCCGTAAAATCGTGCACCGGCTTTCGGATGGCCATTACCGTGTGGAGGCAGAAAACCCGCATTTTGATCTGAATCCGGGCAATTTCACAGTAAACAGCTTCGCAGTAATTCCCGAATATTCTCCACATGAACTCCCGGAACGGCTGGGACACGAAACCGATCATTTTGACATTCGTGCCGACAACATTCAGCTTCGCGGTTTCCGGGCAGCTGAATGGCTGGACAGTAACGAGCTGATCGCAGACGTTTTAGATGTTGAAAACCTTATCCTGGATATTTCCCGCGATAAAAATTTCCCCGATAAACCGCGTACTGTAGATCCGCTGCTGAACGTACAGTTTGCAGATTTTCCGTTTGCCGTGTCTCTGGACTCAATTAACTGGAAAGGGGGGATGATTCTTTACCGGGAGATGGAGGAAGGTCAGGATTCGTTTGGCGAAATACGATTTGAAGACGTGGATATTGAGTTTGCCGGGATTCAGAACAGAAACCCGGAACAAACCATACAGGCATCTGCCAGATCCGAATTCCTGGGTATATCAACATTAACGGTAGATTTTGAGTTTTTTCTTGCAAACAACGGCAGACAGAATATCAGGGGAAAACTTGAGCAGATTGATCTGAAAGAGTTAAACCCGGTACTGGAACCCCTGGCATTTGTCCGGATCGACGACGGGCAGCTCAGTTCGCTTGAGTTTGAATTTACGGCAGATGACGAGAAATCCACAGGGGAGATCGAGGCGATATATCAGGACTTATCCATTAAGATACTCGATGAAGAGACACTTGAAGAGTCGACCAGTGACAATATTATGAGTTTTGTGGCCAACCTTGTCGCAATCCGCTCATCAAACGATGGAGATGAACCCCGAATCGGGGAAATAGACTTTGACCGGGAAGAAGATCGCTCGATGTTCAATTATTGGTGGAAATCTTTAAGAGATGGCATAAAATCAACAGTTCAAAGATTTTGAGAAGGTACTCTTAACACGTTAGATTATATCATACCGGTAGCGGTCTTCACAACCTCCGGCGTGATGAAATTTTGATCACGGATCAATAGTAGTACTTTCGGGTTAATACTACCCATCGTAACCTGTAAAATATGCTGACGTTATTAAATGAATTGAATTGAATCTATATGACCGAACGTGCCAACCGGAATCTATTCAATAGATTATGATCTACATCTTACTTATTTCACTCGGCGGAATTGCATTTACACTTTACAAAACACGGACCCGCATTAAAGATGAAGGTCCATTTGATGAAGAAACTGAGGCTCATCACCCTGTAGCGCATATCAAGAGTGAATTATTTCTGGAAGTACCGATTGAGAGAATTGTTATGGCCGGTTTTGTAATTCACTTTTTAAGCTATGCTGGTTTGATGGTCACAGGTGCAACATTGCCCGGCCTGGAGCTTGCTTTGCTGATCCTCTCAGCAACAGTGATGCTTCTGCTGCTATTTAAGCAGATTCTTGTAGCAGGCATTTCCAATAACTTCCGGTGGCGGGTTCTTGCTCTGCTCATAATCTCCGCTATCCTAACCATATTGATATGGAATCGACCCGGTATAACAGATCCTGGTCTTCTCGAAAATGCGCAAATCTATACATTAACGGTTCATCTGCTTGGCCTGGTTCTGGGCCTTGGCGGCGCCATAATTCTGGACCTGATGATTTTTCATTTTTTAAACAATCTGAAAATATCATCCCGTGAAGCCGTAATTATGCACCTGATATCACAGATGATCATCCTCGGGCTGATCTTACTCATCGTGAGCGGAGTGGCTCTGATTCTCACAGATCCGGAAACCTATCTCGAAAATCCGCGATTCCTTATGAAAATGACTGCGGTATTCATCGTGACATTAAATGGCGTGCTGCTCAACCTATTTGTGGTGCCAAAAATGGAACAGATTTCATTTCGGGAAGAAAAGCATCAGCAGAATACCGGCCTCATACGGGCTGCATTTATAGCCGGAGCAGTATCCATGACCTCCTGGTTTACTGTGTTTATTCTCGCGATGATTACACCGCTGGAAAATTTCAGCTATGCCATACTGCTGACAGGGTACATCGTGCTTATTCTTTTCACCATTGCGGGCGGGTTGATCACCAAAAAAATCTACGAAAGAAAAGATGTGAGCGAAGCGTAATACGGTAAGTTTTAATCGATATGTATTGTACCCGAATGGGGGGTTCATCATTAGTTAAACAAAAATGAAATCCCTGTTCCTACGTAGTGGGGGATTTCATTGCTGAACCCAATTCCGCCATAAAAATCGATCTGTATATTTGGAACAGGGTAGTAGAGCAATCCCAGTTCTGTAGCGTGATAAAGCTCATTTTCAGTTCCTGAGTAGATCGTGTAGTATTCAACAAAGCTGTTAAATCGGCCGGATAATTCAAACTCAAGGCCCGCAGCGAAAGCTGGAAGCCATTCTCTCTCTGTGCCATCCGTCTCCGATTCGATCTGAATACCGCCGAAATGTTCAATCCCGTCACTCAATTCTGTTTCCCACATCAGGCCAAGGAGGGGATCAACAACGAATGATTCACCGTTTTTGCTACCTGAAATGCCCCCTATAAGTGTGAACTCATAAAAGTCTGACTGTTTTAACCTGAATTTCGCACCAAATAAAGGAAGTTCGGAATCAGACTCATTCGCAGAATGGTTCAATTCCACACCATCCCACTCCAGAAAAAGTTCAGATTTAGCCGAAAGACCCGTACGCACCGTTAGTGCCGGAATGTTACTTGTTCTGAGATCAGGTGAATTTCTGAATGAGAATTGATACCCCGATTCGACATAAAATTGCCCCACAGGAACCGTAAAAGTGCCTGTAGAATATCCCGGTCTGTCGGGCACAATCCCTTCCGATTGAGCAGATGCCATTTGCACATGAATGGTGCAGATAAATACCAATAATGTCGTTAGAGAAAGCAGTTTTTTCATTATTTCTAAATATTAACGAGGACAGAATAAACCATTGTGAACTCTCTTGGTAAGTAAATTTTGGTATGTTGGTATTGACTGCTTAAATCACGGCTGAGAGCTAAATATTACTAAACCATCTTATCGTCAGTACAACGAAATTTCTAAAGATTTTTTCGTTTGAATATTGAATGTTTTATAATCTCGGTCCTTTGATCTGCGCAAAGTAATCGATGAAGAGACCTATTTGCAGCAGGTATTTTTTTGGGTAAAATTAGAATAGAAAGGCGATAAAAAGTGAAGATTCAGGAGATACTTCAGGTAAGGCTAAAGAGAAACATTTTGTAAATATTGTATTAAAGGGTAGGATTTGTCTTAGGACAGTTCCTTCCATTTACAAAATTGCAAGAGACATCAAACGATGATTTATACTATAAACTTATTGCAGATTGAGATACCTGCGAATAAGTCATTCAGCAATAAAATCTGTTAGACTTAAAAAAAATTAGAATTGTTTTTGGCAGAATCTCGAATATTTTCAGGCAAGATTTCCCTCCCTTTGAAGCTGAAAATAGTAGTTGAGCAGCCTCAAATCTTATATCTCTCATCTCACATCTACACTGTACCCGGCATCTGAAGCGAATTTGATTGAATACACCATCCCGGATAAACCCAAAAGCAAACATCAAAAATACCGGCTAACAGAAAAGGGAAAAGATTTTAAAAAAGAGCCTGAAACTCACGTTGATTATGATTGAGTCTTACGCACGTTTATAGTTACGTTGATAACAGGGGAGCTGTTTTCAGGCAGGCGAGAGGTGTTACCATCCAGCTGGAGCGGTATTTGTTGTATGGCCTGTTCCTGAATTTCATTAAGATCCACAGGTTCGGTTAAAACCGAGTCGATTGAAGCGGCAGCGGTATCAACCAAGACGGTTACGAATGTGGGAAAGGGATCGATTGATTCAACTTCAAACCCATCGGCAATCGTGCCTGTTGTAGGTACTTTCACCGGGAGTTCAGTAGCAACAAAGTGTCGTTTTCTTAGATTTAGTGTTGCTGGATCCACTGCATATAAGTTCAGGTCCGACGGCAGATTAAGATTGTCGTTGTCAATATCGAGTGTAAGATCATCAGTGTCCTCAGATGTCAAATCAAATGAAATAAGTACTTCTGAGGGATCGAAGTTGCGAAAGGCCTGTTCAGATCCGGTGAGGGTTACCCGGGCCTGAAGAGGTACCGTATCCTGGAGCGCATAATCGGAGGATTCAAGATTGCTGTACTCAATGGGTATGTCATACGTCCGATACACCGTTTCCGAAGGATAGGCGAACGAAAGCCACAATAAAAAAGCAAGGCTGCCGGCAGCCAGTGCGGTTTTCATACTGCGGCTTTCGCCCAACTGCTTAATTGAGGCTGAGCCGGTTTTATAGTGTTTGGCCCAAAAATCATCGAGATGTTTTTTAAGATCACTATGAGATTCCAGTTCCTTGAGTTGCCCATTTAGAGCAATACTGATCGCTCCCCGTTCTTCAGAAACCACAACCACCAGGGCGTCACATTTTTCCGAAAGTCCCAGCGCAGCAGTGTGGCGTGTACCACCGCGCGAAAGTTTATTTAAGTTGGTAGAAAGGGGAAGGTGGACACCAAATTTTAAAATTCGCTGCCCATCGCTCAGTACCGCTCCATCATGACCGGGGGCTTTGGTATTGAAGATGCTGTGCAACAGCGGAATCGTAATCTTGCCATCGAGCTCAATACCGCCGTGAACATGTCGATCCCAGTCTTCTCTGCCTTTTAAAACGATGAGAGCCCCCATCCGCTGATCCGCCATTTTGGCTACAGCTTCAGTAATAACGCTGGTTTCCATATCTGACGAGTCTGGCACGGATTTGGTGAAAAATCTCCAATTGCCGACACTATCGATTATTCGACGGATATCAGATTGAAATACAACAATAAATCCGATCAGGATAATGATAAAAAGTCCTTCAATTAGCAGTTCCGTGAGGTACATTCCGGTAAGGCGAGCCAGGGCATATACTACCAGTATCAAAAATAAACTAAACAGACTGCGGCGCGAGGCACTTTTACGCAGCAAATTCAGTACGATATAGAGGAAAGAAGAAATGATAAAGATATCCAAAACATCGACAAACCGAATATTTTGGAAGAAGGTATATAGAGTATCTACAATAGTTTGCAATATAAAAGCATTCTTGATCACTATCTTACCAGGGTTTAAAAGTTGGGATGGCGTATCAGCAATATAAGAATTGGTTCTCTAGAAGGCATTAAGTTTAGTGGGAAATATCTTTAAGAACGAGTCGGAATTGATACATTCACACTCTGGAAAATCGAAAAGGGTGATCCCGGTGTAGCGATGGGAAGCTATTTCCAGGTACTTACCAGGAAGATTCACCACATAGTTATTGACAAGCAAGCAGCACCACTTCGTATTCCTTCGAGTCTGAGTGCCTTCGTGATTAAAAAAACAAAGGCTTATATATGGTACTCGTCCGTTTTACCACGAGGACACGAGGGCACGCCTGCGGGCATTAGCACTTCGGTGTGCAGGCACGAGGGTGCGAAGTTTCACGAAGTTTTTAGATTGAGATAGAGACATTTCTATTCCTCAATTTCAAATAACGTTGCTGCATTTTCCCAAAGAATCGCTCGTTTATCATCATGGGAAAGGTATTCGGCTTCCTGAATCGTTGTAACAGACCGGCCGATCACCTCAGGCCAGGCCATTTGCAGTGTTCCAAAAAGAATCTTGTCACTTCCTGCCGTTGCCACGGCTTCACTTAGCAGTCGGTTAAAAAGCTGATCTCCCAATAACCATATCGCCACAGAGGTTTCCATATACAGATTTGGATAAGATCCTAATATATAGAGAGCCTCATCGAAATACGGCCATCCCATGTGCATCATCACAATCTTCAGATCCGGAAAATCAATGATCACATCCTCAAGCAGCAAAGGGTTAGCAGTACTGATTCTAAAAGCAGGACTTAATATTTGTTGCGGATTTGGCCCCGAGAAACCGGTATGAATGAAAACCGGGATATAATGTTTTTGAGCGATCTCATAGTAAGGATACAGATCGGGCGTATTGAGAGGTATTCCTTCATAGATCAGCCCCAATTCACCCAATGCAGCATATCTGCCATTTATGATATTCTTTTCAAACACAAGAGCTGCTTCTGTGTGATCTTCAAGCGATAAATCCGGTTCATAGGAAAGCAAGAACATCTCCGGGCGTTCTTCCATAAATGCCTCCTTGTAAGTACCGTGACTGAGCAATCCATATCGGATATTATTCATTTCCATCTGCTCGAAACTTTGGTGGAATAGATCGGCACTGTCAGCCACCAGCTCACCATATTTTTCAACCCGATGTATCCCAAAGTCGACACCCTCCATAGCGCGCTCAAACCAGGCTGGATTTACCCCCTGCATGGCTACATCAAAAACAGGTATTTGGTTATTTGGGTTAGGTTGTTCGTTTGAAGTACACCCGAGTATGAAAAAGCAGACAACCGATAAGTGAAAAAAGGTTTGAGATTTAAAGTTAGATTCGATCATGTTAATTATTGTTTTTAAATAAATTATTTCTTCGTGTATCTTCGAGTCTTAGTGCCCTCGTGGTAAAAAATCGAGGCTTTAATTGTCCACGTCCGGTTGGCCACGAAGTTTCGCGAAGGTTTTTTGCTTAAAACCTCATTCATACATTTTACTTTCATGTCGACAATTCCACATGGGTTGTAGCACTTACTGATTTGTTTTTCCGTTTTTCCAAACTTGTTCAACCTTTTTCAGGTTTTCTAAATCATCTATCGGGTTTCCATTCAGCAGTACCATATTCGCTTTGCTCCCGATCTCCAATAATCCGACTTCAATATCAAAGGCCTTTGCTGCATTGCCCGTAGTAGTACGCAACACTTCAAGATTATTCATTCCCGCCTGTTGATACATTTCAAGCTCTGAAAAGAGATCGTCACTATAATTTATTCCATTGTTTGGTGGATCTGTTCCGGCCACGATCATGACACCTATTTCATGCAGCTTTCTCAATGCTTCAATGGTTTCATCCGCTGACAGGAAGTTCTGTTCTGCCCATTCTCTCATTCTTCCGTCAGGATCTCTCGTTTCTTCTTCAGAGCTATTTTGTGACCCTTTGGACAGTAGAGCCGTTGGAATAATAAAACATTCACATTCCCGGATCGCATCCCACTGTTGATCTGTCAATTCAGATTCTCTCTTAAATGACCATATATGGACAAAACCATCCGGTTTGTACCCGGCAATTTCAGCTATTTCAACAGCTTTACCGATATGTACAACAGCCTTATGACCTTTGCCACGGCTATAACTGATCAGCTCACCTATCTGCTCATAGCTGAGGGTAGGGAGAGACGGATTGTAAAACCATGGATGGTTATCTCTCACAATTTTAATGTAGTCAACTCCTGCTGCAATCCTGTTATCCACCCACTCTCTGATGGATACTGAATCACTGATGGTTTCCATATCCGGGCTAAACTGATTTGGATGGCCCCCGGGAACGGTTGCGGCATGACCTGCTCCATAAAACAACGGGTATCCGGTAGAATCCCTGGAGATCTCTTTCCACCGAAGTTCCCTGTCTTCCAGGCCGGTATGCATATTCAGGTTGGCCAATATTCCATAAGGATATCCTTCTTTTACCTGATCCAGGGTTGTTACATGTACATGTGCATTCACCATTCCGGGAATCACATATTTTCCGGAACCATCGATGGTTGAGTCTGAAAGAAGTGCTTCGGTACTGATTGCCGCAATCGTGTCGGAATTAATGGCAATATTGACGATTCCGACATCTTCTTCGCCATTGAATAAACCCACATTGTTAATGACAAGCTCATAATCTGAAGGCTGGCTGCATGATATAATCACAATCGAAAAAAGGTAAATAATGTATTTTTTCATATTCATATCCATGATATTTAATAAAGTTCCCCGAACACCCGTGCAAAAAGAGCCATGATTCTCGATACAAGATCGCCAACAGGGGTGCCGGCAGTGACGAGGCCAAACCCGTGTAAGCCCAACAGGATCGGTAGTCCAATCAGATAAGCACGGTGAATGTACCCCTTTACAACTTTGTCATGTACCATCCCGACTATGACGAAAAGCCCGGGCAGAAAGAACGCGGCCGGCATGACCCATCCGGGCGTTGCGAGCCAGTAGAAGTCACCGAGACCAACTATGATCCGGAAGATTGCAGCCGGCAGCACACTGGCGGTGGCCAGAATCATTAACCGTTTGTGCCGACTTGGTTTCCTGCGCCATCTGATTGCAGCCCCATAGAACAGGACGAATAACACCATGTTATACATGATGAGCTGTCCGAACGCCATCCAGAACGTGGTAAATTCGTTAGGGTTTGCGGCTGTGATTCCATGCAGGATGCGAACCGAAGCAACCAGAACGCCGGTGAATACCATAACAGCGGCCAGTGCCAGGCTCGCGCCACCAAGCATGATATGTGTGCGTCGCCGGCCCTTCGCTATTAACAAGGCCTGGAGAGGCACGAGCAGAAACCAGAGAAAGAAGCTCCAGCCATGGATGTGTAGTGTCGGTGAGACATCCGGGTATACGCCTCCAAACAACGGTATGAAATAGGTGTAGGCAAACCCCCAAAACGCGGTTATGCACATACTGAGCGTAAGGCCAAGATAGATCCATGAAGTAGTTCCCGATCTAGTGATGATCTTTGAGTGCGCTGTAATTGTTTTGGCTTGTGGCATACTGTAAATCCCTGATTTTTTTGTTGAAATCAATGCACATCAACGACCCTGATAAGAATCGTCTGAGACGGATCAAGCGAACCGTCTTCTACATCCACAACCGTTACATCATGAATAGCAAGCTGCGACGATCCCTGCACATCGGCTGTCTGTGTGTTATGCATCTCGATTTTAGTTTCTCGATCCGGTGCGAAAACGGTCACCGGGAGCAGAAGGGCAAGGATCAGGGCTGCGGACCCAGTAAAAGCGCCATAGCGTGCAATTCCATGTGTTTTCATTAAGATTAAAGAATCAATGTGATTAGATTTCATGCTCCATCTCCAATTTTGCTCTCAGGTTCTTTACTGTCCGTCTTTGCCTGAATGCAATGAATGTGGGGATCAGTGCAATGAGCAACCCAAACGCAAATCCCCGCAATATGAGCGGCAGCCTTGACATTCGGGAATCAATATCGTGCCGGTGATTCCAGAATTCCACGATCTTTCCGTCTTCAATTCTCATGACATTGATAATCGGCATATCACCTTTTCCGGCCATGAGTCTGCCCAGTAGCGTATTTGGTTCCCAGGCCACGTTATATCGGGTTGCGACCAGGTCGCCGTCAGCGATTTGGAAATCGACGCTGATTCTCCTGTTCGTAGTGTGTTTCCAGAAGAAATCGGCAATGTTCTTCTGTTCTACGGCCGGTTCAATCGAATTTTTCCGATCACCAATGTCGTGGACCACGTACTCTTCCGCCACATATTCGGCATAGTTATCGGTATTGTTTGTAAACCACAGGTCCTGGTAAAACCCATTGACAATCTCCTTGTTGATCTCGGTTTGAGTTGTCGCTGATGTTGTGTCGGCATGTGCCCGAAGATCCACATTCAGGGAAACGAATAGAATCAATACGAATAAGGTTTTCATAGCGCTATCCTTTTAGTTGTTGATATATAACATTTAGTCTCCATGATGCCGGGCAATCTCCTCGTCACTGAGCCGCAGAAACCGTGCTGCGTTGTTGTATAGGATGTCACGCTTCTGCTGATCGGTCAGAAAGGGAACGTTCTCCACCGTTTCTATGGCCAGCCCTATCGCTCCGGGCCAAAGCATCTGATCGGTTCCAAACAGCAGCCTCTCACTGAATCCGGCATTTATCAGGGTTTGTAGTGCATCATAAAATGCTTCTCTCGGCAGCGCCCAGGCCAGCACACCAATATCGGCATAGAGGTCCGGGTAGATATACATCATCGCGATAGTTTCGTTGATATAGGGCCAGCCGGAATGCATGAGATATGCTTTCAGGTTCGGGTGACGAACCAGAACCGGCTCAAAAAGTGATGGGCGGCCGAGGGTTGTGCGAAATTCAGGTGCAAACGAGTGCGGCCCGCCGGGTGGCCCCAGGCCGGTGTGCAGAGCTACCGGGATCCCCAAACTTTCGGCAGTTGAGTAATAGTCATCAAGCCGGGGGTCATTTGGAGCGATTCCGTGGTACTGAAGACCGAGTTCTCCCAGTACACCCATCACGCCTTCATCTACAAGATTTTTTAGCTCATCCGGACTGTGTTCGGGTAAGCCGTCATTGCCCAGAAAAGCCCCGCCTATAAAGCGTTCCGGAGCTTTTTCATGCCAGTCTCTAACAGCCTCTTCCGGTCCGCTCACAATACCAAGTACAATGTTATATTTGTCCATCTCGGTGATTGTGGACCGAAAATGCTCATCCGCATCCGCTGCTCCGACAAGTGCACGGGCTTCGGGTTCGCCGGTCCAGCCGGCACTCTCACCGGGTGGCAGTCCGATATAGGCGTGAAGGTGAACATCGATGACAGGCTGGCGATCCTGTGCATTTAAATTTTGCACAGTCATTAAAAGTAAAAGTGAGGCTGTGATTATCTTCATGGTTTCGATTTATTGTTGGTGGTATACGTTTGTTAAATATTCACTTTTTCACATCCCATGATGCCGCGCAATTTCCTCCTCACTCAGCCGCAGAAACCGCGCTGCGTTGTTGTAGAAGATATCGCGCTTCTGCTCTTCACTGAGAAAGGGTGCCTCCATGATTACTTCAACAGCCCGTTCGATCACCCCAGGCCATACCATCTGATCCGATCCGAACATGACCCGGCTTCCAAAACCGGCTTCCACAATTCCGCGAAGATAGCGGTAGAAGGCTGCCCGCGGTTGTGAATAGACGATAATGCCAATGTCCACATGTACCTGTGGATGTGCGTAAAGCACGGCAAGCAGATCATCAAGCATCGGGTAGCCTGCATGCGCAAGATAGACGCGGAGGTTGGGATGCCGTACCAGAACCTCTTCCATCATGAGCGGGCTGTGGTACCGGGCGCGGTAACCTTCGGCTCCCAGATAGATGACTCCCGGCGGGCCCGTACCAACGTGAATACCAACGGGTATGTCCAGCTCTTCGGCAAGCGCCCAGTAGGGTTCCATCCGCTCATCGTCCGGGGTGATCCCTGCATATTGGTTTATAACTTCCCCAAGCACGGAAAGCCGGCCTTCCGAATGAAGGCTGCGCAGGGAATCTGCAGGGAAAACGGCGCCCGTTTCGTTAAACTCTAAAACGAAACCGGGAATGAAGCGGTCAGGTGCTTCCGCCATCCAGGTTGCAATACGATCCGGCTCGGTCCCGCTCAGCACACCTACAATATTCAGTCGCTCCATCACTTCAAGGGTCTGATTCATAATCTCTTCGTCCGTTTCAGGTGACCAGACCGGGTCGGGGCATTGAGGCGATTTTTGCATGGAAATGAACGCCTCTCCATAGGGCTGGTTCTGATCCCAGGCCGGAAACTCCATCGGAGTGCACATCGCCAGCGGCGGCGGTCCCTGGGCATCGGCTGCCATGGCGTGCAGGTGCATATCGATAATGGGCAGTCGCTCCTGTGCATGTAGTGATTGCACAGTCATACATAGTAAAAGACAGGCTGCGATTATTTTCATGAGATTTCTGTTTTTAATTGATGGTTTAACTTTGTCGGAGTTCTACTGACCAAATTGAATTTTTCAGTGCGTCTTCAGATATCACTTGAACTCCGTGCAGGCGGTTCGGGCTGAGGGTTAAACATCAGTTCACCGCCAGCTATCATTAATCCATCAGTTGATTCAGAAATCATCGCACGAAGGTGTGCATTGGTTCCGCGTGGCATCATCCACTCATCTTCTGCGGATTTCCCGTTCATAATCATTCTGCTGTTTGCCACATTGAGATGCCCATTCATCATTATTTGAATTGGCTGGATCGGATCAGGCGGGTGAACTGGATCGGGTGGGTGCAAAGTCCAGGTTTGTACTTGATGAAGGGTCTTTCCTCTTATCACAGAAGAATGGGTTTCAATGGTTATCCGCCCATTATGTTCATCATTCATATAGGTGCCCTCCCAGCTTCCCTCTCTTAATTCAAGTATTTCTATCGAAAAAATATGAGCAGACGGTTCCGGCTGTGAATTGAAATGATTAGCTGTTACTCCCGGTTCAAGTCTTTCAACATTATCAGGTTCAACAGTATTTGAATGAATACTGGTGGAATTTTCGCATGCAGTTCCGGTTAACATCAAAACAAAAATGCATAGTACGATGAAAAATGGCTTATTTATTATTGATTCCATAGCTTAATGGTTTTGATTGTGCTTTTGTTGAATGATAGGTGCCTTCTACTCTTGAAATCGTAAACGAGGCAGTAAACCGGCCAGATTTTATTTTTTTTGACACTGAATTTTCATCATGGACAGATCTGTCGAGATCACAAAATATCTTTCAGACGCCCGAAAAGGTGATTCCGAAGCATTCAATCTTGTCTACAGCCAGTTGTATGATGAATTGCGATCCATAGCCCACCGCCAATTATTCCATCAACCACGGGGAGAAACCCTGAATACAACTGCTCTTGTTCATGAAGCTTATGAACGACTTGTAGGGAACTCACAAATCGACTGGCAGGACCGGAACCATTTTTATGCCTTAACATCCCGGGCCATGCGCTATATTCTTGTGGATTATGCACGAAGATGTTCTGCCAAAAAAAGGGGAGGGGATAAACAGAAGGTGTCTTTAGATGCAGTCCAACTGGCTATTGAGGAGCGATCTGCTGAACTGGAAGCCCTGGACGAAGCCTTGAGTCAGCTCTCTTCCCATAACAAACAACTGGAACAACTTGTGGAGCTTAAATTTTTTGGAGGTTTAACCTATAAGGAAATTGCCGGGATCATGGATCGTTCGGAGCGGTCTTTACGGCGCGACTGGCAACGGGCCCGAACGTGGATCTATTCGGCGATGCAGCAAGAGAAGTGAACCGTGGCAGTGCCTGAAAAAAAAGGCCGGTTTGCTGCCTCGATTACGATACAATTAACAGAGGGTTTCAACAAACCACTCTGTACGGTAAACAAAAATTGGTTCTACAGGAATTCTTGTGGGTAACGAAAATCTTAGCATTTCAATCTTTATGAAAAAATCTGTAGGATAATGACAGAATTAAGGGCAACAAATCACCAAGTGTTCCGGCCACGAAGGCACGAAAACACGAAGGTTAATACCCTGATAATTATACACTTCGTGGTACTTCGAGTCTTAGTGTCCTCGTGGTAAAAACGATTCCAAATAGTTTAAGATTCTCAATTTCTTTCCAACATTGTTGAAGCATTTTTTTTAAAGCTGAATACATTTCACCCACAAGAATTCATGTAGAACCACAAAATTTTAATTCATCCAGGCTCTAGCTCGAACTGGCATGAAAAATCTCACCCATTATCGCTGGCAGCAAATTGACACGCTGTTCGGACAGGCTCTTGAACAGCCTCCGGAATATCGAACCTCATTTGTTCTGGAGGCTTGCGGGGCCGATACTGAGCTCTGCAACCATGTGAAACAGCTGCTCCAACTGCATGAAGAAGCCGGGGGAATCATCGGCGAGTCTGCCGGTACCTTTGCCGCCCCGCTTTTAATGGAGTTAAAGGAACAAATTGAAGACGAACCACCCTCTTCCGGCCGGATAGGCAGTGAGTGAAGATACATTTGAAGCTGATATCTTTCCCCCTTCCAGTTCCCGTTTTTCAAGTAAATATATTATAATCATTGTATGATAAACCTAACCCGAATATTTCACACTGATTTTGTTGAAAGTTAAGTAACCAATTGTAAGATAAAAGTTTAGATTTATATTTAAGGGTTGGGAAAAATAACAGGGTTTTTTCCGGTGAAATATCCGGGCTAACCGGTATCACAATGAATGACTTGTCTCAACAACGCTGGCAGCAAATCGATACTCTTTTCAAAGATGTCCTGGAAGTGCCTTCTGAAGAAAGAGATTCATTTTTGAAGCAACAGTGCGGTAGTGATACCGATCTGATAAGTCATGTAGAAAAACTTCTTCAGGTGCATGATCAAGCAGAACAGATCCTGGGCGATACTGCTGAGACATTTGCTGCCCCGCTTGTGCCGGGCCTGATTGATGAGGTGGCCCAATCTGCAGAAAAAGTTTTTGAGAAACCCGGTACGATTATCGGATCCTACAAATTACTCAAGCAGATAGGCCGGGGAGGTATGGGCAGTGTATGGCTGGCGGAAAAAACCGATGCCCCTTACGAAAAACAGGTTGCTTTAAAACTTGTTCGAAGCGGTATGGCGTCTCCAGATGTGTTAAGTAGATTCCGGCATGAAGGACAAATCCTCGCTTCGCTGGAACACCCCAATATTGCCCGGCTTTATGATGGCGGTGTTCACTCTGACGGACGGCCTTATTTTGTGATGGAGCACATAAAAGGGGAACCCATTGATGTGTACTGCGACAAGCATAAACTGGCTATTGAAGAACGGCTCCGCCTTTTTAAAACCGTGTGCGTAGCTGTGCATCATGCCCATCAAAAGCTGATTGTTCATCGAGACCTGAAACCGGCCAATGTACTTGTAACTGAGGAGGGTAAAATAAAACTGGTTGATTTCGGTATTGCAAAACTATTGGAACCGGATCAAGCCAGAGCAATGGATTATCAAACACGAACAGGTGTAAAAATAGTGACCCCGGAGTTTGCCGCACCCGAACAAATACGCGGAGAACCGGTAACCACGGCTTCGGACATCTATTCGCTGGGTGTGCTGCTCTACCTGCTGCTTACAGGCCGCCGGCCCTATCGGTTAGAAACATCCTCCATGCTGGAAATTGAACGCATTGTTTGTGAAACGGTACCTCTTCGGCTTGGCGATGCCGTGTCAGGAAAGTCTTTGCCTGCTCCTGATCATGTAAAAGAAAAAACATTCGATCCTCAGACAAATGCTGAAAAACGAGACAGTAATACAGATAGTCTCAAACGCAAACTTACTGGGGATCTGGATCAAATTGTATTAATGGCCTTGAGGAAAGAGCCCGAACATCGATACCGGTCGGCACTGGCTCTTACCGAAGATCTTGAAAATCATCGGAAAGGCAAACCGGTTGCAGCGCGAGCTCCTACACTTCGATACCGTACAAGCAAGTTTGTTCGCCGAAACCGCTTGGGGGTGGCGGCAGCGGCAACCATTGTGTTTTTGCTGATCGGGGGGATGACAGTAACAATGTGGCAGGCGCATCAAACCCGGCTTGCGGCTGAACGTGCTACGAACATCAAAGATCAACTGATTGAGCTCTTCGTTAACCCGGAAGATCCCCGGGAGGCAGTTGCAACCACACGCGAGTTTCTCGACCATGGTGTCGCGCGGCTTCGTGAACTTCCACCGGGAGACCCGCTTCGAGAAGACCTTGCAGGCGTTCTGGTTGGTCTGTACAACCAGTTGATGATGAGCGAGCACGCGGAGCGGTTAGGAGATGCCGAACTTGGCGGTCCTCCGGTTGATCCCGCGCAAGCAGCCAACGCTGATCTTCGCCTGGTTACGGAATGGGCGACAGCGAAGTGGGACCGTGGCTGGGACCTCGACAAAGTGTGGCAAACACTGGTGATAGCCACCGAACGTGCACCAGGCGAGTCGATGTTACTGGCAGACGCACTGATTGCAAGGGCGCGTAATGCTATAGTTTTAGGCCACTTTCGAGATGCCGAAAACGCAACACGACAAGCCATTACAATTCTGGAAGAACGTGTACCGGCCACTCATCGCAGGATCGTCACCGCGCGTCTTGAGCTGGCGGCAGCTCTTGTCGGCCAGCGTAAAAACGTACTGGGATATGCCGAAACAGAACAACTGATCGCCGAATATCCACAGGTGAACACACGCATGAGGCAAAGGATACTGGTCATGGCTGCACTGCGCCGCGCACTTTTCGGTGAATTTTCGGCTGCTGAAATCCTGTTTGCCGAGAACAACTCGATCAAAATGGAGCGTGACAGTACAGAAATCTGGTCATTCGATGAAGTTTCACGGGCGGTCAATGCCTTCGATCTGGGACAGCTCGAAGAGAGTGAAGCAGCACTTGCAGTAATGACTCCGGTACAGTTATTAGACGAGAGGCTTGCCAAAACTCATTGGTTGCACGGCGAGTTGGCTCTGCACCGGGGTGAGTACGAAAAAGCCGCCACACAGTTCGGAGAGGCCCGGCGCCTGGAATCACGGACACACTTAAAGGTCTATTACGCAGCGTTGCATGCGGTTACCCTCTATCGTGCAGGAGATGAGGAAGAGGCGCGAGAAGTGTTTGCAGCGGGGAGGCAAATGGCCGCTGATTTCGATGCGCCGAACGTTGCGATGGCGCTTCTGGAAGCTGCTGATGCCACCGTATCTGCCAAAAATACCGACGATATGGATCGCATGGATGGCTTTGAGCACGCCCTCTCCATCCTGGACTCGGCAAAGGAGCATCCTGCTGTACTTGAAGACCAACTCAAAGAAAACCGCGACGCAGTGCGTATCCGGCTGTGGAAAGCACGCACAGAACTCGACTCTGGCTTAATCAATAGCGCTCAGGAAACCATTGCTGGAGGACTCAATCTTGGATACTCAACACTGGGCGCACAACATCCCTTTGTACATGAGCTGGAATCCATTCAAATTCATCAGTAAAGACTTGTATTAATTCGACCATACAATACTCAATATTCAACCGCATAAATCAGCAACACAATATTCCATTTCAATCCATACTGTAAAAAAGGTGCAATTATTACAGAATCAAAATTCTGGTCAGCAGAATCGTACATTTAGGCATCCAGAAGGTTAATGCCTTTGAAAAATTACATCATCCAACTTATTCGCAGCTAAACCCTGTACTTTCAGGGCAGCGTGGTTTAGTGGAGAAGAAATTGATATGTAAAAAATAAAACTTGTAATCAGCATATTCTTACTCACGAATAACATCTGTTTACTGACCAAGTGATTCAAACTGATGAACAGTTTTTAAAAGAAGATGGTGAGACTGGTTTTACTTTCATGACTTGAACCGGTGGAACTTAATAATCTTACTCCCTTTGAAGCTGAAAATAGTATTTAAACAGCCTCCAATCTTATATCTCTCATCTCAAATCTATTAAGTACCCGGGAGGGGGTTCGAATATATGTTCATCTGAAGTTAGTTGACACCTAAATATCCCTCAATACAACCATTAGAGCTGTTTTAATCTGGGTGGGTTTCTCTCTATATTACTTTCGACAGTAAAAACCTTTACCTATACCTTTACCCATTTTTAGTTAGGTAAAGGCAGATAACTATAAAAAAGAAAGAATGGCTCAAATCTCTGCAACACTTGCCAAACATAAAAAAAATAAAAATGGACACTGCCCAATTTATTTGAGAATCTCAGATTCCCGATCAACAAAATATATCTCTATAAAGGAATCTATTTCGGAATCACATTGGAACGATAATAAGTCAAACGTAAGAAAAAGTCATCCCAGAGAAGATGACCTGAACAATCTTATTCAACAGAAACTCTCTATCCTTCAAAGTATTATAACACGGTTAAAAACGAAAGGGCAGCCATGTACAAGTTTGATCATAAAAAAGTCATACAATGAATATCACCAACCAACTAATCAAGAGAATGAGGTTTCCGGCAATTTTTTTGCTTTTTCTGATAAGACAATAGAGAATTTAGAGAAGAGACAGAAATTTTTTACTCACCGGCGATATAAATCTGTTTTTAAAAAGTTAAAGGCGTATTGCAATAACAAACTCCCATATGATCAATTAACAGTAGGTTTTCTTCGGGAATATGAAACTCATCTTATTCAGGAGTATAAAAACTCTCCAAATACAGTTAAATCAAATTTTAATGTAATTAGGGCAATACTTTATAAGGCAATTGACGAGGATGAATTTCCTCAAGAAAAGAATCCTTTTTTTAAGTTTTCACCCGCAAAAGGATACTCAGATTCGAATAAGAAACTAAGTCTTGAAGAAATTCAGAAGATCGAAAATCTCGAACTTGAGAAGGGTTCGTTGTTATGCAATACTCGAAATTATTTTCTTTTTTCGTTCTATTCAGCAGGAATTAGGTTTAGTGATATTGCAAAAATGAAAATTGACAACATAAAAGACGGTCGTCTTGTTTATAAAATGAGTAAGACCGGTACTACTAAGAATATTAAGTTGATGCCCCAGGCCTTGAAGATTTTGGATCAATACCCAAAAGACAATCCTTATGGTTTCTTATTTCCTGTCTTAGATATCAAAAAAGACCTCTCTGATACTATGGTTCTTCACGGTAATATTTCCTCTAAAAATGCACTCATCAATAAGTATTTAAAGAAGATAGCTTCTCTTGCCGAGATACAAACAAAAATATCGTTTCATATGGCCCGACATTCTTTTGCTGATCTTGCAAGGACCCAAGGCTGGAGTATTTACGATATATCAAAAGCCTTAGGGCACAAAAATATTAAAGTAACTGAGCGGTATTTGAAAAAGTTTGATACAGAAGGTCTTGATTCTAAAATGGATAGTTTGTTTAGCTAGAGTAAGTTGCTCAAATCAAGAGAACCTGCCTTAAAATCGATTTATAAGAAGTTATCTCACCTAACTCTGAATTAATCAAAAAATACTTTAAAAAATTGGCGAACGTGTCGATACCGGGACTAAAATCTCCTTCCAAATGGCCAGACATTCGTTTGCCGATCTCACAAGATCAAAGGGATGGAGAATAAACCACATATCCAAGGCTTTAGGTCATATTAACATCAGAGTTACCAAACGGTAATTTAAGAAATTTGACCGTGCAAGCCTGGATTCTAAAATAGAAAAGTCTCTTTAGGTAACTCAAAAATGAAAAATTCCAAAAAAAAAGAAAAAGATACTATTCATTCTGATATCAGAGATAGCATAATCAGCTTTGAAGACCTAATACAGAATATTAAATTGCAAGAGGACTTCAGATATGAATTTGACCAATATTTTAATTCTGAACAAGGCAAAGCCGATATATCTGATATAATTAATAAGTGTTTCTCAGAAAATCGTTTTACAAAATTAGATGATTTATTATTTGAAAAATACTATCCAAACGACGAGGAATATCTAAAGACAATTATTAAAAATACATTTAATAGTTTTAAGAATATTTTGGAATCATCACCTGAACGTATATATCATATCATGGTAGATCAAACAGATATTGTCAGAATTTTGAGTGATAAAATTCTAAGGCACCATGAAAATTTTAATCATGTGCTTTGTGGCAGAAAAAAAGGTGCACAAATAACAAATAGTATTACACAAGAAAAATATTTTAAATTATTAAATAATGAACATTTTGTTGGTCCAGTGATATCAGAAAATACAATGAACGACGATGAGTTTAATAAGCTATCAGATATTTTCAGGGAGTGTATTAAGTTGCACCGGGATATAAAAGTAAGATATACAACGTTGCAAGTATTACCCGTCTTAAGTAATAAATATGAAGATCACTTATTTAATCACAAAATGAATGATTTGACTGATGCCTGCTTAGGTGTTTTTATAGATGAAAGTAATAGTAAAAAAGAAAATAAAATAAATATTCTGACAAAAGAAGGCAGATATAATGCGTATAAGAAATTGAGGGAAAATTACTCAAGAAAAAAATCTCTTGAAATCTTAGATCTTGAATTAACGATTCGTCATGAGCGTGGAATCAATGAACTTGATACCAGCCATGATACTTTTTTAAATGCATACGATCAACATATTCATAGAGAAAATGAGAGGAAAAGAAGAATGGCAGAGCGTAAAAATAAAGAACAGAAAAAGAAGTAATAGGGAAAAGTAAAATAGTAGTGATGCTATCAGCTACTTCTTTCCAGTTAAAAGAAAAAAGAAAACTCATTGATTCTGTGTCATTTTTGAAATCACTTATTATTCCGAGTATTAGTGATTTCAATTTTGTCACAACTATTAAGTTAGATGTAAGTACCGGATAGGAGGTTCTGCTTACACTTTTAGATGTGTCTCTAATGAAAAAAGACAATGTTGATTTAGCCTGTTTAAAAAAAAGAGATGAGGGTTTTAAAAACTCTTCGGCAGTTCCAGAGAAACCAAATAGTTAGCTTGTCTCTAAAAACCTATAGTGTATAAACGCACTTTTCTTTCCGGTTTAATTGATTACAAAGAATCTAATACCCTGCCCAGCATATGGTACTTATACTGTCTGGACACATACATTCCATCTACCGGCAACCATACACTAAATAATGTGTAGCTATCTGATATCAGAATAACACCTGATCTCACACTACTCCTAAGACTTGTTTAAAAAAACACTCACCCAAAGAGAGCTCCAGGAGACGTGTAAGCGTAGCCCTATTTCAAACATAGCATCTGAAAGATTTGCAAAACCAATCAAGAGAAACATTTCATATTCCTTTCCACATAGATCCAAGTTATAGATAACCTTCCCACTCTTGTAAGAGTAAGAATAAGAGCCTTGGTGATATAAGTTTATTTTACGTAGAAATTAAATTCATTTAAACGTTCCCCCCAACACACAAAGTCAAGTTTGGATACAGAAATTTGATACAATTGCTCTCCAGATGTATCACTTGTTCGAAGTTCAACAGAGGTAATTCAGCACTCAGGCTTAGCCAATTGAACCTTCTTTAAACCATCCTCAAACTTTTCTGAACTTTTTTTGTAGTCAATGGCTATTGAAGAGTGCGTAAGTCATTGTTTTTGCTCATTACCTGACAATGTCAGAAAATGAATTCTGACATTGTAGACTGGAATCCCTGAGCCCACTTGACCTACCTTTAGACGTATTCAATCACAACGCAAACCCAGGTAGAACAATGGACTTACTTACACAGCTCCGCTCGGAATTAGAAGAGCTATATGACTTCGCAAAAGAGATTAACCAAACGCTGGACCAGTCAAGCAACAAGCTTTCGAACAAAGAATCCTACGATAAACGGTGGCTCACAAATATTGAGGCGATGACATATTTGGGGGTTTCAAAATCCACGCTTCAAAGATACCGCAGTGACGGACTGCTACCTTATAGTAAAATTGGCCTGAAACTCTACTACAAGGTGTCCGACATCGAAACTCTGCTCAAACAAAATCAGACGTAAGAGCCATGATGGATCGCCAATGTGATGCTACAAAATCTGACTACTTATGGGTGCCGGTTGAAATGTGTGAATTCACATTGAAGAATAATTTTACCCGGCAGTTGAGGCTGTACCTCTACCTGAACTGGGTTTCAAGCGGACTGCTCAAAATGGACACCAAGTTAAGAACCAGCAGTTCGAGCGCTCTTGACATATCCGTCAGGACGATGTACAGGAATTTAGAAGGTCTTATGAAACGAAACTGGGTTGGGCAAAACCCAGCCACTAAAACCTATTTCATCAGGGGATTTGAGAACGTCAGAGCCATTGAAGGGTTCAGTTCCAGAAGCGCAGCTAAGCTACAGATAAACAATTTACAGGATACCAAAACACTTCAAGGATTTTGTACCGCTGCAATCATTGGCAACAGAGCGTATAGAAGAAAATGGGAGGAGGGACGTCTGAACGAAAAATCCGACGTTCATTCCAGGACACCTTCCTCCCTCTATTTTATGGAATGTTCAGCGAGCTATCTGAATATGATCCTGTCCCTTTCTATACCTACCTGTCACAGGTTGAAACAGAGAGCGTTGGTCAATGGCTTCATACATCTGAAAAAGAATGAAGCCCCTATTGAATATCGGTCTTCAAACATCTGGGAAATCAATAAGTACCGGAAAGCTATGGGGCATTACTTCATTAAAGTAAACCGCAGCGGCGTACATACAGAGGTCAGGCCGGATCTGGTTTCCTCGAATTTGAAATATAAAACAAGAAAGAACATCAGACCTCAGTCGGACTGATTCAACCATCAATGCAGGACATGAATAAACGAATACAAATAAGGTACAAACGCAAAAAAAGAACACCGTGGTACTCTGCACGGACTCGGGGATGCTCCCCAGCCCAACTTAATCCAGAGGCTCGTCCTCTTACCGGGCCAGTCGATGTTTGCCGTGGCATTCTCGCCGGTAGCCCTTCACCGATTCAAGGGCTTTGTGGCCCGATGTGTCCGGATAGAGGGGGTGATGAGGCTCTGCTGTTTGCTGCGTGGCCTCTATGGGGTGACGGGCTATACGATGGCTATTTACCAAGCCGGAAAGCAATCACTCACCCATCCGGCCTATGACATCCAGCTACTTCAAGACTTACAGACAAATGAAACTTTTCACCAAATCAATCATGATGAAAACTATTTCGATTACCAATCAGAAAGGGGGCGTCGGAAAAACGACGACTGCCGTGAACTTGTCGGCCGGATTGGCCCGCAGAGGCTTCCGGGTGCTGCTGGTCGACTCCGACCCTCAGTGTAACGCCTCCACGCACCTGGGAGTGACCCATGAGGAGGACAAGCGAACGCTGGACGATCTCTACTACCAGCCGGAGCTTCAAGCTGTCGATATCATTCAGCCAGCCAGAGGGTTTGACCTGCTACCGGCCGGGCAGGCGCTGGCCTACGCCGAACAGAAGCTGGCCGGGGTGCCAGGCCGGGAGATGATCCTCTCGGAGAAGCTGGCGGGGCTATCGGCCCGTTACGACTTTTGCATTATCGACTGTCCGCCCAACCTGGGCTTTCTGACCATCAACGCCTACACCGCCTCCGAAGGGCTGATCATCACCGTCAAGCCGGAGTATTTTGCCCTGGAGGGCCTCAAGCAGATCCACTCGATCCTTGGCTTTATCCGTAAGCGGCTGAATCCTGATTTGGACGTTCTTGGCTATGTCATCACGGACTTTGACGCTCGTAAAAACCAACACAAGGAGATCCGTCAGGCCATGATCCGCACCTTCAACGGCAAGGTGTTCGATACGACCATTCGTACCAACGCCAGGCTCAGCGACTGCTCGTCGGCCGGGAGCAGCATCTTCGAGTTTGCCCCAAAAACGTACGGGGCGATCGACTATATGAACCTGGCCAAAGAGCTGGAGGTGCGTCATGGGTAAGCCTGATTACGAAGAGTTTTTAAGTGGCATTCCAAGTCAACCGGATGGCCCGAAAAAACTTGACGACACCCCATTGTCGGAACCGGCTGATCAGCGTGACTCTAATGAACCGCCAGGCAAGACTGAACCGTCGAACCTGTCAGATCCGCTTGACCCGTCAGAAAATTCAGAACAACCTGATCCGTCCGGTCATGCAAAACAGTCTGGTAAAGCGACTCAGTCAAAACAGGCAAGTACGTCAAAACAGCCTGATGGTTTAAATCAAGCAAGTCAGTCAAGACAGTCAACACCGCCACGACGTGCAAATCAGTCAGATCAGTCAAGTCAGCCTGAACCGTCCAATCAATCGGATCCGTCGGAACAGTCGGGTCAATCGGAACAGCCGGAGGAGCTGATCACCTTTTCGGTGCGCATGCCAACCGGCTATATAGAATGTATTAAAGCGATCACCTGGTGGGAGCGCTGCACGCACCGAACCTTCCTGGAAGATGCAGTCGAGCGATACCGACTGGCACATGGCCAGAAGCACCTGGATAAGATTATAGCCGATTACAACAACCATAATTCATAAACCCCTACGCAATGGACGTTTCAAAATCAGACAAATCGCTGTTACATCAGCTCAACGCAAATCAGTTATCCATAATGGATACAGTCGTCCGGTGGGAAATCATAGTTATCAACCGAAAGCAGCTCGGGCGAATGAAATACCTGTTTCCTCTCTCCCCTTTAAAAAA
>NZ_QUOK01000012.1 GCF_003390325.1 Rhodohalobacter sp. SW132 | reverse complement strand
CTGTTTATCTCTTTCAATATGTCCAAAGAACATTACCCGCGACATCAACTCCATCGCAGATTTACAAACTAAGAAGAATTTGGATCGAACACAATAGATACTTCAATTATTTTCGATCAAATTTTCAATAGCTGCCTCCATTTCTGAAGGGCTTTAAATATACGAGCAAATCTGATCCAGTGTCAATCAAAATCTGTTATTTTTTTTCTTTCACGACTCAATTTTACACCGCACTATCCCATCCACCTAATTTATAAGACCTTAGCCTTCACACCATTTATTCATCATATAATTTATACCCTTCCGGGTCTTCATCATACTCCTTAAACAGCCAAACCCCGGCGTATATAAGTGGAGTATCAAACAGAGCAAAGAAAAATTTGAAGAGATATGAGTTCAAAATGAGTATCCCCAGCGCGCCGACAGTTGTAATATTCTCCCCAAGATTTCCGGTTAGGTATAAAATTGAGAGTATTGCGGTGCTGTCCACGAGCTGACTCACCATTGTGGATCCGTTGTTTCGAACCCACAGATATTTTCCTTTTGTGACTCGTTTCCAAAAATGAAATAGTCTCACATCTACAGACTGTGCGATCAGGTAGGCAATCATACTCGATATTGTATTGGCTACTAAGAATTCATAAACCCCGTCAAACAACTCCAGGCCTCCGCTTACTCCATATGTATTTGGCAACCATTGTGCGGCAGTCATCAGCAAAAGCATATACAGGTTCAGAAAAAATCCGGCCCAGACCACACTTTGTGCTTTTTTTCTTCCATAAAGTTCGGAAATCAAATCGGTGGCGAGAAATGTAAATGGGTATGCTATCAACCCAACCGGTATACTCATTACATATATACTTCCGTCACGGACAATAGCCGGTGTTATACCACGTAACCAATCCGGCAGCTCAAATGAAAAGAGTGTGATAAACTTCGTTGTGCCGATTACGTTGCCAAGAACAAGTGAGGTTATAAAAACCCCGGCCAGTGATAAAAAAAGAAGATCTCTTTTATGAGGTGTAGGTTTCCTGAGGGATTTTAAAATCATCTGAACCTTTTATGAATACCTTTCTGTTATGGAGGTCAAATAAAACAATTCAACGATATGAATACGAAAACATCAAAAAAAATTCAGATTGCAAAAAACGGGGCGGATCTGTATCTGAAGAATACCCGTTTTACGATGACAAGCCTTGCAGCTGCTTCTGAAATAGAAGTCAATGAAATTTATGAGTACTTCCCGAACAGACGTTCCGTCCTGGAATTCTTTTATGAGTCTGTTATCATAGAGTATCGAGAAATCACAAAGAAAATAGATGGATACCAAAATTTCTCGCTTGCCGAAAAGCTAAGTAACCTGGCGTTAACGGTAATTGACCTGCTTGGTGAACACAAACAGTTTACTGCAAAAACTTATCGTCGCCTGATCGTATGTTCTTCAAGAACTCCCGAATATAACCGGGGCCTGAAAGATGAATTGCGATCCATCTACGAAAACGATGCGCGTCAATCTGCTGTTTCTTCAGCGCTTAATTCAAATCTCCTTTATAAAACCGGGGTTATGAATTTTCATATCCTGATCAATTTATGGCTGAATGATGAAAGTGAAGGCGACCAAAAAACAATGGAACTGGTCGATAAATGGACTGCATTTGTTGAAGAAATACATTATAACTGCATCATCGACCGCGGATTCGAACTGGCAAAGTTTGCTTTTTATAATCTCCCTTATCCCCGCTGCAATACCGGCACATCCAAAAAAGAGGCTAAATGAGTGATTTTCCATCATCGAAATACGATCGCGGTAAAATTTTCGCCAAAACCGGGCTGAAGGTTGGTTCTAATTATGCAAAGCATTACCTGAAATCACTGCGCGGCTCCAATAGTGAACAGAATTCACAGTTTTATAATCAAACCGCCCAGGAGATTTTAACAGAGTTCACTAAGCTCAGGGGCACTGCATTGAAAATTGCACAGTCACTCAGTATTGACCAGGGATTTTTGCCTGATGAGTTTGCGGAGGCGATGACACAGGCGCAATATTCTGTACCCCCTATCAACCGATCCCTCGTACGATCTATTATTAAGCGTGAACTTGGCAGCTACCCTGAAACACTATTCGCCTCTTTTGAAACCGAAGCATCAGCGGCAGCTTCTATAGGTCAGGTGCATCGTGCTACATTAAAAGACGGGCGGAAGGTTGCCGTAAAGATTCAGTATCCGGGTGTGCGGGATACCATCACAACAGATCTCGGCCTGGCAAAAACGTTGTTCAGGAGATTTATCAAGAATAGTGATGAACTTGATGAATACTTCCGGGAAATTGAATCCTCCCTGCGGCGGGAAACCGATTATATCGCGGAGGGAGAATCGATCAACCGGTTTCACGAACGATTTGCGGGGGAGAAGTTCGAAACTCCGCAGTGGGTTGAAGAGTACTCCACCGAACGCGTACTCACCATGACATTCATTGAAGGCAACCATTTGAATGAATTTCTAAAAACAGAGCCATCGCAAACAGAAAAAGATCGGTACGGGCAGCTTTTGTGGGATTTTTTCCATCAGCAAATACAGGAGTTTGATGAAATTCATGCCGATACACATCCCGGAAATTTTTTACTGACGCCTGACGGAAAGCTTGGAATCATCGATTTTGGCTGCGTAAAAACGTTTCCGCCTGATTTTTTCAAAAACTACCTGCTGCTGCTGCCAACGCACCTTGACCGGGATATTGATGCCATCATCAAACTGTACAAGGAACTTAGTGTGCTGAAAACTCATCCTGATGAAGATCCGAAAGAGAAACGGTATTTCGACTTTTGCATCAATTATGGGTATACATTTGCGATGCCTTACGAATCAGACAAGTTTGATTTTGGCGACCCGGAATATAAAGAGTTAATCCGCGGCTATACGAAAAATGCACCCATTGGAAACGAGGCTCGGGGAAATAAGCATTTTATCTACAGCACCCGGGTTCATCTTGGCCTGTATCATTTCCTAATGAAAATCGGTGCTCAAATTGACACACGCGAGTCACGGAACATCGTTGCTGATGCTATCAAAACGTTGTGAATTAAAAAAGCCCGCGGTTCTGTGAAGAAGCGGGCTTTTTCGAATTATAGCTTGTTCAAGTTCACTTTCAGAATCAGGCGTTTTCCTTGCTCTCTTCTTCGGCGAATGCATCAAAAACCATCAGCAGGTCTTTGGAGACTTCTTCGCGCGTTCTGCCTTCGATTCTGTGACGGGGTACCATCGCTTTAATTTCACCATTCACAAAATAGGCGAATGCCGGGGATGATGGCGGATATTCGCTAAAATATTCACGAGCCCGTTCAGTGGCTTCTTTATCCTGTCCGGCGAAAACCGTTACCAGGTGATCTGGTTTATTGCTTGTTTTTTCGAGTGCGATTTCCACACCGGGCCGGGCATTACCGGCGGCGCATCCGCACACGGAGTTGATGACCATAAGCATGGTGCCATCAGTGTACTCTTTCATTACTCGGTCTACATCTTCGGGGGTCTTCAGCTCCTCTACACCCAGTTTGGTGAGCTCTTCTCTCATCCAGGATGTATCAGGGCCTACTCCAAATCCAAATTGCATAATTGTATAGGTTTGATTGGTTTTATTCGTTTCAATGAATATACGGATAATTTAGTACTTTATTGAGCTATCGGATGAACCGATTTGAATTGAATATATCTCCAGAATTTATCGTTCCTGTCTTTATGAGTTCTATTAAACTGATATTATCTATAACCCTACTTCTTCTGTTTACAGCCTGTTCCGGCTCCCGGATGGTTACAACACATCAAACCGAAACGCAGATCACCGTGGATGGCTCTCTCAGTGACTGGAATATCGAACAGTCCGTCGTTGACCGTTCTGATGCCGCTCATTACTACGCAGCTTTTGATGATGAATATCTTTATTTGTTTGTGGATGTTCGCAGTGCTGCGCGAAACAGTGCCATGCGTCAGTCTGGTTTCATAATCTATTTGAGTGATAATCAAGAGAACCGGAAACGTGCCGGTATTGCCTTTCCATCCGGCACGTTCAACCTGTTGAGAGAAAATCCGGGTGTGTATAATTCTTTCATTAATGACGAAGAGTGGAGCCAGAATCCGCAAAACCGGGAGCTCCTTGAAGATCTGCAGGAAAATATTTTTGACCGAATTATGATTATTGAACAATCCGGTTCAGACAGAAACAGGGGGTTTATCAACAAAGATCAGCTGCAAGTAGACGGGATTGAAATTGCTTCAGATGACGGGCGCAGGCTTCTGGGAATCGAAATGCGGGTTCCGCTCAATGATGCCTCTTTGTTTAACTTATCCAGTGATGAGATTTGGCTGGGATTTGAGATTGATCCGCCGAATTTTAGAATCCGAAACGATCAGGATACAATGAATCAGCAACGGTATGGTGGTCAGCGCCGGCCCATGCAGCAACAACGCAGAAATAACCCGTCAAATATGCGTCATATGATGGGAGCTTACGAACAGTGGTTTCACCTTAATATTCCGGTACAAAATTAAAAAAGCGCCGCAGACATCTGCGGCGCTTTAAAAAATACTGAAAAACGCGATTACTTAGCGTCTTTATACAGTTCATTTACTTTTTCCCAATCCACCACATTCCAGAATGCAGAAATGTAATCAGGTCGCCTGTTCTGGTAATGCAGATAGTAGGCGTGTTCCCAAACATCAACACCGAGAATTGGCGTAAGCCCGTCCATCAAAGGACTGTCCTGGTTGGCTGTTGAGATTACTTTAAGATTGCCGGATGTATCAACGCATAACCATCCCCAGCCTGAACCAAACTGACCTGCGGCTGCAGAGCTGAACTTTTCCTTAAACTTATCAAAACTACCGAAGGTTGAATTGATAGCATCTGCAAGTTCACCGGTGGGTTTGCCTCCGCCGTTAGGCGAAAGAGTGGTCCAGAATAATTTATGGTTCGCATATCCTCCACCGTTGTTAATCACACCCTGACGGATATCTTCTGGCACTTCGTCAATCCGCTGCAGTACTTCTTCAATCGGCAGATCAGCAAATTCATGCCCTTCAAGAGCTGCATTCACTTTTTTAGTATATCCTGCGTGATGCTTTCCGTGGTGAATCTCCATGGTCTTCTTATCAATGTGCGGTTCGAGTGCATCATGTTTATAGGGTAAATCTGGAAGTTTGTAAGACATGTTCGTTTAATTTAGAAGTTAGCAGTTATTAAAATTCTGTAAGGCGTTATATTTCAACAGCTTAATATAACATTGTGTTGCTTACCCGTAAAATTGAATTTGCAGAAGATTTCGTTCCACAGTATCCACATTTTATTTCCTGAAACTATAGATGGGTTTAACGTGATAGAATCTTATTTTAAGGGCTACAGATCAATTTAAAAAAACAGATAATCATGACTTTCGATTACGACGTAATCATTTTGGGAAGCGGACCTGCCGGATTTTCCTGCGCCATGCAAAGTTCTAAATTTGACAAAAACGTTCTAATGGTTGAGGCCAGCGACGATCATTTAGGCGGCACATGGATTAACACAGGAACCGTTCCCAGCAAAGCTTTGCGTGAAGCTGCCAAATCTATCCAGAAATTTCACCGCCAATTCGGGGATGAAAGCGACAGAAAGCCGTACGAGCAATTTAAGATGAATGATCTTTTGCAGTACAAACGTACAATTCTGGACAGTAAAAATCAGAAGGTGAAAAATGATCTGATCAAAAATGAGATCGATACCGCCAGGGGCTGGGGCAAAGTAATAGACAAGAATACAGTGCAGGTCACGGATCACTTAAATAATGTGAAGACCTACACAACCAAAAACATACTCATCTCTACAGGCAGCAGTTTTGAAGCACCTGAGGCTTTTAGTGTTAATCACAGCAGTGTCCTCGATTTTGAGTCCGTTTTAAATCTGACACACATTCCCCGCCGTCTCGTAATTGTTGGTAATGGAATAATCAGTTTTGAATATGCCACCATTTTTTCGGCACTTGGTACGCGTGTAACGATATTGGCTGATCGTTCGGATATGCTCCCCTTTCTGGATGAAGAAATTGAAAAGGAAGTTCTTGGCATTCTTAAGAATAGCACAATTCAAATATTTTATGATGTAGAAGTTCAGCACGTAAGCAACAATAAACTGCGTACATGTACCGAGGTAGGTTTTAAATCAAAAGAACAGGGAAGCAGGCTGCAAGTCGTTGAAACCGAACACGTGTTGTTTGTGGGAAGTACGAAACCGAATGCACAAAATATTGGGCTTGAAGACAGCGGCGTAGAGCTGAGTGACGAAGGATTCATTAAAGTCGATAAATATTTCAACTCCTCTGTTGACTCCATTTTTGCTGCCGGTGATGTGATCGGGCTTCCGGCACAGGCGTCTGCATCCTTTGTGCAAGGGCGGCTTGCGGCATGCAGTATGTTCGACCAAAAAGCGCACGACCTTGACGGCTCCATTCCATATGCAATTTATTCCATCCCGGAAATATCATCGATCGGTTTAACCGAGAAAGATGCTGCCAAACAAGGTATCGATGTAACTGTAGGAAGAGCCTATTACAAAAACATTACCCAGGCAGATATCACCCATTCGGATGATGGTTTGCTCAAATTGGTCTTTAAAACAGATGACCTAACCCTTGTTGGAGTTCACATTGTTGGAGAGCAGGCCGCGGACTTAATTCATCTGGGGCAGAGCGTGATGTCGTTCGGCGGAAATATCCGCTACTTTATGGAGCACGTTATTAACTATCCTACTTATTCAGAAGCGTATCGGGTAGCTGCATTTAACGGAGTAAACAGAGTCTACAAAGCCGGGATTAAGTATAAAAACATTCTTGAACGCTCAGAAAACAACTAAGACCAAGCGCTTCAACTGCATTAGGACGCGGCCGACTTACCGCGTTCTTTTTACATAATGTATGGCCATCGGCAGCCCTTCAGAATCCTTTGGAGGGTCTTCCGGCAATGTTACGATTCGGTTTTCTTTGGAAAGCTTTGCAGCAAGCGCAAGGACCATAGCGTCAACAATATCGTCTTCGCCCACTTCATTTCTTCTGAACTCCTCTTTGATTTCCCTGAAGAAGTCCGCGGCAATCTCCTCGTGATCTGATACCAGGCTCAGCCGATGTCTCAACCCTTTTTTTGTCTGTTTTTTCTGATAGATCATTCCGCCGTTCAAATTCATAAACAGCAGCTCAGGGTGACTTTCGAGCACGGTTTCGGTCAGTTCTTTATTCTCTCTCAAAAAAGAATCAATTGTTCGGATTTTTGGTGTGATATTCCACGCCTGAACGGTTAGCTTTTTCTCCGTAAACTCATAACTCTGCATATTTGCCTCCACATAGGATGGCGAATGCAGAGCGGGACGGATTGGCGGGCTAAATACACTCGATGCATACTCAGCTCCTAATTCCTTCCGCAAAAGACGATCACATTCACGGGTATACTCTTCATCCTCCAGGCCAATCGGCATGTCGATGAAAATTCGGTCGAATGTTTGAAAGGCTTCCTGCAATTCATCGTCCGTTCGCAACACTTTATAATTGGGCTCTTCATCGAATGTGATGAGGATCCAGCCCGCTTTGCAGCCGTCTATTCCAGCAGTTTTCACGTGAATTTTGTTTTAATTTATTTCTCGGAGTTTAATATGAAGTTCGCGAAGCTGTTTTTCATCAACCTCACCGGGTGATTTATCCATTGTGCTCTGGGCTTTCTGGTTTTTTGGAAATGCAATCACATCCCGTAAACTGCCCGCACCGGCCATAATCATCACAACCCTGTCGAGACCGAGGGCGATGCCGCCGTGGGGTGGAGCGCCATAGGTGAATGCATCAAGCAAAAACCCAAACTTCTCCCGGGCTTCTTCTTCACCAATTCCAAGCAACCTGAACATTCTGTTTTGCAATTCTGAGTTGTGGATACGAATCGAGCCGCCGCCAATTTCACTTCCATTCAGTACAAGATCGTACGCCCTGGCATTCACTTCTTCGGGTGATTTTTCAAGTTTTTCGAGATCTTCCTCTTTTGGCGCAGTGAACGGGTGATGCAATGATACATACCGTTTCTCCTCTTTATCCCACTCCACAAGCGGAAAATCGGTAACCCAAAGGAAGTTATCCGCCGACTGATCGATCAGTTCAAGATCTCTACCCATCATAAGCCTCAAAATTCCCATCTGCTTATATACCTGTGGATTCGGCCCTGCGAGGATCAGCACTAAATCGCCATTTTCTGCGCCGGCTCGTTTTACCATCTCCTCAACTTTTTCTTCCGTTAAGAATTTGCCCACGCTGCAAAAATGTCCTTCATCCGATACTTTAATGTAGATGAGGCCTGCTGCGCCGGTTTCTCTTTTTACATCTTCGGTAAGCCTGTCGAGAGCCCCGCGCCCAAGATCTCCTTTCCCGGGCACACTGATGGAGACCACGCGTCCGCCTTTTTTCACGGTACTTTCAAATATTTTAAACCCGCAATCTTCCAGAAGGTCCGACAAGTTTTTAATCTTCAGTCCAAATCGCGTATCCGGTTTATCAGACCCGTACGTTTCAATCGCATCTTTGTACTGCATCCGGGGAAACGGTGTTTTGATCTCTTTGCCAAGATGGGTTTTCCAGATTTCTGCCATCAGTTCTTCATGCGTTTTGTAGATCTGTTCTTCATCTACAAACGTCATCTCCACGTCAACCTGGGTAAATTCCGGCTGCCGGTCTGCCCGCAGGTCTTCATCCCTGAAACACTTCACGATCTGGAAATAGCGGTCCATTCCGGAAACCATCAAAAGCTGTTTGTAGGTTTGCGGACTCTGGGGAAGAGCGAAAAATTTACCGGCATTCACGCGGCTGGGTACCAGGTAATCGCGCGCGCCTTCCGGTGTTGAGCGCATCAGTACCGGAGTTTCCACTTCAGCAAAATTGAGCTTGTGGTAAAACGACCGGATGGTATGATAAAGCTTTGATCTCAGCAGAAGATTTTGCTGAATTTCCGGTCGCCGAAGATCGAGATAGCGATATTTCAGCCGCGTCTCTTCATTGGTTGCGATGCCGTCTTTTATTTCAAACGGAGGCGTTTCGGCTTCGCTGTAAACATTCAGTTCCGACACTTCAATTTCAATCTCCCCGGTTGGCATTGCCGGGTTGATGGTTTCCTTATCCCGAAGAAGAACCTTCCCTTTTATCCCAATCACATATTCTGAGCGCAAATCTTCAGCGCTGCTATGTAGGTCATTATTAGACTCATCAAATACGATCTGAGTAATTCCGTATCGATCGCGGAGGTCAATAAAAATCACGCCTCCGAGATCTCTTCGCGAGGAAACCCAGCCATTTAATATTACCTCTTGATCTACATCTTTTTTCGTTAAATCACCACAGGTGTGAGTGCGAAGCCAGCTCATATAGTATTCAGTTACTTAAAAGATTATCGTCATTTTGTTTACAGAAGCGCTAAAATAAACAATATGTAAACCATTCGCCTATTCAATCCTCCAATTAATTTAACTAAGTGATTTGTATTGAACGGCAGCGACATCCTGTTTCAGGTTCATCCATTTTTTAATTATCATCTGATCAATAAAACCATCGGTTTATGTCTTTCTATTTTCTGATCCACCTGGTTGCAACGGCATTTATGACTGGCCTTATCTGGGTCATTCAACTACTTCACTACCCTCTCTTTGATCATATTGAGAAAAGTGATTTTACCCGTCAGATGGATCTGCACCGGTTGCGTATCTCTTTTATTGTGATTCCCGTGATGCTGGCTGAACTTTTCACCGGGCTTTATCTCCTCTTTACCGTGTTTTCCGGCAATTTTCTATTTATGATCAATATTCTGCTGATCGGACTGATCTGGCTGTCTACCTTCCTTCTTCAAATGCCGATTCATTTGAAACTTGCTGAAAGCCATAGTTCCGGACGCGTAAAAAAACTGGTTCAGTCCAACTGGGTGCGAACAGCACTTTGGACGATACGCCTGATTTTATTGATTTATCTCTCAATACAATTCTCATTATTCAACTCATTTTAAGTTCACTATTTACAATTTGAAAAATTAAATTATATTGACATGAGTAAACCTGTTGAGAGAACCGATGAAAAAAATTACCGTCCACATAGCAGATGGTTCTGAAATATCAAGAAGTGGAATGGTATGCCTGCTGGAAAAATCCAGGAAAATCGATAAGATTCACACCTACCCAACGGCTAATAAACTGCTCAAATCCTATTCATGCGGCACCGACAGTGTCTGCATAATTTCTTCCTCACTTTCCGACCTGAGCCTCAAAGACCTGATGAAAAAACTCCAGGAAATAAATCCATCACCTGCAGTAATTGTTGTTTCCGGCACTTCAGATATCGGCCATGTAAACCAGGCGCTGAATTGTGGTGTGAAGGGATACATCACACGACAGGTGACATCCAATGAACTTGAAAAAACGGTTTTAGCCGTTGCTGATGGCGAACAGGCTTTTAGCCGAAAAGTTACCAAAACGATTGTTACGCATTATGCGAACAAGAGGGATAAACCGGGAAAACCGATGGGCGATACAATCACCAAACGAGAACGGGAAGTTCTGTCGCTGATCGTACAGGGGCTGACAAGCGCTGAGATTGCGAAGCGGCTTTACATTAGTCCCCGGACGGTGGAGACACACCGCTCAAATCTTATGCAAAAACTTGGAATCAAAAATACTGCGGGCCTGGTCAGGTATGCTCTTCAGGAAGGTGAAGATTTATAAGAAAGTATTCACTTCTGATTTCTTCACGTCTTCGGATGAGTTGTTGGGTTTAGATATTAATCAAACCGGTTATGCACTGGATGATGTAAAGACAGGGCAATTCACCGGTTGAAGCGAATTCATTCGGTGAAGATTCTCACCCGATATAACTGTCCTTTAATGCACCACTACGTATTTTTACGTACTTAAATTACGAGACTTTACTTATTGCAGTAGGTGTATTCAACAAGTATGTTATAAGTGCAAATGGGGTAATAGCCGTCTGTAGATGATATTTAGCAGTTCTTCTTGATCGGAGAGCTGCTAATTTTTTATGGGCCTACACCTTTTGTTTATACTCACCTGTTCTCTCATCTTTCGAAAAACCCGCTTCTTCCAGGTATGCATTGTGTTTTTCGCTCCCGGGTGGTGTAACGATTTCCTTCACCCCTTTCTCTCTCATGTAGTTTAACTGGTCACGATACACATATTCGGCAATTTTGAAATCGCGATAGCTGGGAGATACAAAATCCAGGTCCATTTTCAATGTGCCATTTTGTAAAGTACCTGCAAGCACGCCGGCCGGAACCATATCCCGCAGTACAAAAAATGAAAAATTCCAGTCTGCCTGTTTACCCCGGAAGCCTGGCTGAAACTTTTTGATTTCTTTTTTATAGAACGATAAAAATTCATTCAAATATTCACTTTCTGTTCCAACACTCAGGATTTTGAAATACTCCTGTCCGCGAAATATCTTCGACAGGTAATAGATATTAATCAGAACGATAAACCCGTTCATTGCAGCAACCGGGATAGAACTGATTAAAATTCCGTAAAGGGAAAATGTAGCTGCACCAACCAGATTCACAATTCTGAGCTGAACAATTTTGCTCATCATCAGTGAGATGGCTACCAGAACGGACGCCACATAACCGATGATTTCATAAATAATGTTTGCTTCCATAATTAATAGTTGCTTCGGGAATTAAAAAAAGATCGCGGGGATGCCGCGATCTTTGTAGTGTAGAATAAATGTTTAAGTAGTATACATCCTGCAATCAGTCACCCTTCCGCAAATTATATTGAAAGGGTTTCTTAATTACACTCTTTGAAAAAATTTCGATCAAGGTATCACCGCCTGATCAGGTATTCCTTCGGCGGGGTTTTTCCTGCCAGGTGTTCTACAAAGTAGTCCCACGTCTTGCGGATGTTATACGGCTCGCTTGCGTAACCGTGTCCGCGGTTCGGCATTACAATCAGGTCGAAATCTTTATTGTGGCGAATCAGCTCATCAACAAACAAAAGCGTCATGCCGGGATGTACGTTCGTATCCATCGAACCGTAGGTGATTAACAGCTTGCCTTCAAGGTTCTCCGCCTGAAGCTGGATTGCCGACTGTTCGTAATTATCGCCGCCGTTTTCCTCTTCAAGAAGACCCTGGTACTTTTCCCCCCAATAGTAGGTGTAACCCCGGTTATCGTGGTTTCCAGCGCCGGATACTCCAACTTTAAAAAATTCCGGATGCATGGTCAGCGCCGCGGCAGTTGCAAATCCGCCGCCAGAATGGCCGTAAATACCTGCTCTTTCGATATCGATGAAGCTGTACTCTTCAGCGAGCTGACGCATCGCGGCTATCTGGTCAGGTAGTCCGTTATCAACCATATCACCGGCGTAGGCTGTATGAAATTCACGAGAGCGGATCGGGCTGCTGCCAAGTGCATCAATCGCCACCACTACAAATCCGAGTTCGGCCAGAGCCTGTGCCTGTCCCCTTCGAGTCGGAGAGAAATGCCGGCTGCCAACACTGCCCGCCTGCGGTCCCGGGTAGATCGCATTAATGATCGGGTACGATTTATTTTCATCAAAATCGGTGGGCAGAATCATAATTCCGTAGATATCGGTCTCGCCATCCCTCGCTTTGGCACGAATCGGAACCGGTTTCTTCCACCCCGTGGCGAGAAGATCTTCGATATCAGCTTCTTCGATGGTCATCAGCTCGTTGCCATCAGCATCACGCAGCACTGTTTTTTGCGGCGTTTCAAAATCACTGAATGTATTCACAATGTATGAGTGATCGGGGCTCAGCGAAACGGAGTGATGCGCCTCAACCGGAGTTAGCAGTTCCATTCCCGACCCATCGAAATTAATTCTATAGAGATATTCGTGATATGGATCGCGATCCTCTTCAACCGCTACAGCCGTGAAATGAATCGTCCGGTTCTCTTCGTCGACATGCAGTATATCCACCACATTCCAGTCTCCGCCGGTAATCCTGTTTTTCAGCTCGCCGGATTGCAGATCGTGCAGGTAGAGATGCCCCCAGTTATCACTCCGGTTGAACCAGATAAATTCGCTGCTATCGTGCAGAACGCGCCAGTTCGGAAAACCGCGAGAGGTCAGGTTGGATTCAAAAAAGATCTCATCCCGGTCTTCAAATATCTCGGTCACTTCACCCGATTCCGGATCCGCAACACGCAGTTTCACATCTTTGTAGTCGCGCGAAGTTGAAACAAAGGCCAGATGTTCGCCGTCTGCACTCCATTCGATATCGGTCCACTGCCCGCCGCGTATCAGTCCGCAGCAGTTGGAGGCCCGCTGATGGTCGGGTTCCACATTAAGCCACACTTTTTCCTGTGATTCAACATCCAAAACTACGCGCTCGAGCATGGGAACCACCGTATCACCCGGCAATGCGTATGGCCAGATATCGGCTTCGGGGCGGCCAACCATTGTTTTCCAGAGTGTCATCATTCCCACATCGCGCTCATCCAGACGAAACGTGGCGATTTTTCTGGAGTCGGGTGACCAGGTGAGTATCGGACGATCAGACCGGGACCATCCGTGATTATTTGTACCAAAACTATGATGCTCCACACCCTCAGTCGTAAGCTGTATGTCATCGCCGGTTTCCAGATTGCGCACCCACAAGTTATACTCTTTTTGATAGGCAGCCCATTTTCCGTCGGGTGATGTAACCGACATCGGGGCAGAATATCGTTCCTCACTGCTTACATCACAGTTATACGTCTGAAGGGAGCAGCTCCAGGTATCTCCCCTGAATTGAAAAATCAGTGCACTGAAGTCGTCCTCGAAATCGAGACCAGTAATCCGCAGGTCATACGGATCGATCGATAGATCTGTGATATCAGACATTGAAGCAGCGAGCCGTTCGTGATCAAATGCCTGCTCTTTGCTTTGGCCGGAAGCGTTGATTAAGCGAAATTCCACACCACGGCGGGTATTTGTCCGGTACCAAAAATGGTGATTGTCAACCCAGTTTGGTGACACAGAACTGTTGAACACTTTATCTGATAGGTTCCAGCTGAGCATCTGTTCTGCCCGTTCATAATCTGCATCACTCAGGGCATCCTGCGCATGAGCTTTTTCAAACGGAAGCATGAGTGATAGAATGAGAACGATAAAAAGGAAGAGTTGTCGGTGATCTGTCATACGGTGTTTAGTTTGTTATTGAATCAGGCAAAATGTATTGAAAATTAAGATCATCTGACAATCAATAGTTTTCGCGAATATGCTGAAGAACCGTATTCATTTCTGTGCGCAGAACATTGTTGCTCACTACATAGTTATTGTTGTGAAAACTGAAAATTAACCGGCGACCGCTGTCTGTAAAAAGATATCCGCTCAGGCTTGTGCTGTTTCGAAGTGTCCCCGTTTTTGCGTAGACAAATGGCGGCCGGCCTTCCGGTGCGCGGTACCATCCGCTGAGTGTTCCGCTGACCCCGCCGGCCGGAAAATAAGACAATGCATCATCATGCCCCACCATCTGGTAAAGGTTTTCGAGCAAAATTGCAGTGGTGTATGGAGTGATCAGGTTGTATCGAGTGAGCCCGGATCCATCAGACCACCGGGGCCGCTGCGGCAGGTCGTTCATGAATGAATTTAATGAAAATTGTATGGCTCGTGACGTATTCATTGTGCCAAATTCCCTGTCAGAAATCATCAGCATCAGCTGCTCTGCGATCAGGTTATCACTCATCAGCATCATGCGTTCGTAAAGTGGTTTTGCCGGGGTCGTGTAAAGAGTTGAATCATACTCTGCCTCTATATTATCTGCCAGAAGCACATCACGCCCGAGTGTATCAGCAAGCAGTCCGGCAATGAGTTCGCGGTCATAAATAAATGGTATATTTCTGACCTGACGTGCGGTGTCTGATTTCGGTGCATAGTAAATTGTGTTGCTGTTTCTGTCGCGCTTCACAAGTTCGAGCTGATCCCCGTCCCACCCCATGTTTTCGATATATTTTTCAAAGTAAGCCGGTTCAATGGACTGTTCTTCGTTCAGCATTACCAGGGCGACCTGCTGGGCATGCAGACGCATCATGTTTCCGTAAATTGGGAACGGACTTTTCTCGGGAGCGTACGCCTGCGGGTACCAATCCCACGGCCACCCTTCGCCAAAATGTTCATCTCTGAAATGGCTGTCGTCGTATACCAGAACTTCTTCCCTGTTTTTCAAAAAGTCATACACTTTGTAATAGTCGAAATAAGGACTTAAAAATGAGGGGTCACCGGTGCCGCGAAAGTAGAGTGTATCATTCCGAACCGTATAGCGGAGGGAAGCGAGGGTATCAGGGAGCGCCTGAAGAGCGGCATAGAGCGTAAGAATTTTTGTGTTTGATGCCGGCGTGAAATAGCGTTCTGCGTCTCTGTTGTGGAGGATGGATTCTGATTCAGGATCATACAGAACAAAGCCGGTTATACTCTCAGAAAAGACGTCAGATTTTGTAAATATTTTTTCAAGCCCGTTACGCTCTTCCTCATCCAAACCGGGGCTGCGATCCATTGCAGGCTCGGTAGTTTTACACGATAAAAGCGTAATTGAAAATAGAATAAGAATGAATGAACCTGCAATTTTTTGAGTCATTTTAATATTGATCATTACTCCACCTGTTGGTAAAAAAGCTTAGAAATTAATACCTAAAGTGATATTATCGGCAAATATTGAAATTTGATTATTTCTTATCATAATTTCTTTTTCAACAATTCTTCACTGGGTACGGGAATACCGAAAATATTTTTAATCCCCCCAGAACCTTATCTGCCGGATCGGGATTGCATTCAACATTAAAGCCATTAACGCACCCAATAAGGTACTGATGCAGTGCCAAAAATCTTTCCAATTGACCATAGATTTTTTGGGGCACATTTGATAATGTTAGCATAACATTCAACAGATGGTAATCATTAAACTGTAACAGTTTGAGCTGCTTCACTAATCATTCATTAATTCTTACCTGTTCCGTTTAATTTACCATCGTAACCTAATCAAAAGTATTATTATGATACGAACGCTCCAGAAAACGTTTTTGCTCAATCCTGGTGATTCCTCCCGATTTACGAGGAATGGCGTGGTTTGCAAAAAAATTAATCGAACTTTAGTTAGCTGCATGAGTATGCTACTCCTGTTTACATTGATTGTAACAGGTAGTGCAATTGCTCAAACCGGATCTGTATCAGGTATTGTTACAGATCGTAGTTCAGGAGATCCCCTGCCCGGATCAAATGTTTTTATTGAAGAACTCGGACTGGGTGCATCCGCAGATGTGGACGGGCAATATTCTATATCTGATATCCCTGTTGGAACGTACCAAATCAGTGCAAACTTTATTGGTTACACTGCTTTGGAGCGAACCATAGAAATTCAGTCTGGTGTGGACACCGAAATGGATTTTAATCTCCGGGCAGATGTACTCGGACTTGATCAGGTTGTTGTAACAGCCAGAGGCGCCAGTTCAGCCCGTCGCGAAATCGGATCATCCATTTCCAGTATTTCTACCGAAGAATTGGCTGAAGCCCCCATCCAAAATATGTCTCAAATGCTCCAGGGGCGAGTTGCCGGTGCGAGAGTTCAGCTTGGCGGTGGTAAGTCAGGCCAGGGAAGCACAATAGTACTTAGAGGAGCCGCCAGTATTTCACAAAGTAACGAACCGATCATTTATGTAGACGGTGTTCGGATTGATAACGAACGATCAAGTGGAATCGGCACTACTACAGCAGGTGTAAGCTGGTCAGGTCTCGATGATATCAACCCGGAAGATATTGAGCGAATGGAAGTGATCCGGGGAGCTTCAGCAGCAACGTTATATGGTTCAGAAGCATCAGCTGGTGTAATCCAGATTTTTACAAAAAGGGGGATCGACGGAACACCACAATTCACCTACCGCAATCAGGTTGGCATGTTAAACACACCACCCAGCTGGTGGCAGGTATCTGAATACAGCGACTGGTTTTATGATGAGATGGTTCAAACCGGAACGATGACCACACACAACCTATCTGTCAGAGGCGGAGTGAATAATGTGCGATATTATGCTTCCGGTAGTTTCAGAAATGAAACTGGTATTCTGCCTGAAAGTGGTGAAGATTATCTTGGTTTCAGGTTGAATCTGGATTTTGACCCTCGTGATGATCTCGATATCAGTTTGAATACATCCTTTTCAGATCGTTCGGTTCAACACGTACCAGATGCCAATAACACCCGTGGATACACGATTAACGGACTCGTGGGCGGGCCACAAGGTCAGTTTGGAACTCCAACTCGCGACCACACAGCTATCCAAACGTTCCAGGATGGAAACCGGTTTAACACTTCCCTCCAAATGAACCACAACCCGGCAGGAAATTTCAGCCACAGAGTAACCCTGGGGTACGAAAGCCGAAATGAAGATCAGACACAGTTCTTTCCTTTTGGAGCCATCAATAATCTCATCAACGGCTTTAAAAGCAACTATCGAAGAAATGTTACCAACTTCAATGTTGATTATGTTGCAACTCTACGGTTTCAACCAACAGAATGGCTGAGAACCACTACATCCGGCGGATTCCAGTATTTCGACAGAGACGTTGGATCCAATTCTGCTATCGGTAATGATTTCCCAATGGTTGGATTGTCAACTGTTAGTGCCACTGTTGATCAAAGTGCGGCAGAGTCGAGATTTAAAGAGCGTTCAGCTGGCTTTTTTGTAGAGCAGCAGTTTGGATTCAATGAGCGCCTGTATGTAACTCTCGGGGCACGGGCTGATGGTCACAGCGCTTTCGGTGATGATGTTGATTATGTTTTATATCCAAAAATTGATGCATCCTACATCATTTCAGAAAGCTCTTTCTGGAATGAGAATTGGGGAACACTTCGATTGCGCGGTGCGTATGGAACTGCCGGTCAGCAACCTGGTGCTTTTTCAGCTGTCCGAACGTGGTCTCCGGTATCCGCTGTAGGAGCCCAACCTGCTGTAACACCTGATAACCTTGGAAACCCCGATCTGAAAGCTGAAGTGTCTCACGAATACGAAATCGGGTTCGATGCAAGTGTTTTGAATGACAGGCTCAATATTGATTTCAACTATTTTTATCAACGCACCGAAGATGCACTGTACCAGTTCAGATATCCTCCATCACAGGGATTCATCTCCACGCAGCTTGAAAATGTTGGTGAGATTAAGAATCAGGGAATTGAACTTTCTCTAAACGGGGTAATTATCGATCGCGGCGATTTCCGCTGGAACGGACTGGTAAATTACAGCACAAATGAGAATGAAGTGATTTCTCTTGGTGATGGTGCCCCTGTACAGGTTCAATGGCGTCAATTTATCCAGGAAGGGTACTCCGTGGGAAGCTTCTTTGGCGACCGTTATATCACGGTTGATGGGCAGACGGATCTCGCAAGCAACCTTCTCGATACTTCAGAGGAAGGATGGGACTACATCGGCCCGGCTTTACCTACCCGAACAGCACAAATTGGAAGTACGTTTGATATCCGGAATTTCAACGTAAAAGTTCTTTTCGATCACCAAAGTGGCGGTTACCTGCAGAGCAGTACCCTTCGATGGTTATGGGACCCACGGCGAGATATTTCTGATGGACAAGGCGTGGCAACTCCAGGCCCTGTTGCAATCGCCTGCCGGGAGCCTGCAAATGAAGTTATAAATATGAACTGCCAGAGAAATTCCGACCTTACTCAGGGTGATTTTGTGTTTCCATCAGATTTCTGGAAACTCAGAGAGCTATCCGTTACCTACAGAGTTCCGTCAGACCTTGTTAGCCGTGCCGGACTCAGGAATGCCGCTTTAACATTTTCAGGTCGAAATCTCTGGAGATCACAGGAGTATGAAGGGCTCGAAGCCGAAGCAAACTATCGTGGAGATCTTTCAGATTCAGCAATCCGAAAGCAGATCTTTTTTGATACGCCGATACCGCGTCAATTTATTGTTGGCATAAACATTGGCTTCTAAACCAAGATTCTCTGAAAGAACTTCAAATCTTAAAAAATTGATTACTATGATTTCCAAAAAATGTAAAGAAGATTTCCAGTCCCCTCTTCGCAATTGGATGACGGGAGCAGCAACACTATTGCTATCTGCAATAATTTTTACTGGATGCGATCTGGGAGTTGAAAATCCCGGCCAAATTGATGATACCGATCTCGATACCCCCGGAGCTGTTACTCCACTGGTTAACGGTGTAAAAGGCGATTTTGGGTATGCAGCCACAATCCCGGGCGGAGGTGGTTTATACACTTCTACTGCCGTTCTTACAGATGAACTCGTTCATGTGGGAACATGGCAGCCGATCAGGCTTGCCAGTGACGGTATAACAATAAACTCAGAACCGGAAAACCAGAGCCGCTGGGGATATGCAGCAAGAGCCCGTTGGGTTGCCGAAGATGCTATCCGGAGAATTGGCAATATTGTGGATGATCCGCAAAACAACGCTGATGTTGGAATGGTTACGCTCTATGCAGGCTTCTCAAATCGTCTGAAAGGAGATACTTTCTGCGATGCAGTTGTTGACGGAGGCCCGATGCAAGAACACACCGCGTTTTCGCAACGAGCCGTTGATTTCTTTACGGATGCAATTGCAATTGCAAATAATGTGGGTGACGGTGAAATGCTTACAGCTGCGTATGGAGGCCGGGCTCAGGCACATGTGATGCTGGGCAACTGGGGTGAAGCACTGAATGATGCAGATATGGTCCCCACTGATTTCAGTTTTGACCAGGTTCACTCTGATAATGCATCACGCGAACATAACGGTGTGCACAACTGGGCTACCCGGGGAGATAACGGTCAGCAAATGTCAGTTTGGGGTACACCTTTTGCTGAATGGGGAACCGAGGTAAATGGTGAATATGCATCTGAAGAAGATCCACGCGTTACTTTCGAGATTCAGTTTACATCTGAAGGTGATGTAGCTACAGGCGGCGATAATGTCCGTCCGCTTTGGTATTCCGGAAAATTCGATTCCCGGAACTCACCTATCCCTATCGTGAAAGGAACAGAGATGAGACTCATCGAGGCGGAAGCTGCTCTTGTTCAAAACCAGGATGTTGATGAAGCGGTATCAAAAATCAATGAAGTCAGAGCTCTTCATGGACTCGATCCGCATGATGCTTCAGATTATAACCTCGATGGAGCCTGGGAACTTCTCATGAAAGAGAAGGGGATTGAACTCTGGCTGGAAGGACGCCGAATTGCCGACCTTCGCAGATGGACAAATACTCCCGGTTCCGTACCCTTTGAAGTGATCCGCGGTGATGACGATAACCCGGTTAACGTTTTGAATGTCGAGCGAATGTGTCTCGAAGTTAGTTCAAACGAAATCAACTCAAACCCGAACATTAACTAAAACTACTGTTCAGGTTTCAACTGATATCAAGCCACGCCGAAACGGCGTGGCTTTTTTTTTGGATTATATTTTTTGAAAGTACCCGGCGAAGCCTACATTTACTCAGTAAATTTCACTCCCAATGCTCCTTAAATAAATACGTGTTATGCACATTGATCACATCGGTATTGCTGTTAAAGATCTTCAACAGGCGATTGACACCTACAAAAAAATTCTGAACCGCCCGTGTTTAAAAACTGAAACTGTAGAAAGTGAAAAAGTGGAGACCGCTTTTTTTCAAACCGGTGAATCGAAAGTAGAACTTCTCGGCCCTACAGATTCATCCTCTGTGATCCAGAAGTTCATCGATAAAAAAGGGGAAGGAATTCATCACGTTGCGTTTGAAGTTGAGGATATCAAGCAGGAGATAAAGCGTCTCGCAGGTGAAGGATTTACGATCTTAAATGAGCAGCCGAAACCGGGAGCAGACAATAAACTTGTGGCATTTCTTCATCCAAAAGATAACCACGGCGTATTGGTTGAACTTTGCCAGACCCGCTCTGCAAACGAGGGATGAAAGTCCTTGTAGTTCCCCTTATCTTCCGGCCAACAGATTCTTTAATTTACTCTTGAAACAATGCAGGACGGTGCCCGATTTTTCGCTTATGTTACCTGGGTGGTGATGGTCTCCCTGGCCATTATTCTCGCAGGAAATCCATTTTTATCATACGTTGCCGATCCGGGGTGGATAGGTTTGGTTGCGCTGCTTGCATTTGGGTTCGTCTACCTGAATCTGGCTTACGCAGCGATAAAACGGTACATCCGTAAAGTACCCGAACCTACCAACAAACATTATCTCCTCGCGCTGTTCATCTTCCTGCCCGCTGCAATCTGGATCTATGCCATCAGTGAATCTGCAGGAGGATCGGAACTAATTCTAATCGTTATACTGGCGTTTTCCTGTGGTCTTGGCGCATTTTACGGCAACCGTGCAGGCATTAAAGCCCGTTATGAATATATACAGAAACTTAAAGCACGTCAGGCTGAACAGAATCAGTAGAGCCCAGCCATGCCGTTTTAGCCTCTTTTATTTCAATTTTGGAAGAGAGAACTTTTTCAAGGAGCGTTCGCTTTCTCATCGCTCCCCAAATTTCGAGCTGCGGATCGGTTTCGGTGTGAAGTTCTATCAACACTCTCTTCTTTTTTCTCTCGATTTTCAGATCACGCACATTTTGAAAATGGCTGCGATCAAGCCCATCTGCTACACGTAAAAGAGCTGATAGTTTTTTCACTCTTTTTCGTTCATCTTCCGGTAGCTGTTTGTAAAACAGGTGCCTCATCTTTGGTGTAGATCGCCGGTGATACCGGGCCACATTTGCCATGACCTCGACTTCCATCTCCTTAAACCCAAGCAATTCAGAATGGCGGATGATGTACAGCGCATGTTTATGATGCTTTCTATGGGAGATATAATAACCGATATCATGCATAAAAGCGGCATACCGAAGCAACTCCCTGTCGGTATCCGTCAGTTCAAGTTCGTCCCGGATTTCATCAAACAGTTTTACCGCAATTTTTGCAACATGCCTGGAGTGTTCCTCGTGCCAGTCGTAGCGGTTTACGAGTTCCATTACACTTCTGAGACGCGGATCGCTGAATAGTGCCAGATCTTTCAGATCATCCATCTCCCGCCTGATATAGCGCAGTATAATTCCTTCCCTCAATGCCTGAGACGAGATCTTCACTCGTTTAATCCCGAAAGAAGTCAGGATATAACGAACCAGGATGAGTCCCGGGGCGATAAGGTCGATCCGTTTGTCATCCAGTTCAGACAATTCAGAGCGCTGTTTTCTGTCCATGCCGATTAACTCATCATAAAGTGATAAAAACTGTTCACGGCTGAATTCGAGTTCATTCACCGACAGGCTTGACGACATCTTTTCTCTTCGGGCGATCATCAAACCGATATTTTCAAGCGTTCCGGATGAGCCTACCATCATTTCCGCGCGATGCGTGGCAAACGCCTGTGCCACATCCCGAAGCTGTTCCTCGTAGTATGATTCGAGACTCGAAATTTCCTTTTGGCTGATCGGATCGCTGTCTACAAACTTATCGGTCATGCGGGCAATCCCAATCTTTTTGCTGGCGAGATGATAAAACTTCAGCTTATCCCCAATGATAAACTCAACACTCCCGCCGCCGATATCCACCATCAAAACCGGCTTGATGGGCAGTTTGATTCCATGCTGAACAGCCAGCCCGATCAGTTCCGCTTCCACTCTTCCCGGAATGGCATTGATTTTAATGCCGAGTTCATCAATCGCCCGCTGGATCAGCTCACCGCCATTTTCCGCTTCACGAATAGCGCTGGTTGCGTATGCAAGAACGTGTTCAGCATTTTGATGGTCACTCAACGTTTTAATTTTTCGCAGAGCGCTCATCGCACGCTCCATCGCCGCATCAGACAGCCGGTTTGCAAAGCCTTTTTCAGCCAGCAAAACCATCTCTTTTAGTTTATCTACCGTCTGAAAGCTTCCATCAGGAAAAACATCTACAATTACTGCGTGAAATGAGTTGGTTCCCAGGTCGATTGCTGCAATTCGGCGAACCGGCTGGCGAAATGTTATTTCAGGCATTGTAGATGCGGATTGAATTTAAATTTTTGAAATGTATCCAAAGCTCATAATAAATAAACTAATAGAAGAACCGGTTTCCAATTTAATATGAATGATTCTCACATTTTCCTCATCTTATTCCTTTATTAAACCGAAATATTAAATCCGATCTGTGTCTGACTCCCAAGAGTTCTATTTGCCCGAATTTGATTCCGCACCGTGGTGTATGAACGGCCATATGCATACCATTTTTGCATCCCTCCTGTTTCAGCCCGCTTTTGTTGATTTTAAGCGACACCTCGTTCCAACACCCGATGGTGATCATCTGAACCTGGACTTGGTTGAACATGAGAACGGCTCACCGGTTACGATTATACTGCACGGACTGGAGGGATCATCAAACCGCTTTTATGTGCGTAACCTGGCGAATCACCTTCATGTGAACGGACATACTGTTGCAGCGCTTAATTTCAGGAGTTGTGGCGGTAAAATGAATAAAAAACGCAGATTTTATCACTCCGGCGAATATGAGGATCTCAACACTGTCACGAACTGGCTCCGTGAAAAATATCCCGAATCGCCGATTCTTGCTGCAGGATTTTCACTGGGCGGAAGTGTACTTCTGAACTACCTCAGGCATCATGCAACAAACAACCAGATTTCAGGTTTTGCTGCAGTTTCCGTACCGTATGATCTGTACCGGGGTTCACTAAATCTGCAAAAAGGATTTAACCGATTATATGATTACCAATTTTTAAGAACTCTTAAACAGAAACTTCATCAAAAACGAGAATCCTTTTCTGATCTCCCAACATTTAGCGGCAGAACCGTTTTTGATTTTGATGACCAGGTCACAGCCCCAATCCACGGATTTGAGGATGCACGTGACTATTACCAACAGTGTTCCAGCGCCTATTTTATGGATGAGATTAAAACCTGGGGCCTGCTCATTCACAGCCGGGAAGATCCGCTCTGTCCGTTTGATTTCACCCCGGAAGATGTCATCAATCAAAATCCTAAGCTTACAACATCATTCCCGGAACGGGGCGGCCATGTGGGGTTCTGGAGCCTTCCGCCCGGCTGGGTTGAGCTGACGATCGGAACCTACTTCCGGCAGTTGCTGAGCTGAATAACAACTAAAAAATTCTCTCTATGCTTCCGTATCTTTACAGAACTGAATGAGGAGATGTTCTGTTTATTTGAGTCAACGAAACAAGCAGTTGGTATTCAAAAACACAAGAAAAAACATATTTTATGGTAGCAATTATCGGCGCCGGACCCATCGGTCTGGCAACATCCATCGCTTTAAAAAATCGCGGTATCCCCTCCTTCCTCATCGACCGGGGCTGCCTGGTGAATTCTATTTACAATTACCCCGTAAATATGACCTTTTTCTCCACGTCTGACCGGCTTGAAATTGGAAATATTCCCTTTATTTCTCACGGACCAAAACCAACCCGGAAAGAGGCACTTGAATACTACCGCCGCGCAGCCGAACACTATGATCTTGATGTAAGGCTTTATGAGTCGGTCGACACTGTAAAAGGTGAAGATGGCGACTTCACTATCATAACGGATAAAGGGTCTTATTCAGCAGATAAAGTGGTTGTGGCTACCGGGTTTTACGGACAGGAAAATAAAATGGGGGTGCCTGGCGAAGACCTGGAGAAAGTCCTTCACTATTATGATGAACCGCACCGCTATGCGTGGCAAAATGTATTGGTTGTCGGCGGGGGAAACTCAGCCGTGGATGCCGCTCTTGAAACCTACCGCTCGGGAGCAGATGTTTCAATTCTGGTTCGGAATGATTCTCTGAAAGATTCCATCAAATACTGGGTAAAACCGGATATCGAAAACCGGATTAAGGAAGAATCCATCATTGGATATTTTAATTCCGAAGTGCTGGAAATCCGGGAAAAAGAGGTGGATATCAAAACACCAGACGGTAAAAAAACGCTAAAGAATGATTTTGTGCTGGCGATGACCGGTTACCGGCCGCATTACGGATTGATGGAATCTCTTGAGATTGAGTTGACCGATGATGATGTGAAAATGCCGGTCTACAGAGAAGAGAGCCTGGAAACCAATCGGCCCGGAATGTACGTGGCCGGAGTTGTCTGCGGCGGGATGGACACCAGCCGTTTGTTTATCGAAAATACCCGGGTTCATGCAGATCAGATTGCAAAAGATATCGAACAAAAACTTGGCTGATCAGTGAAAAAGGAGGGCTCTATTCTATTTTGTATGGGTAGGGCGAAATCATGTGGTCGCAATCGCAACAATTACAATAGCCTGTTACTTTTTTGCTGTCCCCGAAAAAATCGGGGCAGGCGACAGTATTCAACTTGCTATCGAATGTGATTAGATGTTCTAAAAATCAAGATCGAATATCTTTTCTCTGTCCTATTTTAAGATTTACTTTTTAGACAAATTCTAATAAAAAAGAGCTGAAATAAACCGGCCTTGCCAGTGTGAGTGAGGTGATTAGGTTGAACGGAGCGTATGAGATTGCTTGTATAAAGCACTCCGGCCGGATCTTTCAAACTTTATCTGAGAGTCGCGGACCATTGCTTAATACATCTCATAGCGGAGGGAAACCTCCGATCGAACAATGGCACAGCCCGGTGGTTTTTGGATACTTTTTGACACCAAAAAGTATCAGGAAATGATTTCTATTAGGTTACCGAGTTCAGCGTAACCCATAAAATTGAAAAGGGACATAGGGAAAGTAGCAGATCAAAAAAAGATGAGATAAAAAAGAGGGGCAAGCTACCCATATCACGCCGCTACGACCTGCTACCGCTGCTGCCTTCCGACCCTGACGGAGTTCACAGGGAGCTGACTGTATGGAACTTGCCCCAGATTTTTAAGATAACCATTTTCAGAACTTAATGTAAACGAAAATCCCTATAAAATATCTGCCAAAGCATAATCGAGATCTTCGTACTCAAATTCAAATCCTGCTTGTTGCAGACGCTTCGGCTGAGCTCTTACACTTGATAACACCGGTGTTGCCGCTTCACCCAAAACTGTATTGAGAGCGAATTCCGGCACTTTGAAGAGTGATGGGCGTTTGAGCACATTTCCCATCGCAGTTGCAAGTTCACGCATGGTAACCGGGTTAGGTGAACAAGCATTGTAAGGTCCTGAGAATTCAGGTTTCTTCATCGGAAAAAGAATGGAACTGCAAAGATCATTCATATGAATCCATGACAAATATTGCGTTCCTCTGCCGAGCGGTCCGCCGACAAACATTTTAAAAGGCAGCTTCATCTGTTCAATCATACCGCCATCATCTTCAAGGGCGGGAGAAATTCTTGGTATTGCAACTCTTACGTTGTGCTGTTCCGCTTTAAGTGCTTCAGCTTCCCAATCCACACATAGTTTTGCCAAAAAATCATTCCCGGCTGGCGATTCTTCGGTGAGTACCTTATCACCTGAGTCTCCATAATAATTAATACCGGAAGCTGAAATGAAAAGCGACGGTGGATTGGATGCCTTGCCCATCGCATCTACAAGTTTTTTCGTGAGATCAATCCGGCTGTTGTACAGCCGCTTTTTCACCTCATCTGTCCATCGTTTGCCGAACAGGTTTTCTCCGGCAAGATTAATCACAACATCAGCCTTCTCCATTTCTGCTGCCAGGTTATCATCCCAGCCGATGTACCGGTGGTTTTGAGCACTCTGTTCTGCATATTTTTCCGGGGAGCGGGTGATCAGTGTGAGGTAGTGTCCGTCTCTCATCAAATCTTCACCCAGATAAGAACCGATAAATCCGGTCCCTCCCGTTATTAAAATCTGCTTTTCATTATTCATGGTTTTTACCGGTTACATTATTATTTAGTGGAGCTTCCGGACAAAAGAATCTATATGTCCGGTTCAAATCAGCATTTCACTTAGTCTGGATTCAATACTGAGGAAAAAGCTAAATTACTGTCTTTCTATGCTCTGTTTTCAAAGAAAAAACGTGAAATAAAAAAAGAGAAAAGGTGCTGTTAAAATCATGGCGTCGAACCTGTCAAACAATCCTCCGTGCCCCGGTAACAGTGAGGATGAATCTTTCATTCCGGCAAGTCGTTTCAACCGGCTCTCGGTGAGATCACCCAATGGGCCGGTTATGCTTACAACTACCGCAGCCGGCAGTAATTCGACCAGCGTGAGAGGAAAATCGGCGGCGATACCCCAGGCAATCAGTGCACCGGTTGCTGCACCTAAAAATCCGCCCCAAAAACCTTCCCAGGATTTGTTTGGGCTTACATTCGGCGCCAGTTTGTTTTTACCAAATGATCTGCCGATAAAGTAGGCAAAGATATCATTGCCCCAAATCATAAAGAATAGCGACAGGATCAGCCAGAATCCCTGGGTATCCACTCCCAGCTCCCGCACATGAACGACCATGAGATAGCCTATTGGCGCATATAACCCACAAAAAAGCATACTGATCCACTGATACCCAAATCCATGATATTTTTTAAAAAGAAAGGCTATAAGTGGAATGATTGCGGCTAAAAATCCGGCTAAAACCACAAGCGAGGGCAATGAAGATGAGAACCAGAGAAGTGCGGCAATGGCTACACTCACTCCAAAAAAACCGCCGAACCCGGCATTTTTCATGAGGCGATCCACTTCCCATACTGTACCCAGTGCAAGAAGCGCCATAATCGTATTAAAATAGATACCGCCCATCCAGGCCAGCCATATAAAAAGAGTGGCGGCAGGAACAGCAAATAAAATACGCTTGGTTAGTTCACTCAAGATTCTGATCTTCGTCGATTTCGTTCTGAAATTCGGCGAGTGCCTTTCGTGCCCTTTTCTCGAACTCTTTTGGCACATATAAATAGATCAGAGACATCTCTCCTACGTTTATACTGTGTGCAGAATCTCTTTTGTTCAAAATATTTGATGGGATTCTTTGGTTAGCGAGGTAATTCTTTGCCATCTCTACTTCGAACTCCAGATTCCGCTCCATGACACAAACCCAGTTATCGATCTTGTTTGGTTCGGGACCTTTAAATAAACTCATGACTTCAGCTGATAATTGGAATTATGATAGATCACCTTAATCATAATAACGGTTAAAACGATACTTAAAGCAAGCATCCAGATGGGTGGGAGTGCATCCGGAGTCATATCAGCAAACGCTGTGTCGGGCATATAGGTTCCCATGACCACCGCTGCCCCATTGTTCACAAAGTGTGCGACAACAGCAGGCCATATAGAACCGCTCAGCCAGGTTAGTACTGCCATCATCGCACCCAGCGTAGCAAGAGGGAGAAGATTCGTGAGCTGCAAATGAAAAAGTGCAAAAACCAGGCTTGAAAAGATGATTGCCATAATAATTCCGCCGCTCTTTTCGAAAGCCCGTAAAATATATCCCCGAAACAGGATCTCTTCAGCAAAGGCGGGCACCAGCGCGATATGAAGAAGCCCGAAAAGCAACACACCATCCGTTCGCAGAAATTCTTCGAACATCCGGTACTGGTTCTGCTGCATTTCGGCAATAAAATCAGGGACCGGAAGCAGCGAATTGAAGTAACCCAGAAACATTACGCTTGGCTGAATAAAGAGAGTCAGAAGTACCGCGTAAAACATAAAACCCGGCACTTTATCATTCCACCCCATTCGCAGAAAGCGAAGTTTTGACTCAGCTCCCGAATGCAGGCCTACAACAAGAAACGTTGCCAGACCGAAACAGAGAATCTGACCCGCAGAGTTTCCGATAAACAGAACATCGAGGCGGGTTTCCATCGCCGCCAACAGCTCTTCCGCGGTGGATACTTCTCCCGTAATAAAAAGTACGGCGACAGCCACAATGGCAACTACAACTTGTGATGTCAGGAACATCAGCACAAGCCACAGCAGGGCCATCCCCCAGTGAGAAAATCCTTTTCTTTCTACCCAGGGTCTGTTCAGCTGATCAATAAGTGATGAATCTGGTTGAATATTATTCAAATTCTAAAACGACTCCTGATTCTCCTTTTTAGCAAATATTTTAACGCCAATCATTGCGGTAACCAGGTTCAGTAATCCATTCATTGGGATTCCCCAGATTATCTGTGAACCAAATGACTGTTGTGATCTTACCGATTCCGCCATTCCGTCAATCATTTGATCTTTTTGTGAATCAGGCAGATCCATTGCTTCAACATTGGCAATGGTAGCTTCCACCAGGTTTTCGGTATAACTTGGATCAATAAAATTCCAGATTTCACCAAGTATGGCTGTAAGAATAACCATCACAGCACCTGTGATAAACCCAAGTGCCGCACCCTGCCCAAGTTTTATGAAAGGGGTTACCTCTTTGGTAAAATGCCATACGGCAAGAGCACCGGCAAGGCAGGAAACCAGGCAGATGACCACTCCGCCAAGCATGGTTGGCGACAGAAAAGAGCCGCTTGGTTCTGAACCAATTTGCTGATAGCCGATCGCCAGCCCGATTGCGAATGTAATCACACTAAAAATTGCGCCTACGATACCTGCAGACGGCATGTAGTCTGCTAATGTAGGATTTTGGGGTGCTCTTTGTTCTACTTCATCCATGAATTTTCCTCTTTATTCTATAGTTTTTCGTTGATAAAACAGTTCTGATACAGACAACGGAACCGAAAGACCCAGCAGACTTCCCAGCACTGCTCTGGAGTGATTGGTATTTTCCCACAACTCAAACATGTTTCCCGCGTAATCTGTAATCTGTACGGCCACAGCTGCTAAAAGTAATAAAATTGGCCATCTGTTTCCTACAGTAAATTTCTTCAGGAGCGGCATCAGGATAAATCCGGCCGCCATTCCGGCGAATACCCCAAAACAGCGGGTATTTACTGCCATCAGCAGGTTTCCTGAGCTGTATGTCCGGTCGGGTATCCGGTGACAGATCCCGTCAAACATTCGCTCACTCCAGTGTGGTCCTGAACCGACTGAAGCACCCCACAATATCTCCCCGAAAGAGACTGCAAGTATAAACAGACTGCCGGCTAATACGAAGAGGTATAGAAAAGGATGCAGAAGTTTCATTCTTTTCTGATTCTTTCAATCAATGCGTTTGGTGCTTCAACCGGTTTTCGTGTCTCTGCATCCACAAAACAGAGAGTCACTTTACCGTTCACATGAGGTTTACTGCTGCGCGAAGTCGTTATTCTGTAGTAGGTGTGCAGTTTGATGTGTGGCCGGTCAAAAAGCATTACCTCAATTTGCATCTCTTCATCATAGAGTACCGGTTTTCTGTAATCAATTTCCATCGAGATTACCGGAAGCATAAAGCCATCCTCTTCAAGTTTTCGGTATGTAAGGCCGGCATCGCGCATCATTTCTGTTCTGGCCACTTCAAAGAACTCAGGATACCGCCCGTAGTAGACATATCCCATCTGATCGGTTTCGCCATACCGGCTTCGCAGAGTGTGAGTAGAGCTTATTATCGGCTGGCGATCAGGAAATTGAATCATTTAGGGACTATGCTACGATTCACCGGCAGTCGCCCAGACTCCCATCGAGCCATATTTTTCTATACGCTGATCTACCAGTTTATTACCGCTAAGTTTTCCAAGGCGCTTCAGACTCTTCAGGCAGCATTCTTTCACCGCTTCCGCAGCTTTGTTATAATCCCGATGCGCACCTCCAATGGGTTCTGGAATGATGCCGTCGATCACTTTCAGCTCAAGCAGATCCTTCGCTGTTGGCTTCAATGCTTCAGCTGCCTGTTCTTTATAATCCCAGGTTTTCCATAAAATAGAAGAACACGATTCCGGGGCAATGACCGAGTACCATGTGTTCTCCATCATGTATACCTCATTTCCCATACCAATTCCGATTGCACCGCCGCTGGCTCCTTCTCCGATCACGATGCTTATCATCGGAACCTCGAGACCAGCCATCATTTTCAGGTTTTTTGCGATCGCTTCAGCCTGGCCGCGTTCTTCTGCTTCAAGTCCGGGAAAGGCCCCTGGTGTATCGAGCAGGGTGATGATGGGAATATCAAATTTTTCAGCCAGTTTCATTAGCCGATACGCTTTTCTGTAGCCTTCGGGATTTGCCATACCGAAATTTCGGTACTGCCGGTTTTTGGTATCCCGTCCTTTCTGATGACCGATGATCATTACAGATTTTCCATCAATCGTACCAAATCCGCCGACGATCGCATGATCATCACCGAAATACCGATCCCCATGAAGTTCAATAAAATCTTCGGTAATCCGCTCAATGTAGTCCAGTGTGTAAGGCCGCTCAGGATGCCGTGCGAGCTGAACACGCTGCCACCGGGTAAGATTCGCAAAGATCGACTCCCGCAGCTGTTCTGCTTTTTTTCTCAGCCGATCAATTTCAGGTTTCAAAACTCCATCCCCTACGGAAAGATCCTGAAGCTCTTCAATCTTAGCTTCAAGATCGGCTATCGGTTTTTCAAAATCGAGATATTGCATGATATATACTTTTTAAAATTTTCAGGCTGTTCGGAATATAGGTACTTTAGATACGAATCGTTACCGTTCCAATAGACTACCGGCTACTATTATTTCTCTTTTATTTCCATGCGTTCTGCAAAATAGGCGCAAAAATCACGCATGTCACCGCTGATTCTTGAATCATTGGTGGCGTTTTCAAGAGTATCCGCCATGGTTACCAGGGTTTGGTGAAAAAATATTTTCATCTCATCCACGGTCATATCACGGGTCCAGAGATCCAGACGAAGGGTATCTTTTTGATTGTGATCCCACAATGCAAGAAGCATCGCACGGCAGGAAGCCTCGTCATACCCTTCAAGATCGGTTGCATTCCACCTGATATTTGTGGGGATGTTTTTTTGATCCAGTTCTACTTCAATATTGATATTCTTTTTATTGGATGACATTTACTTCTGATTAATATGATAAATTGGGTTTACAATTTGTTCTAAGCATCTCAAGCACATGTTCAAATTCTGGCGGCAGATCAGATTCGAACTGCATAAATTCATCAGTACCGGGGTGAACAATCCCCAGTGTTTTTGCATGAAGCATCTGATCGGTAATCATTGAAAAAAGATTGTTAAACATCTGTTTACGGCTTCCGGTATTCGGCCCGTACCGAACCGAAGCACCGCCGTAGGTAACATCTCCAAATACGTAATATCCTTCATACTGCATATGAACACGGATTTGGTGCGTACGCCCCGTTTCAAGTTTAACCTTCAGCAGTGCAAGATGGTCAAACCTCTCCATAACTTCAAAATGTGTAACCGCACTTTTCCCTTCACCATCTGGCCGTACCGTCATAATTTTTCTGTCTTTTGGCGAACGGCCGACATCTCCCCTGATGGTTCCGGAATCAGGCGGATTGCCCCAGACAATCGTCCAGTAGGTTCGTTCGGCTGTTTTTTCAGCAAACTGTTTGGAGAGTTTCTGGTGTGCAACATCATTTTTTGCCACAACCAGAAGACCGCTTGTATTTTTATCGAGACGATGGACAATTCCCGGACGAAGAGTCTCCTCATCTGTTCTTGATAAATTTTCCTGAGTGTGATACAGAAGGCCGTTCACCAGGGTGCCGGTCCAGTTTGCGTACGCGGGATGAACCACCATATCTACCGGTTTATTTACGATGATGAGATCATCATCTTCATACACAATATCCAGATCCATTTTTTCAGGCTCAGCTTCCGGAGGCGGTGGTTTTGGAAGTTTAATCTCAATTTTATCCCCAGGCTGCATTCGGTACGACGGTTTTTCATGTTTCCCGTTTACCCAAACGTAGCCATCTTTAATCGCATTCTGCACCTTATTTCGGGTGGCATTCTGAATGAATGAAGTGATGTATTTATCCAAACGGATTTCAGAATCCTGCCCATCAGGAACTTCAAGCAGATATTCAGTGGTAGTATTATTTTCTTTTTGTGCAAGCATAGCTCAAAAATAGTAAAGTAATGAATGACCGAATTCGGGGGCTAACAGGAAATATTCCTGCAACCAGTATTCAATCGAAAAGCATAAAAAATAAGAATTTATAGAGTGAAGAAAGAATCATTTATTCAGTATTACGGTGTGCTTTTACGATCTTAAATTAAGAAACGAACCCACGCTGATACAAAAAGCACATTACGTTTCTAAAAGTGATTTAAATTTTTTTTAAAAAAAAGTGTAAGGAGTTGGCTTATTTTGGACCATACAACTGACTATTGATTAAGGCAGCAAAATAGTCAAGCTGAGGTTACTGTTTAGGCATACAAAATTGGATATCAAGAGATAAAGGCCCCATCCAAACCTGATTTATTGGATGGGGCTTTTTCTATTTTCACAAGAAATCGAAATCTTTTTATTCAGTCTGTTCTGCGGTTATTCTTTTTCTGAGATATATTTCAGTTTCATAGCGGTTATTATCCCGAAGTAGTTCGATATCCATCTCATCCCCTTCGTTATACTCCCTGAGCAGAGCCCATGCGTGCATTTCTCCTACCACACGTTCTCCCCCGATTCTAAGAATGATATCCCCCGGCATAATTCCGCTCTCAAAAGCGGGACCATCTTTATTCACCTCTGTTACAAGCAAGCCCTGCACATACGGAAGACGGTACCGGTAGACGAGCTGTTCTGTCATACTGGTAAACTTCAACCCTGGATTGTAGTCCAGCATCACGCTGCCGCTGGTGAGAAGCTGTGTAATGATCCGGTCGATACGATTACTCGGAATGGCAAATCCAAGCCCCACGAACCCCGCACCAGTGCCTCCAGTGTAGATAAAGGTATTGATTCCGATAACCTCTCCGTTGCTGTTCAGGAGCGGGCCACCGGAGTTACCACTGTTGATGGAAGCATCGGTTTGAATCATGTCCAGGTAGACCCGCGGATTGGACGGATCGGGACGAAAATCGCGGTTCATAGCACTTACCACACCAACTGTAACCGTTGGTTTACCGTCTTCAAATAGTCCAAATGGATTTCCGAGAGCTATGGCCCACTCACCAACACGCACATCATCAGAATCACTCATTTCAACAAAAGGAAACGGATCATCCGACTGAATTTTAAGAAGTGCTATATCGGTAAGTTCGTCACTGCCGATCAGTTCAGCGACATACGTATTTCCATATGTTGTTGAGATCACAATCTCCGTAGGATTATTCCCAACTACATGCTGATTGGTCACAACAAGCCCGTCATCACTAATAATAAATCCCGACCCGATTCTTGCATTATCGCGCTGGAGCCGGTCGCCAAAGAAGTGCCTGAACAGTTCGTCATACGGGTGGACCGGCCTGTCGACCACGGCAGACACCATAATACTCACCACAGAGTTACTCGCCTTTTCAACTGCAGCCGTAATCGCGTTATCCCGGCTATTGTGAATTCGTTCTTCGATATCTGCTTCTGCCCCGTTTTCATTGGCAGATGAGTTGCCTGAATTTTCTTCAACGAAGGCTGCTGAAAACGGCTCATCCCCGTTGGCTGTGCTGCTGTTTTCACTCTCTGAAACGCATTGCATCAGCAACAGGAGTGGTAGAATCAGCAGCAGGTTATATAGTACTTTCTTCTTCAAGTTCGAGTTTTTGAATCTGTTTAGACCCTATCTGTACGGTTTCGCTGATCGCTTTCTCAAGGGGCCCCGGATGCCATGCCCCGGCAGCTTTTTTATGACCACCGCCACCCAGTTCGCGGGCCCATATGTTCACATCCACGTCACTTTTCGATCGCAGGCTCATTTTAACGCCGTCATCATCCAGATCTTTCAATAAAATTGCGGCTTTAATCCCGGTAATACTCAGAGGGTAATTTACAAATCCGCCCGTATCGGCATTTGTTGTCCCTGTATCATCAAGCATCTCTTTCGTAACGGTCATCACCGCAATCTGATTGTTTTCAAAAAGCTGAACTGTGCCGAGTGATAAACTCAAAAGCTGCAGCTGGGGCAGTGTCTGGTTAGAAAACACGCGCTCAGCCACGAGGTTTGGTTTAAATTCCCCTCTTCGCAACAGTTCAGCAGCGGCATCCATCGTTTCCGGTTTCACACTATCAAACTGCAGGGAGCCGGTATCCGTAATCAAACCGGTATAGAGCGCTTTGGCAACATTTTCATCAATCTGATCGATATCATGCTCTTTGAACAAGTTATAAATAAGCTCGCATGTTGATGAAGCATCATCAACAGAAATGCTCAGATCAAATTCGTCTTCAGGATTCGGGTGGTGATCGATCATAAAAACCGGTCGCCGTTTCTCTTTTTGCCAATCTTCATAGGAACCAAAACGGTGCGGGGCGTTTCCATCCACTACAATAAACAGGTCGCAGGCATCTGTATTCTCCTTTGTTGCTTTTTTTACCGGAAAGTAGTTTGTAAGCCAAATCAGGTTTTCCGAAATATCGTCATCATTAAAAGCAATAACTTCAATTCCATTTTTTTGCAGCCATATACTGAGCGCAACCTGAGAACCTATGCAATCCCCGTCTGGCCGGATATGTGAAAACACGCCAACGCGGCTATACTTCTTTACGTTTTTGATGAACTCTTTAAACATAAATTCTTTATCCTTAGCATGAAAAATAGCCTGTTAAAATGATGGTTCAATCATTAGGAGTCAAATGTTTTTTTGTAAATGGTCGACAAGATCATTTAAACGATCAGATAGTATGAAAATTGGCAAAAATCTTGCGGTAATACTGTGCAATGGAGAACCACCGGAGAAAGAGCAGCTGCAACGCTCTATTGATACGGCAGACCTGTTCATTGCCGCTGACGGCGGAGGTAACATTGCACTCCAATATAACCTTCTTCCTGATATAATTATTGGTGATTTAGACAGTTTTCATCAGCCTGATACGGTTACCGTACCTGTTCTGCACAAACCCGATCAAAACATTAATGATCTGGAAAAAGCATTGAATCATATCACACAACTTGAAGTTGAAAACGTGCTGGTTTTTGGCGCAACCGGGCAGCGACTGGATCATACCGTAAAAAATCTCTCCGTTATGAAACAATTTCACAACCAGTTCAATACCCTGGTTTTCAGAGATAAATTTTGTGATATAAAACTGATCAATTCGCCACACACCGAACAGGTTACACCGGGAACACAAATCTCCCTTTTCCCTCTTTCCGGTAAAGTGACTGGTATTTCCAGCAGCGGTTTAAAGTATAAATTGAACAACCACTCACTCGAAAACGGGGTATTCGACGGTACGTCCAACGAATCGGTTTCAGACCAGGTTGTGATAACGTACGAATCCGGTGATCTCCTCCTTTTTATTAATCATCAAACCGATTAATTGCTGTGTCAGCAACACTATTTTCCATCGACTGGATTCTCATTCTCCTTTATTTCTTTTTTCTGATCTGGCTGAGCTGGAAAAAAGGATGGAGTGATGAGTCGGAAGAAGAATTTCTTTTAAGCGGGCGTAAAGTTACAATCCCTGCATTTGTTGCCACACTGGTCTCAACCTGGTATGGCGGAATTTTGGGTGTCGGGGAGTTCAGCTACCAGTTTGGTATTTCGATGTGGCTTATTTTTGGCCTTCCGTTTTATCTCTTTTCAGCCATTTTTGCGGTATTACTTGCCGGAAAAATCCGTCTCAACAAAGCGCTGACTATCCCTGAAGCCATTGCCAACCGCTACACACCGCTTGCCGGGCGTGTGAGCGCATTGCCCATCTTCATTCTTGTTAGTCCGGCTCCTTACATCTTAATGCTTGCAGTACTTTTTCAGTTTATGATCGGCGGAGATGTACCCTATTTGATGTATGCCTCGCTGGTTGCCTTGTTCTCCGTTCTCTATATCACGATTGGTGGTTTCGGGGCGGTGATTCGCACCGATATATTGCAAATTGTGCTGATGTTCAGCGGCTTTGGAATGCTCCTCTTATTTGCTGTTGCAGAGTTTGGCGGAGTCGGCCTGCTTTTTTCCGAACTTCCTGATCTGCATACCGATTTCACCGGCGGTTTCAGCTGGCAATATATATTGGTGTGGTTTTTTATTGCACTCTGGACGTTTGTGGATCCCAGTTTTCATCAGCGGGCGGCGGCGGCGGAATCTCCTGAAACTGCTAAGAAAGGAATTTTTATCTCCATCGGGTTCTGGACCTTCTTCGATTTTCTTACCTGTTTTACCGGGTTATACGCTTTTGCAATACTTGGCGGAGGCCTGGAAAACCCGATTTTATCTTATCCTGTGCTTGCGGATCAACTTCTGCCTATCGGCCTGAAGGGGCTCTTTTTCGTAACCCTGCTGGCCACCATCATGTCTACTCTCGACAGTTACCTCTTTATCTCTGGTCAAACCCTGGGACGTGATTACCTGAAAAAATATCTGCCATCGATCAACCCAAACTGGCTGACCCGCGCCGGAATCCTGATATCTGCGGTAATTGGAATCATACTCACAATTCTCTATCCCAGCGTTATCGACCTTTGGTATGTCATTGGATCGGTCTGCATACCCGGATTACTGATTCCGGTACTGGGAATCTATCTTCCGATATTTCAGCTTCGAACGGTATTTGCACTTCCTGCCCTGGTAATTCCGATTCTGATATCACTCACCTGGCTCATTCTCGGAACTTATTTCCCGGCCGGAGGAGAAGGATATCTTTATATGGGAGTTGAACCGTTTTACCCCGGACTCTTTGTGGCATTTGTGATCTGGCTTATTGGGCGAGCTAAAAATGGGAAGACTGAAAGTGATTTATACGGTGGTGATTTAATTGATGAGAAGTGATCTACCATCTAATCTGAACTCTATTACGAAATAGAGTAAAAAGCCGCCGACCTATCCGTTTTTTTGGTTAACGAATCGTTCTGAACTTTGATTGGTCGTTTGAATAGTGAATCCTCTCGGTTCAGCGAACCGAACGACATTGAAATTAGTGTCAAGTCAACTTTAATCCTGTTAAAATTATGATTCATTCACTTGAGGTTGTTCCAATTCTACATCTTCCTTTTCAGAATATTCAATGAATCCCTCTGCGGAACTGTCAACATTCACTTCAAACCGGAATCCCAATGCAACTTCTATCTTCGCAACCGTTTTAAAATTCAGCAGCCGGTCGCCCCGAAAGAGCTGAGTGAGATAACTGGCAGATGTACCGATTTCATCCGCCAGCCGCTTTCGGGTCCAGCCTTTTCGATCCATTGTTTTTTGGGCTTCACTCAGAAACATATAGGAAAGCATCTGTGCCCGGTCTTCTACATGTTCTTCCGGTGATTTTTCAAACAATTTTTGAAATTCACTTCGGATATTTTCCACTCTATTTGATTGTTTCGTACTCATAACTTGCTACCCGGTGTATGATGTTAATTTCTTTGTGTGTCAGTTTGGTCTGTTTTTTTCTTTTTAGCACTTCTGCTGCTACAATAACACAAGTTTTATCTGAAGTATTTATCTCCTTACAGTATACCCTGGCGTTTTCCTGACCTTTAAAAAACTTCATTGCCCTTACGCCTTTACTCTTATCATCGGGTTCTTCTTTGTCGTAAAGCTCACGGTTGACATGATTGCCTAATATTAACTCACAAATATGATTAAATTTCTTTTTATACCGGTTATCCTGCCGAAAGAAATTCAGCAATTCCTCAGCATTATCTTCGTCAACGGCAACAGAGCGGCTGCCGTCAAAAGATTCTTTTATTATAATTGCGTTACGTTTCAAAAGTTAAGCTATTGCTTAATATTTTCCAATTTCTCAAGATTACGTGCCAAAGACGGAATATCGTATTTTAGAGACATCATGATTACTTTTGACCGCTTCATTCAGGACGGGCGAATTGAAGATTCCTGTATTGCTTCAAAGCATGGAAGTGAAAATACTACTGAACAAAAAAACAACCTGTACAATCCTCAGGTCGATTTCAGAATATTTCCCAGATTGAGTTTATGAATGGGAATGATATACTTATTGGCAAAAACATCTTTTTGTATTCCGAGCAGCCCTGTTCCCCTGAAATCCACAATACTATAATTGTCACTAATCTCCACAACTTCCCCGATTCCGTAATATTCCGGAGAAGGTCCGTAATACACCAGGTCACCGATTTGCACGATATTTACAGCTCTCCTGTGATAGGGTAGTATTACCGGTAGCAAGTCCAGTCTGTATGAAAGTCGTCGTTTTTTTGTTGACATCTGTGTCTAATTCTGCATCGGGGTACAAATCAAAAAAAAGAAATCTGCCGTTCTGTACTATTTATCGCGATAATTTCGATCCACTTAACATCGGCGGGAAGAATCGGTTCAATACGTTCCGGCCATTCGATAATGGAAACGCCATCCCCATATAAATATTCTTCTGCTCCAATTTCAAGGGCTTCCTGCACATGTTCGAGTCTGTAGCAATCGAAATGGTATACAGGTAAGTCCCCATTATACTCATTAATTATGGAAAATGTGGGGCTCGTCACCACATCGGGTGTGAGCCCGAAAGCCTGGACAAAACCTTTCACAAAGTGCGTTTTCCCGGCACCGAGTTCGCCTTTCAGACAAATAGTATCGCCGGAGGTGCACCCCTCACCAAACGAGCGGGCAGCCTTCATCGTTTCCTGTTCACTGCAGCAGACAATTTTTTCCATCTATCAGCCGCGGGGTTTGAGTGTGGCTACAGGCAGAATCATCTCCTCCATTGAGGCACCGCCGTGCTGAAAGGTATCTTTGTAAAGATTCTGAAACTTGTTGTAATTAGTGGGATAAACGAAGTAATAATCCTCTTTAGCAATGATAAAACTGTTTGCATGGCGGGGAACCGGCAGAAAATACTCTTCCGGTTTATCGATAAATATTGCGGCATTCTCTTCTGCTTTCAGATTGCGGCCATACTTATAACGCAGGTTTGTCGCTGCATCCCGATCTCCAAACACTTTTGTATCGCGCATGGATCGAACTGCGCCATGGTCGGTTGATACGATAATGGTTACATCTTCATCTGCCAGCTCCTTAAACATCTGGAGCAGCGAGGAGTGCTGAAACCATGACTCTGTGAGTGACCGAAATGCCGGCACATCGGGTGAAAGCTGTTTTAATACGTCCGAATCAGACCGGCTGTGAACCAGGGTATCCACAAAATTGTAAACGATCGATGTAAACGGGTTCTGAGTGTAGTTCGACATTTTATCTGCAATCCGTTTCCCATCTTCCGGCCGAACTACTTTCTCATATTTAAATGGCTTTGACAGATGATTTCGTGCGAGATACTTTTCAAGCAGTTCTTCTTCATGCTGATTGAGCGAACTTTCATCCTGGCCCATCTCCCAGAGCTGTGGGTGACGGTTTTTTATTTCAAGCGGATAGAGTCCTGAAAAAATCGAATTTCTTGAATAAGGTGTTGCTGTGGGAAGTATGGAGTAATAGAAATCGGTCTCGATTGAGAAATACTCGGTAAGTATTCTTTCGAAAAGTACCCACTGATCGTAACGCATACAATCGATCAAAAAGAACACGACCGTTTCGTCATCTGATAGTCTTGGAAATACTTTCTTTTTCAACAGGTCGGGGCTCAGCATCGGCCGGTCCTCCGGTTCGCGCGTCAGCCACGATTTATACTCAAGCTCTACAAACCGTCCAAACGCCTGATTCGCCTGCTGAAACTGATCCTGTAGTACCTGCTGTAGTCCCTGATCGCTGTTTTCAAGGTTCATCTCCCAGTGTGTGAGCGTACGATAGATATCAATCCAGCCCTTCCAGTCCGTTTGTTCATTAAAACGCGAGGAGAGCTCATTGAAGTTTTTCAGATACGACTGAGCAGATTTTTCATTCTCAATCCGCTTTTTGTCGAGAGTTCGTTTGATTGAGAGAAGAATCTGGTTTGGATTCACCGGCTTGATGAGGTAATCGGCAATTTTGCTGCCGATAGCATCCTCCATGATCGACTCTTCCTCACTTTTGGTAATCATCACCACGGGAAGTGACGGCTGCAGGTTTTGAATTTGTTCAAGCGTTGCCAAACCATCCATTCCTGGCATCTGTTCATCCAGGAAAACAAGGTCGAAAACATTTTCTTTGATCATCGAAACCGCATCTTCCCCATTGGTAACCGGGGTAATTTCGAATCCCTTATTCTTTAAAAAAATAATGTGCGATTTCAGCTGATCAATTTCATCATCAGCCCATAATATTTGATTTGGCATCTTCTTTTTTCCTCGGTTTGTCTTCGGTTGGTCTAAAAATAGTGAAAGAAGCCTGCTATTGGAAGTTTCTCAGAAAATTAAAGCTCAACGAGATGTCTGATGTTTTCGAGCCTTGCCGGTCCGATACCCCTTATTTCAAGAAGCTGCTCTACCGTCTGGAATTTTCCATTTTCCTGCCGCCATTCAACAATCCTGGAGGCGTATGCTGGTCCGATTCCGGGAAGCTGTTGCAGTTCTTCTGAATTTGCAGTGTTAACATTAATACGAGTTGTATCGGCAACCGTTACCTCAGGTTCCGGTATTTCATAGCTTTTTACGTTTTCCTGCACCACATTCTCTTCTGGTTCCATCGTATCTGTCAAAGCAGGTTCGCCACCATACCGGGCCATAATCATATCGTGTTCCTGTTTTTGTTGTTTTGACCGTTCACGAAACAGTTCCTCCAGCTCACTGTAATCGTACTCATCCGGTGCATGTGAAAAATCGATGAAAAGAAGCGCACCGCTTAATATCAGGGCAGATATCATGCATACCGAAAGCATAATTCGTTCACTGCGTTTTATTTTCAGTTTATCGATCCAAAAAAATAGTTTTCGTTTCATAGTTTCCTCCTTAATAGTTCATCCGTACTTTTATGATCATAAAATCGAACATGCCTTACATATTTCATGGAATTTATTTCTAAACGTTTTCAGTATAATGGTGCAGAGACTACCTGGTACCAAAAAGGGGAAGGGAAACCGCTTATCATTTTACATGGATGGGGGAGCAGTAGTGACGTGATGAAACCTGCGGCCGATAAACTTTCAGGCATTCGTAATTGTGTGTTGGTGGATCTGCCGGGATTTGGAAAATCTCCTGAACCGCCTGAGGCGTGGGGAATCGGCGATTACGCTGACATGGTTTCATCTCTGGTAAGAAATGAATTTCCGAATCAGCCTGTCGATTATCTTGTGCACTCTTTTGGCGGGCGTATCATTTTAAAACTGTTAAGTGAACAAAAAAGAACTCTGCAGATTGAAAAAGTCATCATAACAGGCGGTGCGGGACTAAAACCAAAACGCTCCCTGAAATTTCATGTCAAAAGAATCACGGCGAAACTGCTGAAACTTCCCGTGAAGCTGGTCATTCCATCAAAACGAGAGACCTGGATGAACCGCCTGCGCAACACAGCACTCTGGAAATCACTCGGATCATCCGATTACAGTAAACTTTCGGGGGTTATGAGGGAGACCTTCGTGAAGTCAGTCACTGAGTTTTTTGATGACAGGCTTGATGAGATTCCTGATGAAATTCTGCTGCTTTGGGGAACGGACGATGATGCCACACCGATGGACCAGGCCAGGCGGCTGGAGAAAGGATTAAAGAATAGTGCCCTTGTTGAGATTGAAAACGCAGGTCATTACGCTTTTCTGGATCAGCCAGCTAAGTTCACAGCTATTTCACGGGCGTATCTGGAAGGATGAGGTTGAACTACTAAAAAATACATGGAAAAACGTTGGCTATACCACCCAGTATAAAAAGGGAATGTACAATTGGAGTGGTGGTCATTAAAGTGTGTCATGCTTTTGCTGACGAGGGATAGTCCCCGTCAGCTTTTTTCTATCGGCAGCGGCAGATCCGGGAATAACAGGTAGATTTGCTGCAACTCAAGAGTAGTCTAATAGAAATCAGGTTATAGGTTCATCCGGTGTATCCACCGCGTTCAACAATTTCTGTGTCATCATTTTCTTCTCCGGCTTCGTATCCCTTACATCACTGGGGATGATAGATGTGAGCATAAAGCAGCATTTTGCGAGTCATTTTTTTTTGCATATTAGCGTGGAATTAACCGCAGAGTCGCTCAAAAAAAAGAAGATTCATCGACGTGCCGGAAAAACCCATCAAAACTGTTCACCCGTACCAACCCAGCTTAAATCCCCAACGGCCTACATCATAGATAAATGCTATGCCCCAATAGAATACGAAGTAGGCGCCACCACCAAGCAGAGCCAGGGCTGTAACCATCCGTGGCTGCCACGGTTTTTCCGTTGCCCAGTTTACCATCATGTCACCGGCAAGCCATACAAGCAGGAAGAATAAGCCAAGCAGTACGGCGATCTGCCCCAAGCCATGCATGGTCATTACTGCAGCACCATAGGCAGGGCTATCCGCTGCGGCAGCGTAGGTCATAAATTCACGGAATACCGGAAAGGGTCTTCCCACTGCAAAAAGGCCGACCAAGACACCCATCAGACCGGCTTTAGCAATTGAAGAGCTGAAGAATTCCCGGGTTAACGGGCTTACGTGTTTGGTAAACCATTTGAGATAACCCAGTTCAATCAATCCCCAAAAAATCATAACTGCCCCGATGATGGAAAAAACAGCCTGGGCTTGTGCCAGGCGTACGGCACGCTCATTTATGGCAGCAACTCCGTCCGATCCGAGGAAACCAACAAACACGCCATAAGCAGCGCCGATTGCCAAAACCGGCAGTGTAAATGCTATGATAGCCCGGATGGCTGTTTTTCTTGTTGCTTGTTTATCGGTAGAACAGGCCAGCCCGGGAATCATCGCAAAGGCCACACAATTGCAGGCCGTGAAGGTGGCTGCAAGCCCGGCAATAGCAGCAAATACAAATCCAAAACCACCACCCCGTTCACCATATGTATCGGCAAGAAGTCCGGTATCTCCGATGGTTCGACCGGCAATAAAGTCCCGCCCGAAACCATCCACGAGGTGGAAGTTCCAGAATCCGGCAATGATTATACCAAGTAGCATGATGCCTATACCCCAAAATAGCCGCCTGGCGGTTTTGTAATGTTCGAGAAATGGATCTGAATAGATCGAAGTGTGATTGTCCATAGTTATGGTTTTTTTTGTTTTGATTATGCGATCATGTTACCGGTGAAAGGTGTGCGTGTATTTTACCATCAACGTTCTGGTGTTTAATCTCGGGAGTACTGGCAGTACCCTGTCCCGGTTGGTGTTTATTGCTTCGTTGAATACAATCCAAAAATCATTGCCATCCCGGAAGTTATATCTGAATCGAACATTTGCCGTAACCCCATTGGCAGATGAGTTAAATTGAAAAAATGCATTTGTAGAGAGCCGGGTGTTCAGGGCTGTACGCATCCGAAGCTGGGCAACATGCACAGAAAACCAGTCTTTTTCTGTGCCGGCATCCAGCAGGTTGTAGAGGTAGGAGGCTTCCAGTTCCAGATGGCGAGATACATTCCAGGTGGGTGCAATTCGCGTAGTGATCAGCCGGCCGTTGTAAAATGTGCCCGCATCCACTTCAAACCGTGTTCTGAATAGTCGGGTAGATGGCATCTGGTAGCTAACCATACCCCGGAAAAATTCATAGGTACCTTCTTCGATGGTGGTGCTTCCCAGAAGCCGGAAATTGAATGGCACAGCTTCATAGTACCAGGTTGCAGAGGCGTTAAACGAAGCCCCCAGCCTTGTGGTTGCTGACCATGACGGGCCAAACTCAATGGTTTCCGGGCTGTTGGTGGTAGCATTCCAGTAGGCTTCTCCTTCAACCTGTATTGAATGCCAAAGCAGGGAAGACTGACTGCCAGGCAGCCAGCCATATCGCAAAGCCTGGGCGGCCATGTAGTAGTTGCTTCTGGGAACAAAACCCATTCCGGGATTATACGTTTCGCCGGAGTAGCCGGCCGTGGTTTCGTAGGAAAATCCCCTGCGGGACCTTCGCTCAACATGGATTCGCAATTTTGAAGCATCTGTAAGCGATTGTCTGCCCACTTGTTCATCCATAGTGAATGCCCAAACATAGGATAGGTAATCATCCCCCCGGAAACGGATATTCCCATCTGCACCGAGGCCAAGATTGTAGTATCCTTCAGAATTGATTCGTGAAGTGGCCATTGCACCTGCAAACGAATAAGGATTGAAGAGTTCGCGGCGCAACCTGAGTACACCAAAATTTTCCGTGTCGATGTTTTGATATCGGTCGGTTTGCATGTTGAGAAGGCCGATATCCCAGGACCCAACCCTGCCGGTCAGGCGTCCGCCGCCAAGAATACGAACTTGTTCGCCTGTGCTGCTCAGCCCGATTCTCCGGCTGTGAAACAGGCATCCGTTTTCGCCCGTGTTAAATTCAAAAATACCGGACCGTTCCTGAAAGAACTGGCGCTTTTCCGGGAAAAAAAGATTGAAACGTGTTAGGTTGACCTGTTGATCATCCGCTTCAACCTGGGCGAAGTCGGTGTTTACTGTCAGGTCGAGTGTAAGGTTGTTCGTAATGCCATATTTAATGTCAAAACCGGCTTCCAGTGTAGTATCATCAATTCTTGAAAAGCCGGCTTGATCTTCATTGATGCGGTAATTTTGTTCCAGTCCACCGAGCAGGTAGGGCGTAAAGTGCAACGGACGACTGCTGTAGATTCCCTCAAAAACAATTCGCTGGCCTAACGATGGTTTGAAAAATGGCCTTGAAACATTGGCTGGTACTTCAGGAAAAGTTACCCGCTCGTTCTTTCTTGCAATTCCCCGCTGAAATAAGATTCCCATTTCCACCCGGCCGTTATCATCCTGAAAACCGAGGCTGGAAAAGGGGATGCGGACCTCAGCAAACCAGCCTTCATCATTAAAGTGTGTGGCAACATCCCAGTAGGTCATGAAGTCTGCATTCATGGCTCGCGGGCCTTCACCATCGTTCGAGATGGTTGCATCCCGTTTGGCCCCGGTAGGTGTGATGGTAAAAGCCATGGCCGACTCATTATCATTATACGTATCCAGCAGGATGTGAAAAACATCATCTCCGCTGAGGCGATCACGGGTAAGTGTATTAGCCCGAATGCCAGAGGGGTTGGAGTCATACGCCCGGATAGATGCATAGATATAATAGTCATCGTAACCGATGCGGATTTCAGTTGGCTCGGATGGAGGCAGCCCGGAAACCGGATCATAAGACACCATTGGAACCGGGTCGATGGCATCCCATGCGGGTTCATCCACATGACCATCAATCACTATCGGACTGGTGATTCGGGTCAGATATATTGGGTCATTTATATTCAGAGCAGTTTGTGGAATCAGAAAAATAAACAGCAACCCTGGAATTGCAGAAATCATCTTAAGATTTAAAAATTTCCAGATTCATAACTTTTGCTAACATGTTCGCTTATTTACAATTTTTAAAGAATATAAATGATGCATTGTTAGGTAACAAGTGGGTGATGTCATTTTTATATAAAAATATCGGCTCGTATTGATATTGACATAAAAGGCTAATATCAATAAATAGAATTGATATTATTTATGTTATGGGTGTTGTCTAATCAAGAGAAGAAAAAATGGTGGGGCTTCTGCTCAGAATAATTTTTGAATGACAATTGTCAGGCTTGTTATGACCGTCAATACTTTGTTCGTCCTGATGATCGTTTATTTCCTTATTTTTTTTTCTCGTCCGATTTTTTCAATGCTTCGGCGATGTCAGCCATTTTTTTCTTGGTGTCTTTGTCGCGGGTGAGGGGAGCAACAAGCACATCAAATACCTCGGGTGGGAGTTTTGTATACTGGGCGGCTACCTGTTCGGCGGCTACATCAAAATGCCATTCAACACGCTTGGCGAATATATCTTCCAGGTTTTTTATAGTTTCTTCACCTTTTTCTGTGCTGGGGCTGATGGTGCGCAGTGCCTGAATTATTTCCTGCTGCCCCAGTAAAAGAGCTTCCATCAACGCTTTATTGGTGATGATGGTGTTCAGCAACACTTTGAGAATTTGCTGATTTTGAAGAATTTTTTGGATCGGGTGATCAGGCGAGTCGAGTTCTCTTTTCTCAACGCGTTCCGGGAGATCATAAACCCCGCGGTGAACCCTGACAAGTATGTCCATATTTACCATTTCGGAGAGGGCGCTCCTGGCATTGCCATAATCGAGTCCTGTTCGCTTTACAATCTCACGGATTTGAAGGGCTTCGCCTGCTTCATCAAGTACGTCAATAATTTTCGCCCGACGGGGAGATATGGAATTAAGATCAGTACTCATAAAACTGGAAATAAAATTTATGGGTTGCTGTATAATGTAAACAAAGCCTTGAAGAAATGTTAGTAGGCATGAAATTAGAAGCACAAAACGGGAATCGGATTATCAACTATTTCTGCCGGACATTAGACATTTCAAGTGATCTTATAAAGTTCACTGAGATAGTGAGATTTTCGTGAAAGAGATCAGGCAGTTATTCTAAATCAAATCTTTTCTGAGAACCATTTCGATGTATTTTCAGTTTTTTCCGGTGCGTAAAACAGGGTAGGTTTGTGATGTGGTTGATTCAACAGGAGACCTATGGTGCTGGCATCATAATGTATAGGAGTGTTATTACCATATCAATTTGATTACCAAAGCAACGTTTAAGCAGATGCTGGATGATAAAACCAAATTATATCCCAGTTGGGATTATGGTTATGCGATTTAGCTGATCAGTCTCACATATGCTGACGGTACATAGCCATAAAAAGAAAAAGCCCGTACTGCTGAGCAGCACGGGCTTTTAAAATCACATTAAAAATGTGTGGCCTATTCGTAAATCAGGCTTACTACGTCCGTTGCACTGAGACCTTTTGGTGTCTCTTCAACGTTAAATTCAACAGCTTCACCGTCTTCCAGGCCTTCCTGAAATCCAAGATTCTCGATGTTGTTTCTGTGTACAAAAATGTCTTTTCCGCCTTCATCTGGTTGAATAAATCCAAAACCTTTTTCTGCGTCGAACCATTTTACTTTACCTTGTTGCTTACTCATAATATTGTATATAGTATTTATACACCTAAGTGTTCATCTAATGAAAAGAAGGGCGTTACCATGTCGTTTCCAAAAAAATTACCGTACCGTAGGTGGGATTAAAATTAACATTATTATGATATGGGTTTTTCAGCGTAATACCTAATGAAACAATAAAATTTTTCAGAAACTGCTGCAGACTCACACCATGTGTTCCACTTACTTGTCGTTACGTAAAAAAGGGCGCCAGATCATACTAACGCCCTTTTCCCATCCCGATAGCTGTAAATATAATTGGTTAGTGAAAGGCACCTTTTCTAAAGCTCGTGCAATTTCCTTCTTCTTTGCCGTTCTTTTTGCACTCCTCCTCACTTTCGAAACCTTGCTTTGAAAAGGCTTCAATATCGCCGTTTTTCTTTGTTCTTCTCCAGCGCCATTCACCTTTCACATCTTTGTATAGTTCACACTTGGGCATAAATGATACTCCTGTAAAATTTCGGGTTCAGTACAGATGGCCATCGGCAGGCCACTTATTTATATATCCGATTTGTGATTTCAAGCATTTGCATAAAATCAATTATCCCTTATAAATACAAAATGATCGGGGTAATTATCAACCTAACATTAAGTTGCTTTCCATAAATGTAGTCTCTGAAGCGTATTCTTCGATTCTTACCGGAATAATTTCGGTATCAACACCCGGTTCTCTTAAAATTTCGGATGGGACCCCCGTGTTACTCCCGTTGTTTTTGTATACTTCGGGCATTGATACAAGTGACTTACCATAAAAAAAGGTAGTTTGATAGAGTAACCTGCTATGTTTTGTTTTTGTATGTAGATGTATCACAATAGCAGGATTTTCTATCTGAAGAGAATCTTTCGGGTTTTTTCTTGATAGTTCATTATCGTCAGGAAACGAATATGAATTTTTGTTCAGTCATTATTTCATCTTAAAACTTAAACACACAGCAAACCAAACTTCTGTATGGATACGAAAAACACGCAAAAACTGGCCATACTCATAGACGCGGATAATGCCCAGCCATCCATCACCGAGAAACTTCTTGCTGAAATTGCCAAATATGGCACTGCAAATGTAAAACGAATTTATGGTGACTGGACCCTTCCGCAACTTCGCGGATGGAAAGACATTTTATTGCAGCATTCGATCCAGCCGATTCAGCAGTTTGGCTATACCAAGGGGAAAAATGCGACAGACAGCGCACTCATCATCGACGCAATGGATCTGCTTTACACTGGTGAATTCGATGGATTTTGCCTGGTAAGCAGCGACAGTGACTTTACCAAACTGGCAGCAAGAATTCGCGAATCGGGCCTGACTGTCTACGGTTTTGGCGAGAAGAAAACACCCGATCCGTTTGTTGCGGCGTGCGATAAATTCATCTACACGGAGGTGCTTAAGGATGATCCTGATGAAAAAACCCATAAGAAGCGACAACCGATCAACGAACTCAAGCAGGACACCAAACTCGTAAACCTGGTTCGAAATGCTATCGAGGCAGCATCGGATGAGAGCGGCTGGGCGCATCTTGCCCCTGTCGGGAGCTACATTGCAAAACAGTCGCCTGGATTTGATCCGAGAAATTACGGCTTCCAAAAACTGGGAGAGCTTGTGAAAGCGATGAAGCTTTTTGATATCGAAGAGCGATCGGTTGGCGAGGGCCAGTCAAAAGCGATCTATATTAAAGATAAACGATTGTAGCCCGACGCCTTTTCAACGATAATGTGCAGAGCAGTCAATTGAAGAATCTTTTAGTTGCGATCTTCCATCACCCGGGAGTAGGCTGATTTCACCTTTCGCCCGGCAAGGGCTTCACTGACGTTAAACAGGTGATCACCGATTTTCTCCATCCGGTTCAGGTAGTCAAGGTAAATGAATCCTGCTTTGTTGGAGTATGCGTTTTCCTCGAGACGTTTATAATGTTGATCCATGAGCTTATCCCGCATATCATTGATCTCTTTCTCAATTATAATCGCTTTATCGAGATCAAACTCCCCGTTTGTTTTGTCCAGGTTGTGACGAACGTGACGAATTGCATTGTGAAGAAGGTCGAGCATCTGCCCGATCTCTTTGGCTGCATCTTTCGGCAGTTTTATATCCTCATTCTGCATCTGCTCAAACGTTTTCGACATCTGGAAGTAGATATCCCCTACCCGTTCAAGGTCGTTGATCATACTGTGCATGGCCCGGATTTGCCGTGTCGCTCTGTCTGATAAATTAAAGCTGGAAATTTTCGTCAGATATTCAGCAATTTCCAATTCTATATTGTCAGTAATCTGCTCCCGTTTTTTAATTTTCTTCAGGAATTTCTCATGCTTCTTCTGTTTTTTATAAAAGAGTCCCTGGAAGCTGAAATGCATCTTATCTATCAGTTTCGCAAATAGTTCAATCTCTTTTCGTGCCTGCTCGATCGACATTTCCGGAGATGACATCATACCGGATGAAATGTACTGAAGCCGGAATTTGTCATCCGAAGTTTTTGACTCCTTCTGAACTTTTTCTACAAGCGAAATAATGCGCGGTACGAATGCAAAAAGTATAAGAACGTTAAGCACATTAAATGTGGTATGAAATAGCGACAGAGCCAGCGTTGCGTTTGCGCGTCCAATTTCATCCGCCGCCTCAAAAACGGAACCGGCTTCCGGTGCAAAGAAGCTCATAATGTTATCAATGCCCACAAGAAACGGCTGCAGGACAATAAGCATCCATATCACACCGAATAGATTGAAAATTAAATGGAAACGGGCAGCGCGTTTTGCGTGAACATTACCGATGATAGCCGCTATATTCGCCGTAACCGTCGTGCCAATATTTTCACCCAGGATCATAGCTGCAGCAATCGGGAAATCGATCCACCCCTGGAAAAGCATTACCAGTGTAATTGCCGTTGCTGCTGAGGAAGATTGCGTAAGCAGTGTAAGGACTGTTCCTGCCAGGACAAAAATCAGAATCGAAAGAAACCCGAATTCCGTAAACCCGTCGAGGAACATAAACATTTCGGGATTATCATCAATGTTTGGAACAGCATTCTTGATAAATTCCAATCCAATAAACAGAATACCGAACCCGATCATCGCTTCTGCAAGATTCCGGAATTTTTCCCGACCAAAAAACATGAAGGGGAAAAAGATTCCAATCATGGCAATCGCAATGGGCGTTATTTGCATCTTAAACCCAAAAATCGAGACCATCCACGCAGTGACGGTGGTACCGATATTGGCCCCCATAATCACGCCTGTGGATTCGATAAAGGTAATCAGTCCGGCATTTACGAAACTAACCACCATCACAGTTGTAGTGGTAGATGATTGAGTTACTGTAGTTGCCCCAAAGCCCGTAATAATGCCCCGAAGCCTGGTGGTGGTCATCCCTTTAAGGATTGCGCGGAGCTTCCCACCTGCGACCTTTTGCAGGCCGTCGCTGAAAATTTTCATCCCATAAATAAATATCCCGAGCGAGCCAACCAGCTGTAGAAAATCAAAAAACGTGTAATTCATGCAGCCACTTTACAGTATGTTAATATGTAGTTAACATTTTTAAAATGCATTTAAGCGCACAATATACTATTTCTTCACGTATTAGAGAATTGGAATGGATTAATTACTGCTAAAAAGCTATCGAAATAGGCTTTTTTAAGTAGATAAGAGTACGGATGCTCAGAACATATCTATGAATAGAAAATCCGGAAAACAGACGAAACCGTTTTCAAAGATCGTCCGCGCGCTCTCCGGTTGCAAGATAAATGATCCGTTCGCAAATATTGGTTACCCGATCTCCCATTCTTTCAATATTATGGGCTATCCAGACAAGATAGGTGCATCGTGTGATCGTTGAAGGGTTTTCAATCATAAACGATATGAGTTCTCTGTTTACCTGTTTATACAGATCATCAATAGCATCATCCTGTATATGAATCGCACGAGCTGCTCTCTCATCTTTATCTATGTAAGCCTCCATTGAGCTTTCAATCATTTCAACAGCAATATCTCTCATTCTTGGAATGTCGATCAAAGGCTTAATGTGAGGTTCATCACCCATAACAATGGTAAGCTTTGCGATACCGGCCGCATAATCGCCGATTCGTTCCAGTTCTGTAATGATATATAATAGTGCGATCAGCTCGCGCAAGTCAGACGCAACAGGCTGCTGCGTGGCAATCAAATTGATGCAGTCTTCCTCAATCTCCCATCGAATACTATTTATTTGTTTATCGCCTTTCTTGATCCGTTTGGCTTTTTCAACATCTTTATCCAATAAAGAATCGACGGATTCATTCACAGCCTCCAGAACCAATTCTGACATACGATTCAGTTTGCTATGAAGTTTTAAAAGGTTTTCCTGTATTGCAGTCGTCATTTTATTCTTTGTTTAATGTTAATTACTCTCTTCAAAAAATTCATTAACCAAACTTTCCGGTAATATAATCTTCAGTCTGTTTTTTTTCAGGGCTTGTAAAAATTGTTTTCGTGTTGCCTACTTCAATAAGATTTCCTTCATAAAAGAAAGCCGTTTTATCGGAAACCCGGGCAGCTTGCTGCATATTATGTGTAATAATGATGATGGTCACATCTTTTTTCAGGCTTTGAATCAGCTCTTCAATTCTCAGGGTTGCCTGTGGATCTAACGAACTTGTTGGCTCATCCATCAAAAGCACCTCTGGTTCCACGGCAAGTGCCCGTGCGATTGAAAGGCGTTGCTGCTGTCCACCTGACAGGCTAACTGCCGCTGTGTTGAGGCGGTCTTTTACTTCTTCGAAAAGCGCGGCCTGCCTTAGAGCTTTTTCACAGACTTCCTCAAGATGGGCCTTGTTTTTTATTCCCACAAGTTTGAGCCCGGCAACTACATTGTCATAAATCGACATCGTAGGAAACGGGGTAGGTTTCTGAAAAACCATCCCGATTTTGCGCCGTACCGTTACCGGGTTTACATCCTCATCATAGATATTTTTGCCCTCAAAAAGCACTTCCCCCTCCACTTTTGCTTCGCGGGTAAGATCGTGCATTCTGTTCAACGCTCTCAAATATGTAGTTTTTCCGCAACCTGAAGGCCCGATCAATGCTGTCACTGAATGGTTCGCAGCTGCAAGTGAAATCCCTTCAACCCCGAAGACATCGCCATATTTTACGGTTAAATTTTTCGTCTCTAACTTTGAACTCATATCTGATTCATCACCTTTTGTATAGTTTTATAATCCAATTCTTTATTCCCTAAGAACATGACATTCATTGATTAAGCCTGTTTTCTGAATTTATCACGAGCCAGCAGCCGCGCAATGATAAATGTGAAAATAACCAGCATAAACAAAACAATAGCTGCAGCCCAACCCATGCTGTGCCATTGCTCGTATGGACTGATTGCCAGGCTGTAAAGTCGTTGTGGAAGTGTATCCGTTGGGCTGAATATAAATCCCAGCCAGCTGTTAGGTAGGTAATTGTCACCGAAAGATGTAAACAGAAGCGGAGCCGCTTCTCCTGCCGCCCGAGCAAATGCAAGCAGTACACCGGTTATCAAACCCGCTTTTGCCGTAGGCATCACGGTGGAGAGCACAACCCGCCAGCGTGGTATTCCCAAAGCTAGTCCAGCTTCGCGTATTGTCCATGGTATGGCTTGAAGTGCGCTTTCTGTAGTTCGCGCAATTATGGGAAGCATCACCACTGCGAGAGCCACACTACCCGCTATACCGGAAAATGTCCCCATCGGTTTAACGATAAGGACGAATATAAACAGCCCTTTCAAAATAGCCGGCATACCATTCAGCGTGTCGTTCATTATTCGAAGAGATGGATTTAACAAATGCTCGGGATATTCACTCAGCATCATCCCAGCCCCGATACCTACCGGAACGGCAATGAACAGAGCCATCGAATCAACAACAATTGTACCAATAATAGTGTGCACCAGCCCGGTTGGACGACCCTGGATCGCTCTTGATGGGGAGCCCAGCTCTTCTGTAAAAAAATCGTAGCTGAGTGCGCTGAATCCTTCCACAAAAACGTGGACGATTATTATTACCAGTGGCAAAAGTACAACTATGGTTGAGAGGCTGAGAAGCCCCACCATGATGCGGTCATGAATCTTCCTGCGTTTCAGGCTTTTCATATAACCTGTCCCCCATCAATTGAAAGCCTGCGTTGAATGTAGGCCGCTGTCAGATTAACGATGAGGGCAATCAGGAAGAGTACAAATCCGATTGCCATCAGGCTTGAAAGGTGAAGGCTTTCCACCGCTTCTCTAAACTCGTTTACAATTACCGACGGCATGGTTGCGCCGGCACCGAATACCGAAAATGGAAGGGTATTTTTATTTCCGATTAACATCGCCACCGCCATTGTTTCACCGATTGCCCGGCCTAAGGAGAGAATTGCACCAGCCATGATTCCGCCACGTGCGTAGGGAATAACTGCCATTCTGATCACCTCCCATCTTGTGGAACCCAGCGCCCAGGAAGCCTCTCTTTGATCTTTAGGCACTGCCTTGATGGCATCCTTTGCCAAAGCGGTTGTGTAGGGCAAAATCATCAACGAAAGCACAATCGTTGCGGTTGCCATCCCATAACCCATTGGGTTTCCAAGGATATGCAGCATGTCCGGGTAGTTGGTTTCCGTCCAGAAGTAAATCGGTTCGTAAATAGTATCCCTGAGCCAGGGGGCGAGTATAAATATTCCCCAGATTCCTATCACCACACTCGGGATTGCTGCAATCAGCTTGATCAGGTTATCAATAATTTCGGCGAGCCATCCGGCCGCATATTCAGCTGAGAAGATGGCAACCGCTATTGCCGGAAAAAACGAGATTGCCAGTGCTAAAACGCTGGTGACCAGTGTTCCAAACATAAACGGCCAGGCGCCAAACAGGAGCTGGACGGCGGGGTCCCACGTGGTGCCCTGAATAAATCCGAACAGACCGAATTCACCCAGAGCATCGCTACCCTCAAGGTACAGAACAAGAGCCATACCAAGTGTAATCAGTATGATTGTTATACCCAAGCCAACCACTACAGTAGTAAATACTCTGTCACCCAGCCACTTGTAGAGAGCGTCAACGTACGTTTCTCTGAAACTTCTCTTTTTACTTAACTGCGAATTTTCAGGATCCATTAGCGGCTAATTTCTTCAAATACATATTTTCAACTATTTATCAGATTATCAATGGAGGTCATGCAATTGACCTGACTCTAATCTATCATCCCCTGGTCTCGCAAAATCTCTGCACCGATTTCATCACCGTCCCATTTTATTTGCCGGATCATCGCAATATTTTTTTCATGGGCTGTATCCGGAATTTTTGCAAAACCGAGTGACTCTGAAATCTCCTGACCATCGGTAATGCTCCAGATGATAAAATTCAGCAGCTCTTCCGCCTCATTTCGATTGCTGATTGCGTTGTTTTGATCCATATTTTCATACACCAGCATCCAGGCGAACCCGGCAATAGGATATCCATTTTCAGCCGGTGTATTTGTAAACAGAATCCGGGTATCATCGGGGAGTTCGATATTAGCCGCCTCAGTTGTGGCTTCAAAGCTCGGCTCAATTACATTGCCGGAACTATTCATTAAATAACCGTATGACATGTCGTTTAGAATGGCGTAAGACAAGCTGTTGTATCCTATTGCGCCGGGAGTGTTCAATACGGCTCCCGCTACGCCTTCGTTTCCATTACCGCCAATCCCCGTCGGCCAGTTCACGCTGGTTGCAAACCCAACCCTCTCTCTCCATCTGTCGGAAACACGGCTGAGGTAACTTGTCCATACGTTAGTTGTGCCGGAGCCATCGGAGCGATGAACCACTGTGATGCTGCGATTTGGAAGATCAACATCCGGATTTAGTTCAGCAATTTCGGGAGCATTCCACCGCGTGATTTCACCCAGGAATATCCCAACCAGCACATCACCGTTAAATACCAATCCCTTTTCAATACCGGGAAGATTGTATGTCGGCACAACATCTGCCAGCGTTATGGGCAGATTAAATGCACGCCCGCCTGTTTGACTTTCGATACCTGCCATAACATCCTCTGACAAAAATGCTTCGCTCATCCCGAACATTACAGTCTGTTCCATAAACTGCCGAATTCCGCCACCCGAACCGATGGACTGATAGTTCACAGTTACCCGCCTGTTGGTAATATCTCTGTAGTCATCTGCCATGGCGGTAATCAATGGTGCGGGGAATGTGGCCCCCGCTCCCAAAATGTTAACGCGATCCGCTGATGGAGTATGGTCACCGTTCCCTCCGCAGGAAAGCATAAGAAACGCGCCAATGAGGAGTAATAAAAAAAATCGTGAACTATTCATGTTTGGTATGTTAATTTGAGCGAAACTCTGTGATTTTGATTCATTATGTAATGAATCTAAGTCCACCAAGCTAAACAGGTTGTGTTACCAAACTATTAACAAACTGTTATCTAACTATTTCTTGAAAGTTGTATTGGGCTGAGACACGTTAATCGACATATTCAATTTTTCAGTACAAATTGCACGACGTGCTCGTAAGGTTCTTTATTAGCTATGAACTTCCCCGATGCAGAATCACCGGGGTATCAACTTAGAGTCCATAACTTTTGGTCAACTCTGAGTTTTTATGGCTCTATTCTATTGTGAGTGGATAGAGCGTAATTATGAGATTACAACAATTACCATAGCCTCATACTTTTAGGTGTTCCCGAAATAATCGGGCAGGCGGCAAGTAGCTATGCCAAGGCCATCCCTACTGGAAGATGTGAACAACCTAACGTGTTTCGCTCAATGCTCACACAGCCTCCCCTCTCCGGAAAAATACACCCCGAGTCAAAGCTCGGGACAGGCCGGGACCAGGTAAGCACTGGCAGGAGAGTTCTTAAACGGTCCGCAACTCTGCAAGACAATTCTTCATATGCGCCCAATCGATATTTGGAGGGCGATATAAAAAAGTACTCAGGTCAAAATCTGTATGAGAGAGTCGTTCGAAAGATAAGATCAGAATTGGGTGTGGTACCATCCGGTGCCTCACCATAAAAAATAGTTTCGATGTTGGGTATTACATGCACATTGCGAACCGGCTCAAAATCTACACCAAATAACAGAAATGTTGATTCTGCCTGGTCACTAAAAGGAATGTAATCAATGGTGGGGCCTCTTGGGTTTGCCGTAAACATACGATCAGCCCGAAGGAGTGCCGTCCATTTGTCAGCCAGTTTAAGGTTAGCAAAGATAGAAGCAACATCAATGGTTTCGGTATTGTTACTGATCCCCACTAAATCCACCGTAATATTCTGGGCAACGTACATGGCACCTGCATTAAGATTATCAGATACATATCCCAGAAATCCGTGAACTGCACTGCGGGTAGTTGTTTCACTTGTACGGTTGTATTCACCATACACTTCCACAACCAGGTTATCGCTAAGCCACCAGCCTAACGAGAGCATATATTTTTTCCATTTGTTTGTTTCGGAACCTGTTCCGCTGCCGTTTCCAATCATGGCATGATATTTCAGGTTACCTCTATCGCCAAACTCTCCTTTCAGGGCAAGTCCAAAATCTCTTGAACTTCCTAATTTGTGCAAATCAGAGGGGCTTTTTTCCACAGATCTGTATCCCCATACACTTTCGACCAGTGCCCAGGTTGGTGTCGACGACAGGCCGGCAATCAGAGAGTGATTCTGATTTATTGCCCAGTCCAGGTACAGGTCTTTTACATATGGCTCCAGCTTCTGATTTGTTGAAAAATCACCCGGACTATTCATTTCAAGGCGAAACCGAGCGGAAACATGTTGCGAAAAGTTGTTATCATAGGTGAGATAGACACGCCGGGCCCAAAATCCATTCTCACCCTCCAGATCTTCGTTATGATTGTTGACAATCCAATAAAAATCACTGTAGAGCAGGCCGCTCAAACTCCCTTTATCTGAAATTTGACGGGCATCAGCTGTAGCTGCTATCGTACCGCTTATGAATAGCACCAACAGTAACTTGTGTAAAACAGAGTGGACTTCATAAAGTTCACTGGCTTTATAAGAGGAGGATATAACTTTTACAGGAAAGAGATTCATAGTCTATAACTTGGCTGCTCGAGTATATGTTTAATGATTATTGAGAACTGAATCCAGTATGACGGTGAAACAGGAAATTTCTCTGGGTCTGCTCCATATAGCAATGCGTAATACAAACCTGCTTAGAATCAGATGCCGTTTTGCTGATCTTTTAAATTGCGTTAAATATATGTTAAGAAATCACCGTTAATATTATCTAAATGTTAACAACTGAATTCGCATCCCAGGGATCATACCCGAAACAGATAGAAAACGCGTTCTTAGAAATTGGCTCACCACCGCTCCGGATCCATCTTGAAAAAATCACTCAGCATGCGGTATAGACGGGAATACTTTATCGACAGATCTCGCGGTGCTTCAAGGAAAGCCTCCATAATTACGGCAAAGCATTCCGATGGATTTGTTGCCCCGTAAATATCAAGGAGATCATCTTCACGGCCAAATCGTTCAAGATCCACCAGTTTCCTGTACGTTTTTGCTAACTCTTCGGTCCACTCGTCTCCACCCTTCAGCACCTCTCCTTCAAGTGTTATGCCCCCTGAAAGACCGTACTGCAGATCCAGCTGATGGGAAAATTCGTGCACGACCAGGTTTTGGTTGTTTCCATCAGACATTGTGGTTCGTTCGATATCGGCCCACGAGAGCACAACGTTGCCGCTGTCCCACGATTCTCCCTGCCGCCGTTCATTTCCCTCGGTAATCACACCGCCGGGGTTATGTTCATAAACCGGAGCTACGTAATCATCCGGGTAGACCAGGATCGACTGCAGGCCGGGGTAGAAATCCGACGACTCCTCCAGAATCAGCACACAGGCGTATGCCGAAATAACCACCTTCATTTCGGTTGTGAGCTTCAATCCTCCGCACTCTTCGAAGATTTTTTCATCCATAAAAATCTTCATTCTCTCTTTGAGCAGCTCTTTTCTGCGGCTGTTCAGACGGCTCCAGACACGCACTCTGCTGTAAAGAATTCTCTCATACTCATCGGGAAAATCCTTACGGCCGGCAAGGTAGCGTTTAAACGTTCGGATAAAGGGCATGCGGTTTTTGCAGAATTTATGAATTTATAATCACAATTAGTGTCTTGTTAACGCTCATATTTTGTATTAAGGAAATATCCTCATCCGCTGACTTCACGTCATCGGATGAGTCGACAGGGCTAAATCTTATTCTATCAGATTATATAATGATTAATGCAAAGGTCGGGCAATTCACCGGATGAAGCGAATTCATCCGGTGAAGACCCTCATCCAACATGGCTGTCACTGCATCTGAGACTCTTCAATAAATTGAACAGAAACTTAATGCAAAAATCTCCGTAACTTTTAAACATGAACAAAATTCTGAACATATCTGTGCTTTTTTGCCTTCTCGGGCTGAGCGGATCTTTTCTTTATGGAACAGATTTACATAGTTCAGAAACAGAAGAATCGAGATACACTTACTCTGATTCCTCCCTAACGGGTGATCAGGATTCTGCAATTTCCCGCACTAAATATCCGGCGTTGTTCATCGCCGAAACTCTATCTGAGGTTCGATCTGAAATCGATCCCAGGTCATCCATTTCTGCTGATTGGGCATCCAATAAAAACAAGTATTCTGCTCAATTTCAATATTTGATCCGGGCTTCGCTTTTCGAAAGCAGTCAGTCCGTCCGCAACCTCATCTTTCCCTTCCATTCTCATCTGTAGATCCTTCTCACGGGTTATGAACACCCGAACAGACACAATTTAAAACGCAGATTTCCCCTCCCGGTTGATACGATAAACGGCCATCGTGAAATCTGTTTACCTATGACTTTAAATTTATATAGAGATGGACATCGATTTAACATCAATTCTGATTGGTATCACTGCACTTTCTACATTTTTCATACCCATTGGGATGCACCAATTTTCGCAGTGGCGAAAGCAGAGCAAAACACGCAATGTATTCGAAAACGCAGCACGAAATTACGGCCTGAAGTTTGATACATCGGAAATTTTAAGAGATGGAACCGCAATCGGAATAGACATTCCCAACCGCATGTTCTTACACCTTAAAAGTGGAAATGATACCCTCATTGGGCTGGATGATATTCAAAGCTGCTCTTTTTATAAGCATCAACAAAAGAAGCGGGCTGATGACGGCTCAGAGTCTCAGATTCTGATCATTGGAATCCAGATCGTGTTGAAAAAAAGCCAAACCCGAAAACTAAACCTTCCTATTTTTGAAGGAAAAGAGGGATTTACGTTTGGTGATGAAGAGCGTGTTACCGAACGATGGATTAAAAACATACGGTCCAATTTGACCGCTGAAGAAGTAGTGGTTGAAGTGTAAATGAACCCGTAATAGATCCGGTTCAAAGAAAAATTGAACCGGAGCTTATTTCAAACCTCACACCCGGTTCATCACATACGCCATCTCCGTGGCAATCTGTCGGCAACGCTCATCATAAATCTCTTTCTCCTTACCTGTACCATCCGATTCCTTTGGATCTCTGTAGGGCACCGATATCCGTTTTTCTGCGCCGGGAATAAACGGACAGTTTTGATCCGCATCAGAACAGGTCATCACTGCAGCAAACTCTTTTTGGGGGTTGAACGGATCATCGTAGGTTTTGGAAAAACACTCCAATGGTTCAGCATCCTCCGAAAAATAGACACGATAATGTGGATTCTTTCCGTCATTATTTTTTACCGTAAATCCGGCCCGCTCCACTGCAGCAACCGCCCGTGGATTGAACGCCGTGGTTTCTGTTCCTCCGGAAAAGGTTTCCACCCGTTTTAAACCGTAATGGTGCGCCATCGAAGCGGCCCAGATCTGACCCATCGTGCTGCGGCGACTGTTGTGTGTGCAAATGAACGTCAGTTTTGCAGGTTCGTCCTTCCTAACTTTTTCTCGGACATAACCGGAAATCTCGTCCAGCACTTTTTTTCTCTCTTCAGCGATTTGAGAGATTTCGGTTTCGATTTCCTGGATAAAGATTTGAAGTTCCCGGTTCATAAATTTTAATAGCTTCTGTTTGATCGTTTGGTTTTAGAACTAAATTTAGAATTCCAATTTTTAAACTGCTGGCTGTGAAATTTCCGGATCACGGACCAGGGATTCCAATACCCGCTCTTCTACAATCCACGGGATGCTGTAAAGCCGGCTGGCATGTTCCTCTTCAATTTTTTTCAGCAGCGGGACCTCTTCAGCTGCACGCTGTTTCAGAAGTGGATCCGTTACATTTGCGGCCGACATACTCTGGTTGGCGATCCATGCATACGGTTCAATTCCCGATCGGCGCAGATCATCCTGCAGTTTCGCCGCCTCACTGATGGGCGTAGTTTCCGGCAGTGCCACAATAAGCAGCTTGGAATACTCCGGATCCTGCAAGTACATGTAGGGTGTTTTCAGTTTGCCTGCTGCCATATTACTGTTCCGCAATACCTCTTTATGATAGCTTCCCGTGGTATCAAGCAGCATCAATGTGTGACCGGTTGGCGCCGTATCCATCACCACAAATTTTCGTTTGGCTTGATGGATTGCTTTTGAAAAGGCGTGGAAAACCGCAACTTCTTCCGTACAGGGTGACTCCAGGTCTTCCCGCAGGAGTTTCAGTTCTTCATCTGTTTTGCCTTTTCCTTTCTGCTTTAAAACTTTTTCGATGTATGACAATTTCTCGGCGTCCGGATCGATGCGGTCGAGGTCCAGATTTTCAGGCAGTTCCATTTCACCAATGTGATCCTGAAGATGGGCCGCCGGATCGGTTGTGGTAAGATGTACGGGGTACCCTTTTTGAGCCAGTTTCAGCGCCACGGCAGCAGCCACGGTCGTTTTTCCTACACCGCCTTTACCCATCGTCATCACCAGGCCGTGATCGTTTTCAGCAATCAGATCCTCTACAAGCTGATCCAGATCGGGCAGGTTGCTCTCCCGTTCTTCCGTTAAAACAGACTGGCTATTCTCTTTGATTTCTGTTCTGTCCAGAGGTTCAAAAACTTTTCTCAGCCGGTCCAGGCCCAGCAGATTATACGGACGCAGCGGAAATACCAGCTGATCCATCTGCTTGAGTCGGTCCGGCATATTTTCCAGTGTCCGGTCCGCCATCTCTTTCATTTTTTGGGCAAACGGGTCAGACTCATCCACCGGCTCAAAATAACCGTTGATCAGCAGAATCTGATGAGCAAGCCCCATCTCTTCCAGTTCTGATCCGGACCGGTTCGCTTCTCTTAACGCTGATTCATCAGGCCGCGTTACAAGATAAATTGTTGTGGCATCCTTATCCTTCAAACGTTCCACCACTTTTTGATACCGTTCCTGGCTCGTTTTCAGCGCAGATGACGGTCCAATACAGGATGCTCCATCGGGATTTGTTTCTATAAAATCACTCCAGGCGGCAGGCAGTTCGAGCAGACGAAGTGTGTGACCGGTGGGAGCTGTATCAAAAATAATGATGTCATACGGCTCTTCCTCCTCATTCCCAGCTACGTAGCGGGCAAATTCATCAAACGCGGCGATCTCTGTGGTACAGGCACCAGAGAGCTCCTCCCTGATCTTTTCAATCTCGTGTTCCGGCAGAATATCCTCCATGGGAGAAATTACCCGGTTGCGATACTCCTCAGCAGAAAGCTCCGGATCAATATTTACAGCGTGCAGGTTTGGCACACCGTTTACTTCCGTAATCTTTTCGGTGATATTGCTCTCCAGAACTTCTTTCAGATTGGATGCGGGATCCGTACTTATGAGCAGTACAGATTTCCCTTCATCGACCAGCTTAACCGCCGTTGCACTGGCAAGGGATGTTTTGCCCACTCCGCCTTTGCCGGTGAAAAAGATATAGGGTGTGATTTCGGGTAATTTCATGAGATTGAATATTCGTTCGACAATTTCAGACCTCCAGGATTCAGATCTCCAAGGTTTTGAAAACCTTGGAGGTCTTGCCAGAAGAGAGATTTAGCAACAGCCGCCACCAGGAGTGCACCCTGAACCTTGTACGCCCAGCAGTTCATGTGCGGTTTGAAGTGTGGATTCTGTGATTCGCTGACGATTGTTGATTCCCGCCTGCATCGCCTGAACCATTTCCTGAATAGAAACCCCTGAAGATTCTCCCTGATGGAATATCGCCCGCACCTGTATTTCATTGCCATCGGTAACTGCCGCTTCCAGATTATTTAAAATCTGATCCGTTCCGGGTGAGGATTGAGCCGCTCCATTTTGAGATTGTTTTGGAGAATCTGAAAGCCACTCCATCAGCTGCTGGCGGTCAGGATATCCGCCTTCGGATACCATCTCTCCGTTTACAAAAATAATCGGCAAAATATCAGACCCGGAACTTTTTAAACGGGTCAGAACTTCAGGGTTTGATTTGAACGCTTCTGGTTCCTGCCCCAGGTTAAAGCGATTTACCTCAATACCCTGTACTTTCATCCATTTCACATCATTTGCAAAATCAGTAAGCGAATCGTCCACATCAGGACCGCAAACGCCGGTGCTGCAGCACATTGCGGGGTCATAAATATCAATTCGTGTGGATACAGCTGTTTTGTTGTTCATGTTGTTCTTTTGTTATCAAGATTTATTATATCGTAAATTTACGATTAATTAACCCGGTACTCAAGCTGAAGTTTTATTCCGGCTAATCTTTGGTTTCAGGAGTTTTAATTATATAATGATTGAACAAAGTCTCCGTCAATCGTTCAAAAATATACCCAATCATGACCATTAAAGAGATTAAAGAACAGCTTAAAACGTCCAAACATCCTGTAGCCAAGTCATTCCATACTGGTGACAAATTTAAAGTCTTGATTTTTGGTTTTAATAAGGGAATGAAACTGGAGGATCATACAGCCAAACATCCCACAAAATTATTGGTACTTGAAGGAGATGTAATCTACCATCTGGATAAAAAAGATATACGCCTGAAGCATCATGAGGAGGTTAACATTCCTGCAAATGTATCCCATTCCATTGGTGCTTTACAAGACAGTATAATACTTCTCACACAGGGATAAGGCCATCCGAAAACGGATATTCAGTAGGTTTAAAAGGTGGGCCTGATTTTGCTCATCGATAAAAATGTCGTGCAGTTATCGGATGAGTAGGCAGGGGAGCGGATTTCTCCTGAAGATCTCGTTATGCCAGCCGTCTTACTGGAACGATTCATCGGATGAAGCGAATTCATCCGATGAAGTTTCCCATCCAATGACTTTTGTTTAGGTCTGCTTTTTACACTAAAAAAGATCCATAGAATCCATTCCCTATCACTTTGTCTGATCGTGCTTCAAAATTCAGGAGGGCAACTGATTGGCCTGGAAAGTGAGTGAAAAGCGGACGCCCTTGTCTAAAGAAGTATAGTTGTATGTACCTTCGAGCTGGGTAGTCAGTGTTTTTATGAGCTGCATCCCGAGAGTATTTGTAGAGTCGGGATTAAAATCATCCGGGAAACCACGCCCGTTATCCTCAATTTTCAGCGTTATCTCATCACCGGTCTGGCTGAGCGTGGCCAGAATATACCCGCTTTTCAATCCTTTAAAACCATGCTTGATAATATTGGTCACCACTTCATTTATGATCAGCGAGCTTGGTATGGCCTGGTTCACATTCAGGAACACATCTTCGAATTCAAACTTCAGATCGATTTGTGATGAGTACTGCATGGTGTTGATGATATCTGATATAAGTCCCTTAAGATTATTGCCAAAATTGAGACGAGAAAACGTATCGGTTTTGTAGAGGTGCTCGTGAATGGAAGCCATCGATTTAATGCGGAGAACACTTTCAATCAGCTGCTCTTCGAGTTCTTCGGAAGTAGATTCCATCGCCTGAAGCTGCATCAGGCTTGCCACAACGGCCAGGTTATTTTTTACCCGGTGATGTATCTCTGCCAGAAGCGTGTTTTTCTCTTTCAGGTTCGCTTTGATCGCTTCCTGCGCTTTTTTCCGTTCGGTGATATCGGTAAGTGAACCCGCAATTGAGACTGTTTTCCCGTCTTTAACGACAGGTGCTTCATTGACCTCGACCCAGATGATTTCACCGTTCCCTTTCTTTAACTGTAGTTCAAATGGCGGCTGAGTTTTTCCTGTCTCAATCGCTTTTTGAGTGCATTTTATGCCATACTCGTTTGCCGGATGATCGGTTACAAACTCAATCCATCTCCGCCTGGCCTCATGTGGTTCATAGCCAAGAAATTCAACCGATTGAGGGCTTACGTATGTTAATTCGTTTTCAATATTGTGCGTGTAGAAAAGGTTGGTGCTGTGTTCGATAATATCACGCAATTTCTGTTCTGCTCTCTGAAGCTGTTTCTCGGTTTTTTTAATTTCAGTTATATCTGTACCAATTCCTCCGGCAGCATCTTCCAGGCCAGGTATACCAACGATCGGGAACTTGTTTACCATATAGTGCCGGTGGCCCTGTGCTGTGTCGATATACTCTTCAAACACTACCTGATCGTTCATTTGCAAAACTTTGCGATCTGATTTAATCAGGTCATCCGCCACCTTTTTTTCGAAAAGGTCGTACACATTTTTTCCTTCGAGATGTTCTTTATCGAGTCCGAATATTTTTTTCCATTCACGGTTCACAAAGATAATCTCTCCGGAATAATTACGGACCCACACTGCCACATCGGTTTTTTGGGTGATCGCTTCGAGCAGTTGTTTATTTTTCTGCGATTCCAGCTCTGCTACTTTACGCTTATGAATGTCCTGGACTATGCCATAAAGCCGCACACATTTACCGTTCCTGATTTCCGCCTGGCCTGTATCCCGGATCCATTTATATTCTCCATTTGCGGTACGAACCTGCAGTTCCATATCATAGGGTTCGCCTGTTGTTTTGGCTCTCTCTACCGCTTCTAACACCTTTTTTTGAGATTCTTCGTTCGCAAAAATCTCCATAATCATATCCATATCCGGCTTCGTATCCGGCGGAAAACCGAAAATCTCTTTTGTGATGGGTGACCAGATGACCCCATTGTTATCAAGATCCATTTCCCACGTACCGATTCGGGCCTGATTATGGATATTGAAAATCTGTTTCTCCATATTTCGTTTCTCCAGCAAGTTCCGGACCTGGAATACAATTGGCTGAAGCAGTGATATCTCGCGATCCGACCATGAACGGAAATGTTTACACGTGTCGATACGAATGATCCCGTAGAGAGAATCAGATAGAATAACAGGCAGAAGGAGTAAGGTGTTGACACCATCATCCACCATCAGGTTTTTCAGCTCACCCTTATGCTGATGACTTCGGAAGGTCTGAAACGGACTTCGATTCTGTAGCGTGGTAAAAAGTTCGTAATACAAATCATCCGGAAGAATCCGCCGGCTGGTTATTCCAAATTCCTCAAGAGCATGTTCACTGTTCCATTCTACTTTCAGGGTCATTCCCTTCGAACCGGTACCGTTTTCGGGGCTGAGTTCATAATAGCAGATGCGATCAGCGAGGATACCTTTGCCAAGTTTCCTGAAACTTGCTCTGAGTAGTTTCGTCCAGTTTTTTGCCGACACCATCCCTTTACTGATTTCAGTAAGAGATTTTATCAGGTTATCACGTACATTTCTCTCTTCATACGATCTCAAAACCTCCATCAGTTTCGATCGTACAGTACCGTTCAACTCGCCCGGTTTCTGGAGCTCTTCAATAAGGTCCGATATTACACTCGAGTCCATTCGATAATGCTTATATTTTTTTTATTCCGAAAACCATTCTCTTCAATTTCCTGCCTGGTAGCTGATCCCTGAAGAATTGAAGCCCTCAGCTACTGTAATTCACAGAATTCAATTATTCTATTATCGGTACATTCTCAAAAGGATTAAACCAACTGTGCCTGAGCCGAATTAATTACTGGTTTACCTCATTTCATCATGGGACATGATAAACAGGAATCTGCGTATAATAGAGTGTTCATTTAGAAAGAACAAACAACTTCTTCATCCAGAACCTCAATCAATGAATGCCAGTTTTAATTACCGGCTTTCCATTAAAGTTGTGTGAGATATTCGGGCTAAATAATCATCCAGGCACTCCTGTGAAATTAGCCGGTCACCTTCCGGGAGAAGTTTTTGTAATTTTCTGTGAACCACGAGTTTGCGTTCGTAAAACTGTCTCAGTGTTTCCAGTCCTGATTCTAAATACCGGGCCTGGAATGGGGTCATATTTTCTCCTTCACCAATCCAAACATTGAACAAATCGAGCAGTTCACACGCCTCACCTGTAATCCAGCGATTGATGAGGTCCTTCAGGTTACAAAGATATGACAGCGAGTTTTTTCCGTTCCAGTAAAGAGTATATCGCATTGGGGTGAGACGGCGTGTAAGCTGAACCGGCAGATGGTGCGGACAACAACACCGATTTTCAGCCATCCAGAGCAGCTGAAGCATCCGCCCGAAGGCAATCCGAACGGGCCGGTGACCTTTAAAGGAACCGTGCCAGTGTTCCGGCTCTGTCTCTTCGTGAATTCGCATCGCCAGGCGAAACTCAAGTGACTCTTTACTTATTTGTATATACACATAATAATACGCTTCCGTCTGTTTATTGGCGTGATTGAAAGGCGGACGCTTCTCCCTGATCCAGCGATTTTCGAGAAGCAGTGCTTCCATTTCTGTTTCGGTCTCTTCAAAATCAAATGAACCGATCCGGCCGATCATCCTCGCAACTTTCCCAGAAACACTGCCGGATGATGCCTGTTTATAGGTAAAAATACGTCTCCGCAGATTTTTCGCCTTACCCACGTAGAGAAGGTTACCCTCCCGGTCGTAAAATCGATAGATGCCTGGCGTCGTTGGAACAGAATCGAACACTTCGGCTCCCAATCTGTTGAGCAGCAATGGTTCCGGCGGAAAAAGGGTTTCGGTTTTCAGCGGCATTTGTTTGTTTTTGGAGACAAGCTACCAGGTAAGCGTGACTGCATTATGTCACTCGTGTCCTGATCAAATGTGTCATTTTACCACGAGGTATAGTGTCGTGTCAATGATGTATCGACGGGTATGTTTGGTGCAAATCTTCACCGGATGAATTCGCTTCATCCGGTGAATTGTCCGACCTTTACATTAACCAGTGCAAAACCTTATAACATGAGTTCTTAAATTTGACGGATATCATAAAATCAGTCCAACAAAAGCGTCATCTCGCATCCCGAAAGCATTCGGGACGTGATCTACTGTCCTTAACGAAGGCAGGAGATGCCGAATCTAAGTCCGGCATGACATAATTGTTGACGAATTAGTTCAACTAACGCCCTTGTTCAACTGATTTTGCCATTTTTAGTGATAGAACTCAGGTTTATAGAGTAATATCTCTCTCCAAACAACTCATCCGATGACGTGGAGTCAGCGGATGAGGGTATTTCATTAATCCGACAAATCAAAATTGACTTGACACTAGAGGACGCGAAGGTTCACGAAGGTATTTAAATTCTATACACAAACTTCGTGGAACTTCGAGTCCTCGCGCCTTCGCGGTGAATTCACCAATTGTATAAAATTTTATTTTTCGTCTCTCAAATACGGTTTTTTCTTTTTCCAATCGGTGTGAAAAAATTCACCACGGGGCCGGTCGGTTCGTTCGTAGGTATGCGCCCCAAAGTAATCACGCTGAGCCTGGATAATATTGGCAGGAAGAGTTGCGGATCGCAGCGAGTTGAATTGATTCAGCGCTGCTGAAATTGCCGGCACTGCAACACCTGCCTCTCCGGCCAGTGCCACGGTTGCGGTCAGTCCGGGGTATGCAGATTCAATTTCAGAATGAATGCTTTCATTTAATAACAAATGAACAAGTTGCGGGTTTCCGGAAAACGCTTCAGCAACATCGACCAGCATTTCAGACCGGATGATACACCCGCCCTGCCAGATTTTTGCAACTGATTTTGCATCAATATCCCAGCCGTGTGCGTCGGATCCTTCACGGATCAGGCAGAAGCCTTCCGCGAGGTTGATCAGCCGGGCGGCAATAACTGCTTGTTCCAATTGACTCACTCTTTCATCCAGGCTTTCTTGCGGGATATCCCTGGGAAAACTGACCGGACTTTTTTCCGAGATCACCTTTCGCAGTTCTTTAAATGCAGAAAATCCGCGGCTGCTGACCGCTGCGGAAATCACCGGAACGGGAATACCGAGTTCGAGAGCGGTAACTACAGTCCACCTACCGGTTCCTTTCTGACCGGCGGCATCCAGGATTCGATGTACCAGCGGCTCGCCGTCAGAGTCTTTAAAAGCAAAGATATCAGCGGTAATTTCAGTCAGATATCCATTCAAACGTCCCTCGTTCCACCGGCGGAAAACCGTGGAGATTTCATCAGCACTCATATCAAAAACACGCTGCATCAGGTCGCACGCTTCTGCGATGATCTGCATATCCCCATATTCAATTCCGTTGTGGACCATCTTTACGAAATGGCCCGATCCGCCGCTCCCGATCCATCTGCAGCACGATTCCCCGCCACCGCTCACTGCTGCCGCACTCTCCATTATCGGCTGAATTTCATTCCACGCACCCGCCGATCCGCCCGGCATCATCGATGGCCCGAAACGGGCGCCCTCCTCTCCGCCGGAAACGCCCATCCCCACAAACCGGATTCCTTTCTCCTCAAGTTCTTTCCATCTTCGTTCTGTGTCTCCAAAATAGGAGTTTCCTCCATCCACGAGGATATCTCCCTTTTCAAGATGAGGAATGAGGGTTGATATGACAGAATCCACCGCTTTTCCCGCGCTCACCATCAGCACAATTTTCCGCGGACGTTCCAGGGAGATCACAAAATCTTTTACAGTTTGCGCCGGAGTGATTTTTTTGCCGGCTGCACGATTCTCCATAAACTGACCGATAATCTTCTTCTCATCTCCCTCCATTCTGTTAAAAACCGAGACCGTCCATCCACGATCCTCAAAATTGAGTGCAAGACTCTGCCCCATTACTCCAAGTCCATACAGCCCGATATCTGATTTTCCTGCCATAATCTGTATCCTTTAACCGTTACGATTCATCCCGATCTCAGTTTTGTATCAGCTCAATTTTACGGATAATTTCTTCCACAATGCGATCCACCGGTTGATTAATAGACACTGCAATTGCCGATTCCGGTTCCTCCAAATCATTAAATTGAGAATCTAAAAGTTCCGGTGGCATGTAATGGCCTTCACGGCTTCGGAGTCTTTCCGAAATCAAATCCTTTTCGCCTTTTAGATATACAACTATCGGTTCCCCACCTTCAGCTGAGAGCATTTTTCGGTATTGTTGCTTCAGGGCAGAACAGGCGAGAACACACCCTTGGTCCTGTTTTTTTGTGGCGAGCAATTCTGCCAGATTTTCCAGCCAGGGACGGCGGTCGCTATCATTCAGCGGACGCCCGGAACGCATCTTCTCCACATTTTTTTCGGGATGGAAATCATCCCCATCAAAAAACGGTATCCCCAGGCCGGCTGCCAGCTTTTTCCCGACCGATGTTTTTCCGCAACCGGACACCCCCATTAAAATGATATTATTCGGTGACATAGTCATAACCTGAGTTCGATTAATAATGTCTTATTTAAATGTTAAAATGTGGCTAATACTGTCCAAAAGGGTGTACAACAATGAATATTATCATCAGTACTGTCATACCGGACTTTAATCCGCTCATCTTTTCCCCGCGAAGCGATATCTCCTGTCTGTATTAGGGATAAGAGATCCCGTATCAAGTACGGGATGACACCCTTTTGGACAGTGTCAGCCACTTTTTTACTCAATTTTAGATTCGAACTCAGGTTCATAAAAATTGACAATCAGATTTGGCGACTCAGATCGCAACGATCAACTCAATTATAAAAATGCGCCGATGGTCATCACCACGGCCAGTCCGGTCAGCCCGATGATCGTTTCCATCACCGTCCATGATTGAAGCGTCTCCTTTTCGGTGAGCCCCATGTACTGGTTCACCAGCCAGAATCCGGAATCATTTACATGGGAGAGGACCGTCCCCCCGCACGCAATCGCAATGGTGATGCAGGCGAGCAGCGGAGCGGAGTAATCACCCATCGAAACGATGGGCGCGATCAGACCGGCCGCTGTAACCATCGCCACGGTAGCTGAACCCTGCGACACCCTCACGACGGTTGCCACCAGAAATGCGAACAGTATGACCGGCATGTTGGTATCCTCCATCAGGCCGACAAGCGCTTCCCCCACTCCGGTTGCAATTAAAATCTGACCAAATGCACCGCCGGCTCCGGTCACCAGGATGATCATTCCAACCGGCTCCATCGAACGTGATGCAATTTTTTGAATTTCTGCTGCGGTAAAACCGAGGCGTGTTCCGAGCAGATAGAACGAAAGCAGAGTAGCCAGGAGAAGTGCTGTGAAGGGGTGCCCAATTAATGAAAGCCATCGGCGGACCGGATCGCCTTCTGCAAGCAGGATATCACTACCGGTGTTCAGCAGAATCAATACGAGAGGTAGTGCGATGATGGAAATAACCATTCCGAATGAAGGCAGTTTTCGTTCGCGATCCGCCGCGGATTCCGGCACCTCGACCTCCATATAATCGGGTACATCACGGTGGATTTTTTTAGCGATAAATTTCCCAAAAAAGACACCGCCAACCGCGGCTGACGGAACTCCCGCAATAATTCCCATCAGAATCACCCATCCCAAATCTGCCCCGATCAGAGAAGCTACAGCAACCGGTCCCGGAGTGGGAGGAATAAACGCGTGGGCAACAGCGATGCCGCCAACAAGCGGAATCCCGTAATAGAGAATTGACCGGCCGGTTTTGCGGGTCATGTCGTAAATCAACGGAATAAACAAAATCAGCGCCACTTCAAAAAAGACCGGGATCGCAACGATCAGCCCGACAGCAGCCAGCGCCCACTGTGATTTGTTTTCGCCGAACGACCGGATGATCGTATCTGCTATCCGCTGGGCTCCGCCGGAGACCTGAACAATTTCTCCCAGCATTGTACCGATGCCGACCACAATGGCGATATAGCCGAGCGTACCTCCCATCCCGTCCTGGATAGCCTGTGTGATTTCTGTGATCGGGATTCCGCCCACTATTGCCACTATGATACTTACCAGCAGAAGGGCGAGAAACGCCTGAACCCGAACTACCATTATCAAAATCAGAAGAAGTGCAATACTGCCCGCGGTTAATAAAATCAGGAAGGTAGCTGACATTATGGATTTACTGAGTTGCTATTTTATTGAGGGTGCTGCAACTGCCGACGAATAAGTAAAGTGATTTTATTGATTAATACAATTACAATCTCACACCTTATGGATCAACTCTAAACAGAGCCACCTATATTCAGTCTAAATAACGTAATTACAGTAAGTTAGATGTCGTTTTCGTAGCTTTTATGCGGGGTTTTTGCGCCTTTCTGATAAATAACCTTGCATATGATAAAATATACATCTCAGTATCAGACCCAATTTGAGGATTTTCTCCCGTAAGCGTTCGGGGCCAGGCTGGGGCCTGTCGCTGTTTGGCAAATACCTGACCCACCAGACGATCAGCTGGGATGCCTACAATGAAGCCTCTGACCTGTAGCATCAGGCGGGAACCTATCGACTGCTGACCGGACATTACCCGGAGCTGATTCAGTGCGACAAGATTTATCACACCAACAACAACCGAACATGGTGCAGCACCCGAAACATTCGTATGACGGCCCTGCCCAAAGGACCAAAGCCCAAACTCAGCACCTACGAGAAGAGAAAACAGCGGGGTGAATACGCCGAGCGTAACCATATTGAGGAGCGCATCGGCAATGCCAAACAGGCGCTTTCACTGAATCAAATCAAAGCCAAACTTCAGGGCACATCCGAAACCTGGATTGCAGTCACCCTGTTTGTACTGAACCTTTCAGTCTTTGCCGCCCACTCAGGCGTGACTTTTTGAGGAAGCCTTAGATAATTGAAGTAGAATAACTGTTGAACTGGAATCAGTAAGTCACCCTTGCAATTTTGATATGCAAGGGCAACCAGATTTGATAAGTAATGATCCTGTCAGCAGTGAATATGTCCCTGAATCAGATCTCATTGGAGTTAAGAGCAGAATTCAGAAAGTTGCATTATTTATAATGCATCAATTCCAGCCTGCGCGATGATTCCATCCTGTGCAGCCGTTACACCGCTAACTCCAATCCCCCCGATAACGGCACCATCATACATGATCGGTAGGCCTCCTTCAAATGGTAATAAATCGGGGAGGTTCAGAATACCGGTATTTCCTGCTGCAACTCCATCCTGGAACGCTTTCGTTGGTCGTTTGTAAAAAACGGCAGTTTTTGCTTTCTGAAGAGCAATTCCAATACTGCCGATCTGTGTATCATCAACCCGATGCAGTAAAATTGGGTGACCTCCAGCATCGATGATTGTAATGACAACGGTCCAGTTGTCCTCCATCGCTCTTGCTTCAGCAGCATTTGCAATTCTCTTAGCATCTTCCAGAGACAGAACTCTGACTGACGTGTCCTGGGAATACAGGTCAACAGGTATCAATAAAAGTGAAACTGCTAGTATAATTCCACATATTCTCATCATAGAGGGTTTTTGATTTGGTTGAGGTTTGAAAGAGTATTGTAGTCGATGTAATATAAATTTTTTAGTTTAGATCCATTACGCTGTTGGGAATATTGACTTACTTGTAAACTTTGTATAACTACCATCACAATTCTGTCATAATATCATAATTGCAACAATTAATACCAACACTGGAGGCATTATATGGCCGATTCATTTATTCAATTGATAAGGCAAAAAAATTTAAGGAATCCGTTTTCTATTATCATCCTGGCCCTTTTGGTCCTCTCGGGTTTTGGTTGTGGCCAAAATGAAGGTACGGAACGAACTGAAGACTCTGGAAAACTTGTAGTTCTCAACAAGTCGGGTTATACGGCGATGATCATCGATATGGAGTCCAGGGAAGTATTGGCAACTCTACCAACCGGTGTTGCACCACATGAAGCGGTAATCTCACCGGATGGAAGGTATGCATTAGCCTCAAACTATGGTGAATATGACGGTGAACCGGGCAATACACTGACCGTTATCGATTTGGAAGAACTCGTGGTTGACCGTGAAATCGATCTTGGTGAATATGCACGTCCTCATGGGCTGGCATGGTTAAATGACGGGGAGCATATTGCTGTTACAGCCGAAGTTCAGGAAGCATTGATTGTGTTACATTTTCCCACTGATGAAATTGTCCAGGTCACCCCAACAAATCAGCAGAGATCGCATATCGTACACTTGTCTTCCGACAATTCAAAAGCCTACGTCGCAAATATCGACTACGGGACAATGAGTATAATCGATATGCAGGCTGGTGAAGTGATCGCACAATTGGATACCGGTGAAGGAGCCGAGGGTATTGCGATTTCACCGGATGAGTCAGAACTCTGGATATCGAATCGATATGAAGATACAGTCTCTATCATTGATCTGGAGAATTATGAAGTTATTGAAACTATAGAGGCCGGTTCGTTTCCAATACGGTCCAATTTTACACCAGATGGGGATCATGTGCTTGTTGCCAATATGGAGGGAGGTGATGTGTCTGTGTTCGACAGTGCAAGCCGTACGGAGCTTATGCGAATCGATCTTGAGCCAGACAGTGATTTGAACGCTGGCCCGGTTGGTATGTTAATTATACCCGGGAACCGTATTCTTGTGGCAGGTACGCAGACCGACAGGCTATATATGATTGACTTAGAGAGTTTTGAGATAATCGATCATATTGAAACAGGCGAGGAACCAGACGGAATGGCGTTTGTGGGGATAGATCATTAATCAGCTTGGATTAAATGTCATTGGTTTTACATCCGGTAGATGAATGAGTTCCATTCGGGGAATTTTTTATAATCAACAAACACCTCCCAATTCTGTTCAACACGCATGTATACGGATATTCAGTATTTGGGTCACTGAATCCGGTCAAACCGGCCCTCCCATACCCGGCTGTCGGATACCCGGAAGCCATTAAGGTGATGATCTTCGTCTCTTGTGAAAACTGTGAAGACTATTATCCTGCCTCCCGAACGGAATGCATCCGGAAATACAGGGAATAATGATTGTGAATCGAGTTTCCGGTGATGAAATCGCAATCTTCCATTTTCGACTGTAAAGCTGTATTCCGTTCCCAGATCTGATGAGTAATATCGTCCGGTGTACTCTTCAAGATCACCTGACTCGGGCGACCAGAAAACATGGCGTACATAAATATCTGAATCAGATTGATCAATAAAATATTGTACAGCCATAGCAGTGAATTGTTTGGAGACAGATGCTACATGGAAAACGGATTCAGATGTAATTTCGACACCATACTCAAAGTTTGGGCAGCTGAACATCCTGTGCTTTGACAGTGACCTTCTCCTAACAGCTCTTTAAAATTGCTCTCAATCAGAAAGTATGGGATGTTTTCAGGGAGTTCGAATTGAAAAGTTTGTATGCCTTTTTTTACAATAATCAATTTGTTACATGTGTTATTATGTGAACGGTGATTATCACTTGTATGACTACTGAATGAAATTCTAAAACGCTAATTTGCGGGATAAAATAATGTCTGAGATTTATATGAATGTAAGTTCAATTATTAAAATGATGAGTCTGTGTCTGATAACTGTCATGGTTTCAGTCATAACAGTGTCTGCACAGAATTCAGTTCTTGAAATCGGAGATGCAGCCCCTGACTTTGAAGCTATGACTGCTGAAGGTGAAAAATGGAGCAGCAGTAACAATATCGGAGAATCTATCTTTGTTGTCTATTTCTATCCGGCAGCAATGACTGGCGGATGTACAGCACAGGCATGCAGTTTCCGGGATAACCGTAGTCAGCTTTTGGATTTGGGAGCTGAAGTGGTCGGTATCAGCGGTGATGAGGTCAACAATCTTCGTGTTTTTAAACATACCAATAATCTGAATTTTCCGCTTCTTTCAGACCCGGAAGGAAGTATAGCCCGCTCATTTGGCGTACCTGTTCGCGATGGAGGAATGATTACAAGAGAAGTTGATGGCGAAGAAGTTGAGCTTCGGCGTACGGTAACTACTTCAAGATGGACCTTCATCATAGGCAGGGATGGTACAGTACTATATAAAGATACAGAGGTGGATGCAGAAGGAGATAGTGAAGCAGTTATTGCTGCGATTCGTCAGCTCACTCAAAATTGATATCTCAGTGCCTTTGGTTACCAGTCGCATTGTTATACGGGGTGGCTTTTTTTTAGGGTTGTCCAACATCTTCTCATAAACTGCTTTTCATAGAGCAAAACTGGTCCATATTAGGACTGAATAGAAAGTGTAGCTCCATCAAATTTTTATCACAGTATTTGATTACTGTAACTGAGGGCATGTTGTTTCCTCAGTTTAGTTCAAGCCCATTGTTTTTACCGTATAATTAGCGTCCTAATACCCAATCTAAATTCGTATGTACTGTAGGTTAGATGTCGTTTTCGCAGCTTATATGCGGGGTTTTTGCACCTTTCAGGTAAATAACCTTGCATATGATAAAATATGCATCTCAGTATCAGACCCAATTTGAGGATTTTTTCCCGTAAGCGTTCGGGCCAAGCTGGGTCTGTCGCTGTTTGGCAAATACCTGACCCACCAGACGATCAGCTGGGATGCCTACAATGAAGCCTCTGACCTGTCGCATCAGGCGGGAACCTCTCGCCTGCTGACCGGACATTACCCGGAGCTGATTCAGTGCGACAAGATTTATCACACCAACGACAACCGAACATGGTGCAGCACCCGAAACATTCGTATGACGGCCCTGCCCAAAGGGCCAAAGCCCAAACTCAGCGCCTACGAGAAGAGGAAACAGCGGGATGAATACGCCGAGTGCAACCATATTGAGGAGCGCATTATTAATGCCAAACAGGCACTATCGCTGAATCAAATCAAAGCTAAACTTCAGGCTACATCCGAAACCTGGATTGCACCACCCTGTTTGTACTGAACCTTTCAACCTGAGTTCGATTCTTAAATAATGACATCAAAAGTCACCTTAGAAAAGGGGGATTTAGGGGGATGTTCACCAAATCTGTAGAAAAACCGATGAACACCCCTCTAAATTTCACTACGCTATCGCTGCGTGTTCAAAAAATGAGCCCCTTTTTAGGGGAGACTTGATACCGAATAAATGAAATATATTATTAATCGAACTCAGGTTTTCAGTTTGCCGCCCGCTCAGGCGTGACTTTTTGAGGAAGCCCTGAATACACTGTTAACGATTTATGGGATGCTATTCTGAGACCTAAAAATGAAATCGCTTCTAAAATTGAAGTATATGAGTTAAGTGATTGAATGACATTTATGGCATTAAAGGGATTAAAGTCTTTATTTTAGTGATCGAAGGTGATAAATTAACTGTACTTCTGCCATTTATTTATTCACGCAGAGTTCCGTTAATTTTCGCAGACAGTATTCTATCCATTCAGGACATATCAGCAATGCTCCGCGATCTAAAAACCGGTAATCTGCACAAGACTGAGAAGAGATCGATTTTGACAATGTGATTACATCTATTTCAGTAGTAAAGAATTGTATGACATATTCAACCTGATTAATATTTTCGACGGCTATATATCATATATTTACCCCGTGAAGATCGCTGGAAACAGTTCGGGTTATTTTCAATGTGTTGAAAATTAACATTCAACTTTCAGATATAATTATGCGACAATCGGTATTCTTTTCCGTTGTTTTATCCCTATTTCTCCTCTCATGCGGCGGGCCAAAAGTTGCTATACAATACCAGGGAACTTCGCCGATACCGTATGATAACCCAAATGAAGAATCAAATGAAAGTCAATCGGATTCAGACACATATAACCCTGACCCTTATGTGATGGTATTCTCTATCCCGAACCTTAAAGGAGGAAATTCAGGTCTCAGAAAACGAATACATTATCCTGAAGAAGCAATACAGAATGAAGTTCAGGGTATCGTAACGGTTCAATTTCGGATCCATGAAAATGGAGATACGTCCGGCTTCGTAGTATTAGAAGGGATCGGTCACGGATGCGACGAAGCTGTCATCGATGCGATAAAAGAATCTACATTCACCCTCGATAACAGTGAAAATGAGCCATTTGCTTCTTTTTTATGGATGGTTCGCACCGAATTTATTCTATAACCTGAGTTCAAAAAAAATGTCAAAAGCAGTCCAAAAAGGGCGTCATCGCCATCAGAAAGAGATTGTGTTGTCGTCGGATGAGTTTCCGAATAATCGTGGCCTGTTAACTTAACATTTCATTCATGAATGACTCATCCATTAACCTCACATTTGGCATTTTACCATTAACGTGCCATCCGTAGATTATCAATGCTGCTCTTTAAACGTGATGACAAATCGCGTTCCTATATTTTCGGTACTCTCCACTGAAATCTCTCCACCCATGTCTGTGATATGCTTGTGAACAAGGTATAGCCCCACACCCTTGCTGTCGAAATTTTTATGAAACGTCTGATTAATTCCAAAGATTTTGCCCCGAACAGATTCCATATTAAAACCACGACCGTTATCTTCAAAAAAGACTTTAGGAGTGTCATTCTCTATTTCACTTCTGATTTTGATCACCGGAGAGCGTCCGTTGCCGGCATATTTTATGGAATTGGTGATCAGGTTCATAAAAATACTCTCGAGATAAGCGGGATTAAAGGTTACTTCGGGGAGTTCTGAAAAATCTGACTGAATTTGGGTTTTCGATGTACGAATCAGCAGGGGAATTGCCTGAATTATCGAATCCAGGGTTTGCATGAGGTTTACTTTTTCTACGTTTACTTCACAAACGCGCTTATTGCTCAAACGATCCACATACCGGTTCAGAGTGTCTTTGAGCTGAATACCGGACAGCTTCAGGATTTCGATCAGCTCAAGTGTCTCCCGATCGCTTATTTTTGATACATCAAGCAGGTCAAAAATAGTCATCAAACTGGAGAGCGGCGACCTCAGGTCGTGAGATGCAGTCAGGTTAAACTGTTTCAGCTCATCATTCACCGTTGAAAGCTCATCTATCAGCCGGATCTGCTCAGCTTCAAGTTGTTTTTTGTATGTGATATTTTTTGCGATGGCAAATACAAGCCGGTCATCCGGCACGGGTTCGGATGTCCATTCAAGCCACACAACACTCCCTTTTTTGGTAACATACCGGTTTTCAAAATTAAGGAGGGAGTCGGACCTGTGAATATTTTCCCGGGCAATGGATGTTCTCTCCCTGTCGTCCGGGTGGATAAAATCATTAATCGGGCGGCTATAAAGCTCATCAAATGAATATTCAAGCAGGTTTTGAACAGCCGGGTTCACCCGTTTGAAGTAGCCATCGAACCCGGCAATACAAACAAGATCTGGTGAGAGATTGAAAAACAGCTCGTAATCATATTCAGACTTCTTCAATTCAGGAGAAAAAGGTGGTAGGTTCATATGTATGTTCATCAGAAAGTATACGACGTGATTTTTTTATCGGCAAAGCTATAATTTCCAATAGTTTCAGAAAGTAAACCGTTTGTCAGTGCAACAGTTAGTCAGGTCTACAGTGTGTCAGTTGAATAGTTATGCGTTTGATTGGCTTTACTCACCATTTTAGCAGCCAAATTTTGTGTTATGCAATTATCATTCTGTGTATTACATTAATGTGAGTTCGGGATTAGAACCGATGAAATCGAGTACTTCATTTGTGATTTTCTTTCGGATGCCGAACTCACGATATGTTGTCCAGTAAAACGGAAATTCTACAAATCACAGACCGATGGCAGAGTCATCAGCGGAGTCACTACAAGAGCAGGTGGATGAACGAGAGTCCACCGTTCAGAATAAGTATGGAACGTTTGCCGGTGTTTTTGTCCCTACACTTCTTACGATTCTTGGCGTTATTCTTTTTGTTCGCCACGGATGGGTCATCGGGAACGCGGGACTGCTCGGCGGCCTGGGTATTGTTACGATTGCCTTTGTCATCGTTACGTTTACGGCTTTATCCATGTCGTGCATTACCACCAATATTCGAATAAAAGCTGGTGGTGCCTATTCGATCATCTCGCAATCACTCGGGCTGGAAGTTGGCGGCAGCGTTGGAATCCCGCTCTACCTGGCCCAAACTTTTGCTATCACAATGTATATTTTCGGATTCAGAGAGGGCTGGCTCTACATTTTTCCGGGACATCACGCACTGATAGTCGACATCACCGTATTTGCCCTGCTTTTTACCGTGGCTTTTCTAAGCGCCCGGCTTGCGTTTCGCATTCAATACGTCATTCTGGCCGTGATCATCGGCGCGCTGCTCTCCGTTGGTGCGAGTGTATTTTTTGGGGTGATGGAGCACGATCCGCAATGGATTGGTGAGTTTCCGGGTGCTAGTGAGGATAACTTTCCTGGAGTCAGTTTCTGGGTCGTATTTGCCGTTTTCTTTCCTGCAGCCACGGGTATTATGGCCGGGGCCAACATGTCTGGTGAACTTAAAGACCCGAAGAAATCGATCCCGCTCGGTACGATCTCCGCCGTTCTGATCTGTTATGTGATTTATGTTCTGAGCGCATACTGGCTATCGCGCGTGGCCACTCCCGATGAGCTTGTAAGCAACTACAACGTGATGATCGACTACGCTTTCTCATCGTCAGCTGTTTTGGCGGGACTCCTCGGCGCCACGTTCTCCTCCGCCCTGGCTTCCATTGTTGGAGCCCCGCGTATTCTGCAGGCACTGGGCGATCACCGAATCTTTCCCGGCGGAGAAATCTTCTCTAAAATTGCCGGAAATGGTGAGCCCCGAAACGCCATCCTGCTAACCGGCGGCATTGTGATTGTCACGCTTATGGTACGCGACCTCAACACCATCGCCCCGCTCATCACCATGTTCTTTCTCATTACATACATGATGATCAACCTGGTGGTATTGATTGAGCAGCGGATGGATATGGTCAGCTTCCGTCCCACCTTCCCGGTGCCTCGATTTGTGCCTCTGATCGGCACACTCGGCTGCCTCTTTACGATGTTCATCATCAATGCTACATTTGGGTTAATCTCTATCGCGTTTGTGGTTGCCGCCTATTTCTATCTCACCAACCGAAAGCTAAAAGTACCCTACGGTGACATGCGGAGCGGCCTTTTTGTATCCCTGGCAGAGTGGGCAGCAAAACGGGTGTCGCTGCTTCCGGAAGAGAATCAGCGTGCATGGAAAGCCAACCTGCTGGTGCCGGTACGAAGTTCCCGCGAGCTCAGGGGCAGCTTCAGCCTGATCCGTAATCTGGTTTTCCCGAAAGGCTCCATCAAACTGATTGGGATTGCAGAGAAAATGAGCACCAATAAATTACGTGATGACCTTTTCACACTGGCAAGTTCCTTCAGCCGGGAAAATGTGTACACCCGCTGGTCGGTGATTGACTCATCCAATTATAAAGAAGCCGTACTGAATTCACTTCAAACTTTTCAGGGCACATTTTTTAAACCTAATATTTTATTCCTCAGGGTATCGAACGACAGAGACAAAGATGATGAACTTCACACGATTATCAATGAGGCCCGGTATTATAATATGGGGATTCAGCTCTATATTGAGGATCCTGTGGCTCAGCTGGGCAGGCAGGCGAGTGTTAATGTTTGGATCAGGGAGCAAAGTCCGCATTGGGACCTGAACATGGACCTCGGCAATGTAGACCTTGCGCTGCTTTCCGCCTATAAACTAAAGAAAAACTGGAATGCGGATATGCGGGTCATTACCGTTGTGGAAGAATCGCAGGTAGAAAACGCCTACCAATACCTGGAAAATCTACTCGACGTCGCACGGCTGAAAGATGCATCAGCCCATGTTGAAATCGGAACTTTTGAAGAGGCCCTGCAGACCGCGCCCCAGGCCGATGTTGATTTCTTTGGGCTTACCAAAGACCCCAAACTTGATGAACTCCGATCCTATGTTGAACTCACCCGGTCTGCCTGCGTATTTGTAGCCGACTCCGGAAATGAAAATATATTGGCTTGACAGTTTTTCAGTGTGTCAGGGTACAGGTTTACAGTGTGTCAGTTTCTCACGATCCGAAGCACCGGTGTATTTCCGGTGCGAAGCCGAGACATCTACACGTTTAGATCCATCTTGAACAACGATTTTTTAGAATTCCCTCCAATAGCAGGGAGATATCGCTTCGCGGGGAAAAGATGAGCTCCGCTCCGGGCCAAAAGACGGCCCTCCGGTCGATATGACAATGGGTATTGGTTAATAAGCGCGGCGCATAACACACAACAGTCGAACCAATACACGGCAGCGCCGCGAAAGAAAAATGAGTCTGGCGGCGTAGGAAAGAGTGAGTCACAGTTGGGATTTTTATACGCCGCCGTTCCATAAAAAAGCATCATGTCATGTCGAGCGAAACACCTGTGCTTTTCAGGTGTGTAGTCGAGACATCTCCCCGTTCTTAGATCCATCTTGAGCAACGGTTTTTTTAGAATTCCCTCCAATAACAAGGAGACCCCTCGGCTGCGCTCCCCGGGAGAAAGCCCGGGGCAGGCGGGGTGACAAGGAACGCTGAAAGGGAAGCGCGGCGCATAACACACAACAGTCGAACCAATACACGGCAGCGCCGCGTACAGCCGTGATATGAAATTCGGTCCCCGGTCCTCCGTCTCCCGTCATTTTTTCCTCTCGCAATCTCCCCATCATTCCATTACTTCTATGTCCGTTCCATGAATATTTAAATCATAATTTTAATATTTCATGGTTTAAATATATATTTACCATGATAATTTAAAATGATCATTGGGGTTTTCATGGGTAATATGATTTTGAGATCTAAAGAGTCTGCAGTGCTTGATTTGTTAACCAATTTTCCGGTTGTGGCGTTAACGGGTGCGCGGCAGGTTGGAAAAACTACGCTTGCAAAACGAGTCGCAGCCAACAGAGATGGAAATACAGTTCACCTCGATCTCGAATCTCCCAGGGACGAAGGCAAACTCGCCGATCCCGAGCTTTTTTTCGAGCGGTTTGATGACCACCTGATTATTATTGATGAAATTCAGCGCAGGCCTGATCTGTTCCCCGTTCTCCGGGCTGTTATCGATCGCAACCGGCGGCCCGGTCGATTTCTGCTGCTGGGTTCTGCATCTCCTGTCTTAATACGTGAATCATCTGAATCACTGGCTGGACGGATTACATATGAAGAGTTACCGCCATTCACATGGCAGGAAATTTCTGGTCAATTTGATATCAGCAGGCTTTGGATCAGGGGTGGATTTCCGGAAGCATTTTTGAGTGAAAACAGATCATACAGCCAGCGGTGGCTTCAGGACTATGTCCGCACGCTGATCGAGCGGGACCTTCCGCTTCTGGGATTGAACACCGACCTTGGGAAACTGAAAAACTTTTTGAAAATGCTGGCTCATCAAAACGGCCAGCTATTGAACCAGGAGAACCTGGCGCGTTCTGTCGGCGTGTCGTCACCCACTATCTCAAAGTATCTCGACTACCTGGAACACGCCTATATCATCCGCAGGGTGCAGCCGTGGCACAGAAATGTAAAAAAAAGGCTGGTCAAATCACCCAAGGTCTACATCAGGGATACAGGCGTTCTTCATGCGCTGCTTGATATTGACAACGAGGATTCTCTTCGTGCTCATCCGGCCGCGGGTGGATCCTGGGAGGGATTTGTCCTTCAACAGATTTTGGCATCTGCACCCGACAAGTACACCTTTTACTTCTATCGAACGCACCAGGGTGCGGAGGCAGATCTGGTTGTGGTACAAAATGAAAAGCCGCTGATGTGTATCGAAATAAAGCTCAACCCGTCACCCAAACCATCAAAGGGATTTCACAATGTAATTGAGGACAACCAAACCACTAAAAATTTCATCGTTACCCCCGGAACAGACAGATATCCAGTTCACGAAAAAATTGACGTAGTCGGGATTAAAGAATTCCTGGCAGAATTTGGTGGAGTAGGTGATTGGTTAATCGGAAATTAGTTTTTGGGAAATTGGTTATCCGTTATCAGATGCAACTGAAAGATAGAGTGAAAGAGCGAGGGAGTGATGGGAAGAGGCAGTTGAATTGTTGAACTGAGCACACTAATAAACATACAAACACTCAATCCATCTCCTTTTCACTCCGTCTCTCCCTCACCAATTCCCAGGTGCCTTTCCTGGTCACGAATTATTTCAGACGATGACGGGATACAATTCAACATTGCGCGTCAGCGCAATACTCAACAATTCCACAACAGAATTCTGCCAGCGATTAAAAATGTAGAAAGTGTAGAAGCAGAGAGAGAAGAAATGCCGTTGCTCAAGAAGAAGGGCTTTGTTTGAAGCAACTCCTCATAATATACAGGCATTTGCCCCACACGGCCAAATAGAATTTCTATTGTATAGGTAATCATATACTGATGTAGTATAATCTATAATTTTTAATATGTTGATAATCTATTATTGACAGGTAAATCATATTAAAAAAAGCGGCCCGGGGAAAAATATCCTGGAGGTTGACACAGAGTGGTGCAAGTAACAGATTGTTGGACGCCGCCCTTTCTCCCCAAAACGCACTGTCATGTCGAGCGAAACACCTGTGCTTTTCAGGTGTGTAGTCGAGACATTTCGCTTCGCGGGAAAAAGATGAGCCCCGTTCTTAGATCCATCTTGAGCAACGGTTTTTTTAGAATTCCCTCCAATAGCAGGGAGATATCGCTTCGCGGGGAAAAGATGAGCTACGCTCCGGGCCAAAAGGCGGCCCTCCGGTCGATATGACAGTGGGTATTGGTTAATAAGCGCGGCGCACAACACTCAACAGTTTAACCAGGTACACGGCAGCGCTGTGTACAGCCGTGATATGATGTTCGGTCCCCGGTCCTCCGTCTCCAGCAATTTCCCCCTCACTCCCTCTCTTTTTTAACAATCATTCATTTACGACTACAGATTGATTCTGTACTGTTTTCATTAAGATGTAATTTGACCCAATTTTTATTAGCTTTCAGACATGAAAGAGATCACACTAAACATACCCAAAGATTTTGACCTTGATGAGGGTGAAACAAAAAAATTCCTTGCGGCCAAATTATATGAGGCAGGTAAGCTTACTTTAGGCCAGGCGGCGGAGCTAGCAGGTATGTCAAAAACAGAATTCGCCGATATACTCTCCGGCTTCGGCGTGTCTCTGATCAACTATTCTTCCTCTGAAATCCTCAGAGATGCAGAACAATTCTGATTCCATTCTTCCAGATACAAGTTGCCTGATTCTCCTTTCCAAAATTGATGAACTTGGGCTCTTGAAACTTCCTGGCAGAAATATAGTTACAACTTCAAAGGTGGCGAAAGAGTTCAGGAAAACTCTTCCGGAATGGATAAAAATCGAAAAACCACTCCCAGGTCTGTATCGGAAAGTAAACAAACTGAAACTTGACAGAGGAGAAACGAGCGTTCTTGCCTTATCTCTTTCAATCAACAATTCAATTGTAATTATAGACGACCTTAAAGGAAGAAGAGCTGCTGAAAAGCTCAAGGTGCGTTATTCAGGTACTTTAGGTTTAATTCTTCGAGCAAAAAAAGAAGGAATTATTCCCAGCGTAAAGCCCATTCTTAGAAAGGTTAATAAAACTAATTTCAGAATTGATAAAAACCTCCTTATCACCATCATGAAAGAAGCCGGTGAACAATAGCGCATAGAAGTCAGATTTCTAACCCCATATATTACGGTTTTAAATCATTCATGTGCAACGTCTTTTCAAAACTCCTTCCGATAAAAAGGAGATATCGCCCCTATTAGTCGAAACTGGCAAAACGCCAGGCGCAGCACTTCACAATTCCACAACAGAATTCTTTCAGCGATTAATAATGTAGAAAGTGTAGAAGCAGAGAGAGAGAAAAAGTACCGTTGCTCAAGAAGAAGGGCTTTGTTTGAAGCAACTCCTGATAATATACAGGCATTTGCTCCACACGGCCAAATAGAATTTCTATTGTATAGGTAATAATATACTGATGTAGTATAATCTATAATTTTTAATATGTTGATAATCTATTATTGACAGGTAAATCATATTGAGAAAAGCGGCCCGGGGAAATTATTCTGGCGGTGTGACACTGAATGGTGAAAATAAGAGATCGTTGAACGCCGCCCCTTCTCCCCAAAACGCACTGTCATGTCGAGCGAATCCTGACGTGCTTTTCGGCGGGATGAGCCGAGACATCTCCCGTTGCTTGGGACCAATCCAAACAACGCCTTGTCAAAACTTCTTCCATGATTAAGGAGATATCGCTTCGCGGGGCTCATTTTTTCCCCACGAAGTGAAAAGATGAGCTCCGCTCTGGCCGAAAAGCAGCCCTGCGGTTACCGGGACAAAACCCGGGACAGGCAGGAAAAGCGGATTGAATCAAACTCTCCCCTTCTCTCCCTCTTTTACCCATTGACCCAGCCACCAAGATCCCAAATGCTTTACCCGGTTCCGAAGCCGGGGCTAATACTGAAATAGGTTGAAACATTATCTGGAGTGATGTGCGTCCTTACTGAAGGCGTTTCCGCGCCGCCCTTCATGACAAACGGATGGTATAATCTGAAAAAGAGGAGTACAGAACTATTTGAATGAGAAACGGTTCTATGAAGGCTGGTTCCTCAAACCGAACTTGCCGCGTCAAGATTAATCCAAATGACTACAGGTTATTATTTTACCGCAATTCTAATTTATCCTGCCTGAATTTTTTGTAACCTTCAGCGTATAAAAACCTAATTTAAACTTTTTCCATGAAAATATTTAAGCCTCTGTTCCTTTTTGTTGCATGTATAGCCATCGTTATTTCCGTTACCGGGTGTGCAGAAACCGCCCAGTCTGATTCTGCTCAACAGGCAGTTTCAGAAACCCGTGTATTTGAGATGCGTACCTACACAACACACGATGGTAAACTGGATGATCTGCATCAGCGTTTTGAGAATCATACTATGGCATTTTTTGAAAAACATGGCATGAAAAACATCGGCTACTGGGTACCTGAAGATCCCGAGCTTAAAGATAATACCCTTATATACATCCTCTCCCACGAAAGCACAGAGGCCGCAGAAAATAGCTGGGATGCATTCAGGGCGGACCCGGAATGGCAATCCGTCTATGAAAAATCCCGACGGGATGGGCCAATTGTCAGAAGTATCGAATCAGTTTATATGAAAAGCACAGCCTATTCGCAAATATAACATAAAGGGGATCACCGGTTTTATAAGTGAGAGACGTTTCATGGAGGCGTTTTTCTTCGTTAGGAGATGGTGATCGGTGTATTGGCTATGTGGTTATAGGTCCATCCGGGAGACGGGGAGATAGACTGTTGCTAAAGAGGCGGGCTTTATTTCAAGCAACTCCTGATAATATACAGGCATCTGCCCCACTCGGCCAAATAGAATTTCTATTATATAGGTAATGATACACTGATGTTGTCTAATATATAATTTTTAATATGTTGATGAACTATTATTGACAGGTAAATCATATTGAGAAAAGCGGCCGGGGAAATTATTCTGGCGGCGTGACACTGAATGGTGCAAGTAACAGATCGTTGGACGCCGCCCCTTCTCCCCAAAACGCACTGTCATGTCGAGCGAAGGCACGCGATTTTGCGTACCGAAGCCGAGACATCTCCCTGTTGATTGGATCTATTATAAACAACGCTTTTTCAAAACTCCTGCCGATAACAGGGAGATCCTTCCGCTCCGGCGAGAAACACGCCTCCGGTCCCCGGGACAAAGCCCGGGACAGGCAGGATGACAATTGGCGCTGAAAGGGAAGCGCGGCGCATAACACTCAACAGTTGAACCAGGTACACGGCAGCGCCGCGTACAGCCGTGATATTTCTCCGGTCTCCGGCCTTCCGCACCCTCTTCTTTCTCCCCCTCACTCCGCCGCCCTATAACAACCACAAAACTCTGCCAGGAGCTCTCTGTGTTCGCACTCTGGCAGGTCTTGTTTAATCCTTTACCACTTCAAGCATCAGCTCAAAATGATCAAACTTCAGGTCAAAAAGCTCACGGCTGCGGGCGGCTATTTCATCAGATACGGAATCCCAGTCGGAGGCGCGTTCGAATGAATCGCCTTTCCGGTAGATGTTCCCGGCAGTGGCGATGAACATCCCGGCGGTGGAGACAGTCATTCGTTCATCGGCCGGAGATCCATCGCTGTAGTTCACGGAGGTGATCAGACGTCCCTCTTCATTCAGATGATGCTCCATCACGCCCAGAAGTGCGTTATCAGAGAGCTCACCGATCAGGTCAAACAGGTCCTCGCGATGGTCGGTGATGAACATCGCGGTACCGTCACGTTCGCGGTCGAAGCCGTAGCCGCCGCCCAGGTGGTTCAGGAACTGATACCAGTCGTACAGATTTACAATATCTGATGCTGCCACAGCGCCATCGCCGGTGAACTCGATCTCTGCAGGCATGCCCCACGACTCGGCCAGGCCGGCCACCGATTCAAGGATCGCGGCAGTCCGGTCAAAAACTGTCCGGGCCATCTCCCGGTCATCATCATCGCCAAACATCCAGAGCATATCGTACATCGCTTTTTTCCCGCGAATAAGCGCGCCCACGGCGTCGAGCGGCCAGGTGGTGCCGTCATCAAAATCATAGATGGTGCGCTCACCATCCCACGCCTCATCCAGGGTTCGGGCGATTTCTCTGTAGATATCGGTCATGCTCTCCGGGCTGTACCCCATAAAATGCTCCAGCGAGGATTGCGGCAGCACGCCCATGGTATCTTCTCCGCCCGGCTTTTTCCAGACGATCCATGCGTATGCGTGGCCGTGCAGTCCACCCAGCCCGTAACTCATGCTCCGGCTGTTGGTGTCGCCGTTGGAGTCGTGAAAGAACCCGTCCCGGTAGTGTTCGTCTAACAGGTAGCGACCCGGGGTAACCAGGTAGTTGGTTGCCTCACGGTTGAGGCGTTCATAAAGGGTGGGATCGTAGTCGAAACGGCCGCTTCGGTGATGGATGTGATAGGCGTAAACCAGGTGCGGATAGATGGAGAGCTCGGGATCACCGGCCGCTGCATAGCCGTCGCCGGATGGCTTCAGTCGGGGCGCAATCTTCCCTTCATCGTTAAAGTGGTAGTCGATCATTGCGGTGAGTTCGAGGAACAGTTCCGCATTACGGCTCATGCCGTCGGTGTATAGATCGGGCCGGTACGCCTCATGGCCATACTCTGAATCGCGGGAGACAGTGGCCATAATTTGCACGGCGTGGAGGAAATTGCTGTAATCGTTGAGGTAGAGATTGTCATTTTCAAACTGAGGTTCAATATCCGCGGAGATTGATGCCGGAATCAGTAGTTCCGGCGCATCTGCCGACGGACCCGCGTCGTGATCGCTGTCATCGTCAGTGTCAGCCGAGCATGCGGTCAGGGAAAATAGGAGGAGGGTGGAGAGAAGAAGTATTGAAAGAGTAAACCTGTTTATTGAAAACATCGCTGAGATTGATTTATGTTAACCGGATATATCAATCATATTATAAACTTCGGCGACAGACAAATAGAAATTTGGTTGAGGCGGTGTGTCTTTTAAAGAAGGGCTTTTCAGTGTCCTTCCCAGGAACAGGGAGACCCTTTGGCTGCGTTGCCGGTGACATCTTCTGGTTCTTGAGTCCATTTTGAGCAACGGCTTTTTAGAACTCCAACCTATAAATGGGAGATCTCTCGGTGCGTTCGCTCCGCTCCCTTACTCGAGATGACAAGCAGCGATGGTAGATATAGCGCGGCGCATATGTTGAAATTTCGAACCCGGTTTTGTGCTGCGCCGCGAGGAATACTTACTTTGGCGGCGTGGGAAAGAAGGTTTCACAATGGGATGTTTATACGCCGCCAATTTATAAAAAGAGCGGCTTGTCATGTCGAGCGAAACACCTGTGCTTTTCAGGTGTGTAGTCGAGACATTTCGCTTCGCGGGGCTCATTTTTTCCCCACGAAGTGAAAAGATGAGCCCCGTTCTTAGAACCATCTTGAGCAACGTCCTGTCAGAGTCCTTACCAGGAACAAGGTGATTCATTCGGGGCGATGCAATCGCTCTGCTCTCTTCTATTCTTCCAGCGTGAACCCAATTTTGAGTGTAACCTGATAGTGTTTCACTTTTCCGTCTACAATATGCCCGCGCGTTTCGGTCACTTCAAACCAACCTAAATTATCAACGGAATGCCCGGCACGCTCAACTGCATTCTCAATGGCATCTTCGATGCTTGTTGTTGACGACCCGACGATTTCTATCTTTTTATATACGTTGTCACTCATACTGTCTCCTGTTTATTTGATAATTGGTTAAGATGTTTTACTACAATTGCTTACCTATCCACGGTTGTTCAATGAATGGATACACTCTTACCAAAGTATTCTAAACTTGTTGCGTTCCTTTCCCTCCGGTGATTCGAAAAGCATTTGCCTTTCAAAAAACATGTCACCCCGCATACTTGCGTGCAACAATGCACTTCGGTGTGCAAACACTTTTTTGGTTGGAGTCGCAGGCAGTCTTATTCCACTCACGACTCATGGCTATTTTTCCTTTGCTTCCCATGAACTGAACCATCCTCAACCAACGTCACTCACCATGAATGCCCGCACTCTCTCCGCCGCACTTCTCCTCATTCTTACATTTTTAATCGTTCTCTCCGATACTGTTGCGCAAGACCTCTATTTTCCATAGGCCGGAGGGGAGTGGGAGCAGAAACCTGCCGCTGATCTTGGATTTGATGCCGACTGGGGCAGCGTTCCCGATCATCTGTACTACGCAGCCGGCTTCGGCGGCAATTACATTGTGGTGGACGAAGAAAACGACCTGGTGATCGTCACCCGCTGGCTGGATGGAGGAGTGCTGGGCGAGTTTGTAGAAAAGGTTTACAAAGCAGGCGGGTTGATCAGGTGATCGTTGTTGGTTGTCGACTTTTTGTTATTTGGGAAAGGTGGTAGCTGCAGTGGCGAAGGGACGTTGCTCATTCTCTCCAAAACGCCCTGTCATACAGCCTGCCCGAGGTTCCTCTCGGGGAGCGAAGCACCTGAGCTTTTCAGGTGTGCAGTCGAGACATCTCCTGTTGTCTAGATTCATCTTAAACAACGTGCTGTCAGAGTTCTATCCAGGAACAAGGAGCCCCCTCGGCTGCGCTCCCCGGGACAAAGCCCGGGACAGGCAGGATTACAATTGGCGCTGAAAGGGAAGCGCGGCGCACAACACACAACAGTAATACCAGGAACACGGCATGCCCCGGTCTTCAGTCTTCCGTCACTGGCCCACCGCCCCCGGCCCTCCGTCTCCCGTCATTTTTTCCTCTCTCTATCACTCTGTCTCCCCTTCACTCTTTCACACATACACTCTCCCCAGTCACGAATAGAGAAATGACCAAGAATTTGACCGGTACATTAAGCATCCATAGATTTCCGGCATCAGTCAGATAAAAATCAATCCGTCAATTAAACCTCTTTCATGATCAAACCAACTAAACAAGACTGGAAAATATTTCAGAAAAGCCTTCCGGATTTCCGTGAGCGATATCTTGCTGAGCGCAATAAAACATTTATTGCTATCCTGAACGACGAGAAGCGCACCCCCACAGAGCAGTTTTGGGATGCGTATGATGCCATGAAGAAGCAGGACAAGATTCTGAGAGACTGCCTGGATGGATACTCAAAATCCGATATGGGTATAAGCATTCTCCTGATGCTCCGCCATGGCCTCATGAAAGAGGAGGACCTCAACGTATTCAGTGATGAACTACGCGAATGGGTACATCAGGTAATGAAGTAAGCGAGTCTGCGTTCACAATTCCACAATTCCACGATTGAACAGTTCCACAGTTCAACAACAGAATTCAACTTATGTTTGAAGGTGTAAATAAGGAAGAAACAGAATCATGCACCAGAAGTTAACTCATTCGTAATTTTGCGAACCCAGTTGACAGCACGTTCAATCAATTGGCCATCGGCAGATGTCTCTTTTAATCTTCTGATTAGCAAGGGCGTGTCAACCAACTTATTGATAATCAATAATCTCACGAAACCAATGTCTTTCGGTCTAAAAGCCATCAGCTTGCTTGCTGCCAAATCATGAGCCTCAACACAATATCCCCGTTTTGTAGTGTTGTTATAATCCCGGATCAAAAAAGTTCGGTCTTTCCAGCCTTCAGGCAGTATAGCTGATTCGATGGAAACCCCATGCACATAAAATCCATGCGTTTGATGGAACTGAGACATCTCCCCCAGTGCGCCGTCAATTTTGTCTACGGCTTGAGGTTTATTTACAGGGCAGACATCCACCTCAATAGATCTCCTGAGTTTTTCGTCAGCCTCTGGGTACTGTCCAAGTATAGCTTGCGAGCCAAATATGTAGAGCTCATCATCTTCTGAAACATCACAAGCAGCACGGATTGCATGTTTTAACTGATCGGGATTCATGACGCCAATGACTCAATGATACTTTGAAGCTTCTCCCTTTCATCTTCAGTAATAATCTGCCAGAAAGGGGTTGACTGCCTCAGACGCACAGCCTTTTCATCCTCCGATTCCAGAAATTTTGCCAGCCTCTGCAACGAGGCGGATTCCAGAAGATGCTTCCATTCTGTTAACTCACCTTTCACACCGCTTTCAGTTTCAGAAACCTGTTTTTCAAGGTGACGGATCGTTCTCCGGATGATTTCGGGATATATTTTAATAAGTTTTGCCCAGGCTTTTCCTGCTTGCAAGGATTGCAAATCGAGTTCGGCATGAGTTGTAAGACCAGTAGTCCCTCGTCTACCTTCTGCAAAAAAAATCGGGTCCACCCCCCACAGCATTTCGTATCCTTCATGGAGGGTTATATGATTTTCATCAAGATCCGCCTGTGTGATTCCGGTTATCTGAATGGTGATATCATATTTAGATTCAATTCCCGACTCAGCCATTCTTTCTTTGAATTGATCCGTGACAGGGTCGATCGATATTAATTTTCCAAAAAGTGCAATTTGGAGCGGATCGCCATACTGATCTTTTCCCTGTGCTGTTTTTCCATACATCCAGGCCGACAGCGGCTGGGGATTCAGCTTGCCAATCTCCTGTTTAATAGCGGCATGCAATGATTCAACGCGTTCTTTCTCCGCATGAAAAAGTCCCGAAAGAGCTTCAAACAACGGATGTTCTTCACGGGCTGCAATGAGCTGTCGTTTTCCACTCCCCCGATAGGCAATAATTCCAGTCTTTAATAATCGGTTTACCACTTTATGGACACCGGGAAGAGAAATATCCGTTCGTTCTGCCAGCTCAGAATAGCTCATAGCATTCTGTCTTTCTATCATAGAGCGAAGTATACGCACATTCCCGGGGTACCCCAGGATTTCATTAAGGGGTGTTTTCAAGGCACTATCCGAGCTGGAAACAGGACGCATAATTGTAGAATGAGATTAACAACTGTTAATTTATATTAACTACTGTTTATATGCAAGGGCCTACTAAAGAGGCATAGAGGCGATCGACGGGCAAGAACCAGAAAAATATGAGGCATGATGACGCCCGAAATAGCCAATTCAGTTATTGGAAATCGGTTATCCGTTATCGGAACTCTGCAAAATAGATCTCTCTTTCACCCACTCTCTCCCTCAACAATTCCAGGTGCATTTACTGGTCCCGAAGTATTTCGGGTGATTGCGGGAAGCAGTTCCACAATTCGACGATACGCACAAGCGCATCACTCCACGGTCCCACTATCTCCCCCTCACTCCTTCACACACACTCTCCCTCATTCAATCAATACAACAATCCAAACATCCACAACGGAATTTTATTTCCATAGCCGTACTCAATATCGTCAGCAGCGATATAGGCGTTATCAAGAGTGCGAATCTGTTTATCCGTTGTGTTCTTCCCGCCGATCTCGATCGTAAATTTTTCATTTACGATAAAGTCTCCCCGTTTTGCAAGCCGAAGCGGGGAGACCGGCCGCACCTGGTGCACAAAAAAGGTCTCACGGAGTGCTCCCATGTTTACATCAGACCAGCTTAGGGCAAACATCAGATTCGGATCATTCAGGTACAGCTTATCCGGTTTTTGAAGACGGGTGATTCCTTCCGCCTGCTTATAGAGACGATGTATTATCTGTGCCTTTTCAAGATAGTCGAGCAGATGGATGAGTGTATTTCGGGTGGACCCGATGCGTTCACTTAATTTGGTGATATTGGGAACCAGCGGAACGGTATCGGCCAGCACGGATAGCAGTTTCAGCAGGTAGTTTACCATATCCGGCCCCAGCTGATGGTAGGAGCGAAGGTCTGATTCGATAGCAATACGGGATGTTTCCCGAAGTTTTCCCAAAAAAATCTCGTTGTTTTCAAACGAAAATGGATACACCCCGCTCTGCGTATACTCCCGAAAGACTTTTATCGGCCTGATCTTCTCATTGATGGTTCGTGCGATGTCAAGATGATCAGACAGAATGGCTTCGAGCGGCACCGGCTCCAGCTGCATGCCATACGTCCAATTCAGATATTCCCGGAACGACAATCCATACAGCGTTCGAAAAACAGCCCTTCGGCTCAGGTCTGCTGTGGATGAGTCGATATGCAGAACAGACGAGCCGGTAAAGAGTATCCGAAGATCCGGGAACTGATCATAGATAAACTTCAGATGTTCCGACCAGTCGGGGTAGTGATGCACCTCATCCAGCAGGAGCGTGGTGCCCCCCTGCTTTACGAAATCATTCGCAAACTCCGTGAGAGACCGGTTTGAAAACCAGGGATCATCAAGGCTAACATAGAGTGTTCGCTGATCCAGCGGCAGGGATTGTTTTGCATACTGCAGCAGCAGCGTCGTTTTTCCCACTCCCCGGGCCCCTTTAATCCCGATCATGCGATGCGGCTGATTCAGAACCCCGATCAGTGGCCGGACCTGGTTTAGTGAAACAGACGCCAGCCTCTGGTTAAAATAACTAAATTGCTTTTCCATAAAAGCAATTTGAGTATAATTTTGTTAAATTCAAAAAGCAATATGTGGTAATTGTTATTGGTTGATTAGTTGATTGGTTATTTAGAGGTTAGTGAATTGATTATCTATTATCGGATCCTTGCAAAAAATCTCTCATTCACTCCCTCTCTCAGTCACTCTATCTTTCCATTAATAATCGACCTGAATACAAGTCAAACTTTCAACTATTTTGACCTATTGATAAGTCGATAAAAGAGTGGAATGGGGCGCGATACGGTGAAACCCTATCTTAACAATCTTGATCAGGCGAGACTGCTAAACCTGCTCACCCGATCCTCCAAAGGCGTGGCTGCACTCCAAAAGCCGGATAAAATATACCTTGAAAACACGAATTTCAGTCATGCGCTTAAATCCGACCCTGACCCCGGTACTCTTCGGGAAACAGTTCCACAATTTAACATTGCGCATAAGCGCAATACTCAACAGTTCAACAATTCCACAGCATAGTTTCATCAGCGAATAGAACTGTGTATAGGGCAGAGGATGGGAAAAGAAAGTGAAACGTTGCTCAGAAGAAGGGCTTTGTTTGAAGCAACTCCTGATAATATACAGGCATTTGCCCCACACGGCCAAACAGAATTTTTAATGTATAAGTAATAATAGGGTGATAGCTGAACAATAACTGTTAATGTACAGGTAAAAGTATGTTTACGACCAATAATATTCTACCTCATACCGCCTCACCGGACTCTTTTTTGGACCCATCTCGCAGATTCTCTGCCCGCAGATTGGAAATCAATACGTTGGGGATATTCTGGAAGGGCAAATTAGGATGCCCACAAACAATTTAACAGATCCACGATTCAACGATTCACCCATCACACTCTCTCTTTCTCTCCCTCGCTCCCTCTCCATTTATCCCTCTCCTAATCAACTAAATCCCAACAAACTTCTGATGCCGCCAATCCAGTTTCTCCCGAGACGGCCAGGCTTTTTTGGATTTTGGGAGGATTAGTTTCTGATCATGCAGCTTTTGAAAACCGTAGGTGAGCATGGGGCCATCGATTTCTTCGAGCAGATCTGTTCGGATTTTTATCTGGTAATCGGGTGTGACGCCAATAATGAATTTATCAAAAGCTGAGTGGTGAATTTTGCAAAGGGCGAGTCCATTCTCAACGGTTGGAGTGCCGTCCGGTTCTCCATCTGGAACGATGTGAGCAGCATCCAAAAGTTCGCCGTGTTTTAGATTACAAAACGCACATTGTGAACGATATGCTTGTAGAACTCTTTCCCTAAACCCGCGCTGATGTACTCTCTGTCTTACCTGGCTGGTAATATAGGATCGCCTTCCTTCATCTTTCACACCAACAAATTCAGATTCTTCCGATTCTGGATTTATTACTTTTTCATCTGCAACTACCGTAAAGGAAAGATTTTGTGGATTGTCCTCAATGATGTATACCGGAAATATGGCTAAGTAACGTCCTGGAATGATGCCGTGAAAGTAGATAAGCGGTAGTTCTTGTTTCATAATTTCTCTCAGTCCCACATTATCTCTATGATTGAGATCTGTTCCCCGATACTTATAGAGCAGCTGATCATGATAGTTGAAACTATCATCGTAAGGTCCTTTTGGAGAGGTTGTAATGGTTAACGGAAGATCCATTTCTTTAGGCTTGAAAATACCTTGGGGAGAGACCAACGGAATTCGCACTCCTCTAAATTCAAAACCTCTTCGAAGCAAGTCTCTGGAAAGAACATCACCATGAATGTCTATCTGCTGATTAAGCCAGTTGAAGGCGGTGTTTCTGATTTGAAGGTCTGTTGACATAAATTGTTCTCTATAAATAATCAGTATTCAGATTAATCTTTTTCAGTCGATAAACCGTATTGAGTACACCAAGGCAAAATACTATTTGAGCCTTAGTTACTATTAACTGATAAGCTTTGGGTCAGTGAAATAAGTATACTGTTTTAGCTGCCTAAAAGTATGAGCGCTAAGAAATGCGATTTTTTGTTGTCATATTGAGAATATAAAAGTTCTTTCAGATTCAATAATTTATCATTTACTTAAGGCCATAATAAAAATAAACACTCATCATCTTGGTAGATTTTTCAACAGTTCTTCAACGAGCAGACGACGAAACATTACAGGTATTAATTGACAGAGAAGCTGTTCAAATTCTAAATGCAATTGATCCAAACTATATACGACCAAAAAATCTCCGAAAAATACTAGTAAATATTCATGATAGAACTGAGCTTCTTAGACATAAGCCCACAAGAAATGAGATATTCTCACTTCTTCGACCTAAACAGGCAAAAAATTTACTTATCCATTTAGGTGTTGCTGATGATGATGCTTACTCATCATTGAATAAACTTTCAATTCGAAAAAATTCGAAAAAAGAAGAGCTACTGTTTCAGTTTTTTGGTGTTGAAGTAACTAAAATTGAAGAATTTTCAGAACAACCTTCTAAAAAAAATCTTACCCCAGAATATGGATTGTTTAAACATCAAAGAGAAGCCGCAACAAAAGTAAAAGAAATTATTTTCCATGGAGAGCTAAGACGAGTCTTGCTACACATGCCCACGGGTTCCGGAAAAACTCGTACTAGCATGAATATTATTTCGGATTATCTAAGAAATACTGAACCAGCTGTGGTGGTATGGTTGGCATATAGTGAAGAGCTTTGTGAACAAGCCGCTACTGAATTTGAAGAAAGTTGGGGTCTGTTAGGCAATAGACCGCTTGATGTATTTCGTTTTTGGGGAAGTCAAAATATTGATATCGAAGACGTAAAAGATGGTGTTGTAGTGTCAAGTCTATCTAAGATGTACAATACAACGAATAACGGACTGTATTTTATCGGACAACTGGGTAGTAAGACTAAATTAGTTATATTTGACGAAGCTCATCAATCAATTGCACCCACATTTAAGCACGTACTAAACAGCTTATTGGTACATTCTACTGAAATTGGATTAATAGGCCTGTCTGCTACACCAGGTCGAAGCTGGAACGATGTTGAAGAAGATTTAAAACTCTCTGAATTTTACCACAAGCAAAAAGTAACCTTAGATGTTGATGGATATGACAACCCTGTTAATTTCTTGGTTGATCAAGAATACTTAGCGGATGCAAATTATACTAAGGTTAAAGTTGATACTGACTTAAGTCTAACCAATCAAGAACGCGATGAGATTCAAAACCTTCTTGATATTCCCGGTTCTGTTCTAAGTAAATTAGCTACCAATGTTCAGAGAAATCTTGTCATTATTTCGAAATTGAGACAACTGATTAAGAGACATAAACGAATACTTTTTTTCGCCACAAATGTTGATCATTCTACTTTAATGGCCAAAGTTTTACAAGCTATCGGAATAAAAGCATACTCAATTACTTCCAACACCCCTAACAGTAGTAGAAAAAGATGGATCGAAGAATTTAAATCTGAAGATCCCTCTCCAATCATACTTTGCAACTACGGAGTTTTAACAACAGGATTTGACGCTCCAAAAACCAGCGCAGCAATAATAGCTCGACCTACAAAATCATTGGTTCTTTATAGTCAAATGGTTGGAAGAGCAATAAGGGGTAAAAAAGCCGGTGGAAACAAAAAAGCAGAAATTTTAACTGTCATTGATACAACCTTGCCAGGCTTTAGCAATGTAGCTGAAGCATTTACAAATTGGGAAGATGTCTGGGACGATAATTAAACTAAATTTGAAATGAAAAATACTGACTTACAAGAAAACAATATTAGACTCAACGATGATCGTGATATAGTACCAGCTCATTTAGCGGTCAAAGCAATGAGAGATAATGGGTACAAAAATGCAGCATATGCGATTGCTGAACTCATCGATAATTCCATCCAGGCAGGAGCTAAAAATGTAGAGTTACTTTGTGGAGAAAAAACAGTACAACTATCTAAAAGAACCAGCAATCGTATTCAAGAAATTGGGGTTTTAGATAATGGGAGTGGTATGAGTAGTGATGAGTTAGGAATGGCTCTTCAATTCGGAAATGGAACCCATCTTTTCCCGGAAGATCAAAATGGAATTGGAAAGTTTGGAATGGGATTACCAAGTTCTTCAATTTCACAATGCAAACGGGTGGATGTTTGGAGTTGGCAAAATGGAATTGAAAGCGCTAACTATTCATATTTAGATTTAAAAGAGATTACTTCTGGTGAGATGAGACGAGTACCAGAGCCATCTAAAAGGAATATTCCTGCGAAATGGATTGAAGTTGCAGAGAGTATTGGAGAGTCAGGAACTTTAGTAGTTTGGACTGATTTAGATCGAATAATGTGGAAAACAGCTAAGTCCATTATACGTAATTCAGAGCATATAATAGGTCGAATGTATCGATATTTTCTTCATAATGATGATGTGCAGATACGTATGTATACATTTGATATTGAAAATCATACACATAAAGGAGAAGAGTACTTTGCGAAAGCAAATGATCCGATGTATTTAATGCATGATACTTCATGCCCTCCACCTTATAGTGATAAGCCAATGTTTGAGCCTTTCGGAAACACAAGAACGTTCGAAATAGAACATGATGGTAAAGTACATGAAGTTTATTTGAAATTTTCGGTAGCAAATAAAGAATCAAGAAGCGGTACTCAACCGGGACGCAAACCACATGGAAAACACGCCTCGAAAAACCAAGGGGTTTCTGTTGTTAGAGCTCAACGTGAACTCGAACTTAATGATACTTGGGTTACAAGTTATGATCCTACAGAGCGTTGGTGGGGTTGTGAAATTCACTTTTCTCCCGCATTGGATAATGTATTTGGTGTTTCAAATAACAAACAATTTGCGAGGAATTTCAACGCAATTAATGTTGATGATTTTAAAGAGGACGGTGAAACAGTACATGCGGCAAAAGAGCGATTAAGAGAAGAGGGTGATCCTAATGGCGTACTTTTGGATTTGCACCACGCAATAAATTCAAATTTATCGGAAATAAGAACACATCTTAAAAAACAGAGTTATGGTAAGCGTACAAATGATAGTAAGCGCAGTCGGTACAATGCTGAAAGAAAGGCGACAGATCTAACCAAAGAACGACAAGAGGTAGGATTCCACGGTGAAAGTGATGATGATGAAAACCTCCCTAAAGAAGAAAGAGAGAAGGTGATTCGACAGGAATTGCAAAATTGGGAAGTCTCCTCAGATGTGGTTGAAGGAGTTATTGCAAATACGTTCAATGATGGATTAAAATATCACTTTGTAGAAGCAAACATGGATGGGTCCGCGTTTTTTACGCTACGGCCAAAAGGTGGTACAATTATCATAAAACTTAATTTCGAACATCCAGCCTATAAAAATTTAATGGAGCTTCTTTATGAGAATACTGATGAAGCCAGCGAAGAGGAGTTAAAAGATCGTTTAGACAAAGCTCGAGAAGGGTTACAGCTTCTTTTTATGGCATGGGCAAGATACGAGGACGAACTTGAAGGTGCTCGAAAACAGGTGGCGGAAGATGTTCGGCACGATTGGGGTAGAATTGCCAGACAGTTTTTAGAGCGAAATGATTAATACTCGTTCATTTCATTATAAAGATCTATTATCTCTTCTTGAAAATTCAATGACAAGAGTTGATAACGAGGTTGTATTGGTTGCTCCATTCATAAAGCATTCTATCATTGAAATTCTTCTGCAGCACTTAAAAGATAAAACGAAACTCACTGTTTATACTCGGTGGAGGTTGGATGAGATATTATCCGGTGTCAGCGATATTGAAATTTGGGAGCTAATTCGTGATAGCCAAAATATGTCTTTAAAACTTTCCCCAAATCTACATGCAAAGTATTACCGGTTTGATAATACAGTTATTCTGGGGTCAGCAAATCTTACTGCCAAAGCTTTAATTACTAATGCAGCTTCTAATTTTGAATTACTTCAAACTTCTGAGTTGAACGATGAGTGTCGCTCATTTGAAATGGCACTGGTAAATCAGTCGGTTGAAGTAAACAATGAACTGTTTAAACAGGTAAAAAGAATAGTAGAGCAGAGTGAAGACAGAGAATTATCTAATGAAGTAAACGAATTAGGAATTAGCTATGATGCGGAAGATAGTATAATAGCAGACCATTTAGATTTATATCAATGGATTCCAAGAACAAGAAACCCTGAAAATCTTTTCGTTTATTACTCCAAATACCATGAGTTGTTAACTGATGTTCAAATAAAACACGCTGAAATCGATTTGTCTTTTTTTCCTATAAAACGCGGATTAAATAAGGAAGTATTTGAAGAGTCTATTTCTTTTTATTTGGTTCAAATGCCAGTAATAAGAAAAATTGATGAATTCATAATAGGAAGTAAAAGCTTTGGTGAAATGGCGAATTTTTTAGGTAGAGAATTTAAGTTAAACATAAGAGACATTGATCATAAAAGAAGTTGGCAAACTTTGATGCGGTGGCTATTATACTTTATCTCTGATAAGTATGATGTGATAGTTAATAAATATTCTGAAATAATTTTTAAAAAGAAATAAATTATGTATCAGAAGTATCTGCAGGATTACAAATGCAATATTTATAAACTAGATAAATTCGATCTTATCCCACAGACTCCTGGAATATATTCTTGGCATATCTACACTGATGCTAATTCAGTCAGTGAGTATTCCGACATTTTCAACGAAAAACAATACGACGTAAAAGTTGAGGGCAAGTTAAATGATCTTTATGATGGTTCTGTTTTTTCAAAAAATAAGATGAATATTGCGTCAAACACTGTTGACGATTCAATTATAAAAGCAGCAACCTTTTTCTTTAGTCCACCGATCTATATAGGAATATCAAAAACAAATCTTAGAATTCGTTTGAATACTCATAAAAAAATGTTGATAAGAAAGTTAAACTCTGAAGATCTTAGTAAAGAAAATGGTACTCTCTCCGAAAACAGAATAGATACTGATGAAGAATCTTCTTTTTTTGCTGGTAGATTAGCTAATGCCATATCAAAAAACATTGATAAAATATCTGAGCGAAATTTATACGTAAAAGTTTTTTATAATATTCAACCAGGAAAAAACAAGGAAATCAAGAAAATTGAATACATTTTGAATCGAACATATAACCCAACATTTGGACGGAAATAAATAAAATGGACATTCCAAGTAGTGACAAAACTTATATCGAATTACTCGGGCAATTTGGAGAATTTTCAATTCCAAATGAAGATCTAAAAATTAAATATTTTTCAACGTTCGCTAATAAAAAAGTGAGAAATTCTGGCCCAAGTATTCTTTTAAAAGAGTTGAAGCCTATGAGAGAAAGGGCAAATTCATCAGAAATAGACGATATAAACTCATTACTACAAAGAGATCTAAATGATTCAAGGGTCGCAAATGAGTTAATACCATATTTAATGGGGGAAAAAAGAAATAACATTGCATTTTTTCCAGCAATTCTGGCAGCTCTAGTACCCAAAGGATTTTTGACTGTTGGTAGTAATAAATACCCGAAAATTAGTGGAGAGCAAGACGGCACTATCTTTTATGAAAATAATTGGAAACTTGAAGTTTTTAATGATAAAGATGGAAGTCCTACTTCATTGGGTAAATTGTTTATAGATAATTTTGAGACAGACATCATTGTGTTGGACGGACAACATAGAGCTAACGCTTTTAGAGTTATTTGTGATTCATTTGAGGATAGAGAAAATTCCATCTACGAAGCTTTTTACGAAGAGGTAGAACCTGTGGACAATTATATATCTGATTTACCAGTAACGTTGATATGGTTTGAATCGAATGGCGAAGATATTGATCCGAAACTTATCTCGAGGAAGCTTTTTGTTGATGTTAACAGCAATGCAAGACCTGTCAATGAATCAAGAAAGATTTTATTGAATGATTTTGAGCCAGCATCAGTGCTTACAAAATATTATTACACACTTTTAGCAACTGAAGAATCTTTCAAGACAAATAAATTTTCATTGTTGCATAGTGGTTTTGATGTTGATTCAGATTTAAAAAAATCGACATCTCACGTATTTACACTTACCACACCACAAATAATGCACGATATTAACAATTGGTTGTTTTTTGGGACAAGAGTAAATAATCAATTGAATAGATATAAAGTAAAGCAAACGCCAAATTCATACACCGATTTAAGTCAATGTGATAAAATCTTGCCTCTTTTTAAATCTAGCACAAAAACATATGAAGATGATAACAATAATTACAAAAAACATTTTCAAAGAAATAGGGAAGAAGATGAGTATTTAGAAGAATTTAAACACAGGATATTCCCCATATATAAGAAACTATTCGATCAATTTATACTTACAAACAAGCACTTCAAAGCTTGTAGTGATCTAGAAAGACTTTATAACACAACTTGGTCAGCTGAAAAAAAAGAGATCTGGAGAAAAGTATTCTGTGGAGGAGAGGGGTTGTATTATTCTTTTAGAAACATACCGAGCAGTAGAGTTTCGGATTCTCAGAGAATTCAGGAAAAATTAAAAATTATACAAGAAATCGAGGACGAATTTGTTGAAGCCAGATCTGTCTACTTTGAAAATGTTGAAACAAAGAGGATCAATAGTGCCTTTACTTCGGTAAGGAGTAAAGCATTTCAAATTGGTTATTTTATGGCCTTTATTGATTATATGTACGATAAGTACGAAGAAGTTAATGAAGAAATTATAAATAAATCTATTGATTCTTTTAAAGAAGGGCTAAATAGTAAATCATTAGAGAGTTGGATAAATATATTTACAGTACTTAGACCAGCTATAATTACAAGTGGTACAAATCCACGCTCTTGGCCTGCATATCACAAGATTATTCTGAGAATTGTTCAAAGAGAAAACAGTTTTTATAATAAAGATGAAAACAAAGAAAAATCTCCTGAAGCAGAAGTTTTCAAAAATAAATTAAATACTAAGCTCAGAGGATGGTTAGAGTCAACTGGCAACATCATCGAAGAAGTAGAATTTGAAAATATAGAATCGGTATTAAATGGGTGGATATCTGATTCTAAGGAAGAAACAAAAAAGCTTTTTAATGATGTTGAGCTTGATTTACTGGAGGGTATTGATTGGAACGGGCTAGGGAAAAACTATATTTCAAAAATTTTGGAAGAATAGATTGAACATTTATTTAAATAAAACAAACCGTACACCCAGCATAATCCTCATCCTCTTTGTCGAAGTATTCTCCCTTTTCATTGTCATCAAGGAGATTGTTCAACAGAGTTTTGGATTTTTTGCTGGATCCGTTCTGTTTCTTTTTTAAATGTTGTCGTTTTATTTCGTCTCTACGTTCAGGTTTGGCTAATTCAAGAAGGGATTCGTTTTCCATCCAGGTGAATCCTTCTTTCTCATACTTAACAGCCTCATCAAATTTTTCGCGGTTATTTTCATATAGCCATACCCACTCAATCTTTTGCTGATAGAAACAGAAGAAGCAGCCTGATCGGGTACGGGAATAGGTCCCGGTCTGTCCGTCTACTTCATACTCAATTTTTTTATAGTACTCAGGAACTCCTACAGTACGCTCTAGCATCTTAAAAACTTGATCGCGAACAATGACCTGGTCGTCCGGCATTAAATGACTTTTATCCAATAATGGGAAATCATCCAAACGGGCCAATGGATAATCAGTTTTCTTTAAGAAATGAAAAACCGCGTAGTTGAACGCCGTCACATCTAAATCGATCAGTGTTTTTGTCTTTCGATTCAGGTTATGCTCTACAGAGATGGGGCGTTCAACCTCTTCTAAAATTCGATTTAGATTATCGGGTTTTACCTTGTTCTCGTAGATATCTCGAAACTGACCGATGTTGTGATGATCCAGCACCAACGATATTACATCAAAACTCCAGATATTCTTTTTAAATGGAAATATGGTTTGCACATTTTCATTTGTAGATACATACGCTTCTCTGTGTTCATCCCCTCGAATGGCTACATAGGAAATGGTGGGATCGTCACCTATGTATTCTTCAAATGGTTTTAATTTTAAATTCTTTGTGCACCATCGTGCATGTGACGAGGGTAGAAAACCGCCGTAATCTTTTAAATAGTAATCGAATGGAGATATCTCCTCACTATTTTCAAAATTGGGTTTCGCCATATTGTCCGTCTCAATGGCTTTTAGACGTTTTACCTCCTTACCTAAATAGGCCTCCAATTTTTCGATCAATTCATAGGTTTCATCCAGCTCTCGGCCCGTATCACAACAGTACATTTCCAAATCCAGGGATGGGAAATTCTCCTGTAAATAGATCGAAAGTGCTGCACTATCTTTTCCGCCGCTAATACCAATAACCTGTCGAACGTCGCTCATTACTTATCCAACTCTTCTAAGATTTTTAAAAGAACTGCTTGATTGGTTTCTTTGTCGTCTGTAAGCAGATCTTTTATTTTTTCAATTCGTTTTGATGCGTTTTTAAGTTTTTTCTTGTCTGCAATTACATTTATGTCCGTTGATTCTCTGCTGAGCGTTTGAATTTTAAGCCTGTATGCATCTTGTTTTTTCGGATCAAAGTCTAAACTACTCAATTCAACCAGATTATCAAGCTCTTCTAAGCGTGTACTCAATTTATCGAGCAGTAGTGGCTCTTCATCATCATCCATTTTGCTCAGTGGTTTATCCAAAATGGCAAAGGCAACAGAGCTAATCCATTTTTCCCTATCGGCCAAAGGAGACTTTAGCCGGTCAAGTAATTTCTTTTGGTATGGTGCAAGCTTGTATGACTTAATCGATTCGTATCGATCTTGAACTATCGTTTGATAGACTTCAAAATTAGTTTCAATGTCGATATCAACGGTCTGCAGCATGCAGTTTTCAATCCTATCAATGAGCCGGTCATATGCTTTTTTGACTTCGTCAATTGCTTTATCTAAGTCATGGACGTACTGTTTCAGGATCTTTTCAGAATCTAAACTATCCAAATTAGTGTAGCCAAGTGCTATAGGAAAATCTTCGAAAAAAGCTTTTTCAGGTTCCGTAGCTGTTTTTATAGCATCCCGAATTTTTTGTGCAGACTGGCTTATCTTTGAGGTCGTACGACCATACTCATTCAACCCATTGTACACCAGCAGAAACGGGCGTATTGTCTCAACAAAACTGCTGTTCGAGAAATCTGCATGCTCATCCTGTTCGTGGTAAGCACGATACTTCGAAAAGATTTTCTTTTTCACATCACTAATGTGATATGCCTTAATTTCAAAGAGTTTAGAATCCCGATAAACCAGATTGATAATGTCGTAACTTAATTCCGGGATATACGCTTCCTCCTGAAAAAGCGCATAATCATTCTCTTTTATAATCAGATAAATTGGTATCCACAGCTCAATAAATCCATTTTTCAGCCCAAAAGGGGGGTTCTTTAAAGTAGATATCAAATCTGTAATCGGCCGTTTACCCGATTTTGTGCTTTCGAAAAACTCTTCGCACTCATCCCACAGCTGATTGAACCCACTGTTTGCATCGGGTTCTCCCAATTCCCACGCTTCTCCATTCTCTCTGTGAATACCGTTCTGTTTCAGCAATGAGAGATAGATCGTTTTTTCTGCTGGAAATGTGTCTGGATCTAACCCTAAGTTCTCTTCTACAGAATTTTCAATAAGAAGCTTTAGAAGAGTTTTCCGTGGCTTGTATATCGCTGGACTGACTTTCTCTTTATTAATGAGTTCATTATCAAAAATTGGTGTTTTATGATATACCTTATCACATATTTTTGATAGCTCATTATTTAGCGCCTTGCTATTATTAATTTTGAACTCAATTCCATCGTGAGTCCAACGTAAATCCTCTGAAGCTGAATAGATATTATCCATTATTAAACTATTCAGCTCCTCGATTTGAGTATCAAGCAATCCCGTTAACTCCCGTTCAGCAATTTTATCAGAATCAATCACATCGATGACCGATTTCGTACGTTCAATTAAAAATATCTGATTCTCAATCTCTGAGGTATTTTCAAAAACACCGTAAAGAATTGGCTCCTCTACATCCTGGGAAATATCCCAAACCTTATCAAATGAAGTGTTAAAAACGAGATTGATGTACCCATCGATCGGCTGTTCCGGTGTTTTTTGAATTGGCTTTTCGGAAAGTATGAATTCAAAAAAGCGGGGTGTCCCTTTTTCATAATAAGTTCGTTTTGCCGGAAGGTATGGGAATTCAAAATACTTCCGGAGTGGAGTAACGACATCAGTGACCGGATCAATTTTACTTGAGGCTTGCTGAAGTTCATACTCAATATCAAAATCTGTTCCTTCAAATAATATGTATTGCTGTTTGTAAGATCGGTACCGTATGATTTGTTTTATTTCAAGCTTCTTAATCAAATCAGATATTTTGCCAATACCGAAAGCTGTTTCACCATATTTTATAAGAAATTCACCGTCTACTTTAGCTCCTTCCGTTGCAAAAATATTCAGCAAGCCAATAGCTTTTACAACTCTTTTAAGTTCAAAGACATTCTCATCAAAAATACTTTCAACTCGTTCTATAGCTTTTTTAAGAGCGTTCCACTGCACATAGTGTGGATTATACTTTGAAGAAAGGAATGAATGATGGTTATGTATAAGATAGTCATACACGCATGCCAGGTTATAGAAAGGATTCTCTTTGCGATCGTAATCGTTTATTCCAAGGAATTCATCTGATTGTAAGAATGTAAAGAGGGACCGTTCATTTTGCCCATATTTCTGAAGAGCTAATGATAGTACAGAACCAGACAATGGATCTAATGGATATAAATTTTTGGCTAATTCGAGATTCAGCTCACTTTTCAATGGAAAAACTTTTGCAATTTCAATCGCCTTAAGAAGGCGTTTGATTTTCTTATCTACAGAAGGAGTTGTTTTTTCTTCACTTAAAAACTCACTGGCTATGTAGAGAAGTTGCTCAACAGGTTCATTAAAAGTCAGTTCTTTTAATCGACCTCTAACTTTGTCCCACTCTTTTCTCTGTTGACTATCAAGGCCATGTGCGTACGAATCGAACGCCTGATGAAGAGTTGTAATGAAAAAAATATTTCTATCCTCATCATTTGCGTATTCAGCCAATAACTGAATAAAATAGAGTTCCTTTTCCGGACTTTCTTTGGCAGCATATTCAAGGTGTTTCCCGAACTCATCAATCACTAAAAGCCAAAACTTTCCTTCTTTCTTTAGCTGCTCATGCTTTTGGTCTATCCATGCTAAGATTTCCTTCTCATTCCGAAAATCTTCAATATCAAAATGAAGACCGAGTTCTTCAATCAGTGATCCATATTTACCAACGATGTAATCAAACTCAAACCCATCAACATTTGAAAATTCACCATTCAGGGGTTCAAAATGGAGGGTTTCCCCAATGAGATTCTTTCGAAATGCCACAAGAAAAGAAGACTTACCCGTTCCATAAGATCCGATAATGGAAAAAGAGTGCGACCCTGAATTTAGGCTTCCCACCAACTGGTTATAGATATGGCGGGAGTTAGGAGTCACGACGTACTCAAACTCTTTATCTAAATCTCGCTCAATGTTTACCGATGGATTAAAGCTGCTACTAATTTTTTGCATAGTATTTGTCTAAAATCTCTTCTTTATCAAATTCGGCATTAAACTGGAGTTCGCGCACTCCTGCATTGTCTTTGTAAACCACTCCGTAGAAATTTTGCACCAGCTGATTGATCTTGGTGACAAGTGCATCAGGAGTAAGAGCGAAAATATTACCGGGACTATTATCTTCGTTCATCAACTTATGAAAGGAGATTGATTTTCTTCTGTTAGCATTCGTACTTGATGTGTCAAAATTGTCTAAAATTACGTAGAAAAAGATCTCAATAGGTAGCATTTCCCTGTCAGAGCTCTCAATTTTATACCACTCATTTTCTTGAGTGCCATAATTCTTAAACTTTTTAACGAGATTAAGATCGATCAACAAAGATGAATACCGATCTTCAATCTTATCTTTTTTCTTTTGCTGATCTGGCGTTACGTAGCTTTTCAAAAATACCCCAACATCTTTTTCAATAGAATTGGGAGAATGATTTTCATCTAACCGTTCGCACTCATTAACTAAATAACTGAACAGATGTTCTTTGGTAAATTCAATGCGTTGCTTTCTAAATCTATTGAATACCAAATGATAGATACTTGCCTCAGATTTTTTCACCAATTTGTAGTGAAGAAGCCAGAGAGTACCTAAATCTTCTAAAAATGGATCTCTTCCAGATTCACTAAACAAATACTCTGCTAATTGAGTTGGTTGTTCATTTTCGTCATCAACCATATCAAACGCTTTTAACCAAAAACGTATAGACGAAACCATATTTTTACCGACACCTAAATCCAAAACAGCGAGGTCGTGATTGAAATCTGTTCTACTTTCATCTGGATTGGTAACAAAATCGAAACCCTTTTTAAGCCAAAGATTCCGACACTGAAAAGACTCATGCCCGGAAAATCGTAAAGTACCCATTGAGTCAAGGTTTTCTTTCAAATTCAAGTTGGCTCAAATATAAACATTATGGGTGTCAACTTAAGTCACCCCTTTGGAAAAATTTTAGCTGTCCTCACACGCATACTCCCCATTCCGAAAAGAACATAATCTGACTGTGAATGTCGAATAATGAATAATTAATTAACCTCTAAATACTCCCCAATAAAATCTCCGATAGTCTCCACTTCCTCATCAAATTTCAAAACAATTTGGGATGTTACCAAATCAACCCAACTCTCAATTTCACTCTGCTCGTTGAGTGAGTCCAGAAAACCTAATAACGGATTGTCTTTAGTAAAATCTTCGTTAAAGAAAAGATAGATATCGGTTTTAAAGGAGTCCCTGTAATTTTCAGGAGTTCGGATAAGATAGTTCTCCAAAACTTTAATCTTTTGTGATCGCGTCATATCCACCTGTATCTTTTTCAAAAATATCCATCGAAAATATGGTCGAGTGGGTGATCATTGTTATGCCATTTTGAACATATTGCATTTATCCTTTCGAACGTTCATCCCATCCGGGAGAATGATCGGCCCGAAGCGAAAAAATGGTTTTAAAACTGGGTCTGCGTTGATCATAGCTGGTGGCAATATCGCAAAACGAAGTGGAATATCGAACAGGAGAATAAGGAATATCGAATGTCCAACTGTTCGACATTCGGCGTTCATCATTCAGTGTTCGATATTCTAATCGTTCAACATTCGGCGTTCGTTATTCAGTGTTCGATATTCTGATCGTTCGTGATTCGGTGTTCGTTATTCAATAAATGTGAATCAGGGGGATGATGCCGAACCAAAGGATGAAACTGAGTGAAAGTGCCATCAAGCTGTCTATCCGGCCCTCACTCTGTTCTCCTTTTTGATCCTGGTAGAGCGTATACATAAGAAACATTCCGTGCAGGGCTGCCGGAATAATCAGTCCGTTGAGCGTACCCATCAAAGCCGGCCGGCCTTGAAGAATAGCCACAGAAACGACCGCCAGCAGCGTAAACAGCAGGGCCGCCTGTTTTGCGCGTTTTCTCCCCAGCAAAACGGCCAGGGTCTTTTTGCCCGCTTTTTTATCGGCGCTATAATCCGGAATACCGGCAAGGATGATCGACGGCAATACAGATAAAAACAGGGGAATGCTCACCAGCCAGGGAAAGGGGCTCATCCAGTGGCCGTCCAGGAACAGGTATCCGCAGAGCACAGCTCCCAGGCTGTGCGTAAAGCCCACATCAAGCTCGCCAAATCCCCGCCATGAAAGCTTCAGCGGAGGGATTGTGTATCCCAGGGCCAGAACGGTCATGACTCCCATGATGGTCAGTATGGGAACAGAGAAGCCGGACTGGGTTAGAAGCAGGAACATGCTTCCGGCCGTTAAACACAGTGCCGTTCCAATTCCGACGGCCAGCTGCCGGTGAGAGAGATTTTCATCAACCAGCACGCGCGAGCCGCCAGTAAAAGGGCCGTAATTCTCGTTGATGCGGTCGGTCTCAAAATCAAACCATTCGTTCGTGAAAACAGTGGCCGCCTCCAGGAAAAACAGGAAACAGAAGCCTAACACGTAAATCCAGAGATCCCAGACGCCGGTTGCAGCCGCTGCACCCAGCGCCCCCACGGTATAGGCAATCCAGGTCATGGGATAGAACTGAAGGCGCAGTGCTTTCAGCCAGGATGCAGTGTTGTGCAGAACAGACCCGGTGCGGCTCCGCACTCCCCGCTGAAGCGAAGATCCCAGGCTGCGGGCCTTTTGCAGCCACAATTTGCGCTGGTCGGGCGTTGAATCTTTCACCGGACCCAGGGTGAGAATCCGGGTGGTGTCAATACCGCAAAAACCGAGCGACGAGCGTTTCATGGCATTGTGGCCCGGCGCACGAAAAATGATGCGATAGACCCAGGAGGGCATATCGAGGGTGGTAATCAGGTGGGCGGTCCGGCCTTTTAAGAGAGCTTTAAAGGTGCCGTCGCTGCGCTCGGTAAAGGCAAAGCCGGGCAGCAGAACCCGGTCCAGAAATCCTTTCAGCCGGGCCGGGCCCACGCCCCACCAGCCGGGATAGATGAAGGTCAGGTGATCGGCCCACTCAATCAACTCCTTGGCATGCTGGAGGTCCGGTTCCAGGGGCTGATCCGCCGGCGAGATTTCATGCACGTCGGGATCAAAATCCATCTCCCCCAGGTTCAGCCGTCTCAGCTGCACGCCCGCCTCCTCGGCCCCGCTGCAATAGGAATCGGCGAGTGCCGAGTTGAGACTGTGCATTCGCGGATGGCCCAGAATAACCAACACCTTCAGGGCCGGTGATTCAGTTGATATGGAAGGGTCCGTTGATAAAATAATCAAAGATGGTTTAATGACTCTTGAGACGATAATTTCAACTAAACGATCCTAAGATTCAATAAAAATAGTTGAATATCGAACAGGAGGAATGTCGAACAACGAAGGGATGAGGGAATATCGAACGCTGAATATTGAATAACGAATATCGAAGCTGTGAAATGTCGAACATCGAACAGATGAATGTCGAATAACGAACAGTTGAATATAGAATATAGAAGTGTTGTCTGCTCGAAAGTCGGCGTTCATCATTCAGTGTTCGATATTCCCCCCGTTCGATATTTGAAAGATTTCTGTAAGTAAAACGCAGATATTGGATCATACCATTGACACAAGAGTGATAACAACATTACAATGACAATGGAGAAAATGATGAAAAGAGAAAATTATGATCTTGAAGATCGGCTGATCGAATTTGCTGTACAGTCAACTGATATTGCAGAAGCTCTTCCCCGAACAGATGCCGGAAGGTACTTATCGGGGCAAATCATCCGTTCCGGAACGTCGCCGGCTCTGGTGTATGGCGAGGCGCAGAGTGCGGAATCACGGAAGGACTTTATACACAAAGTCAGCATCATGCTTAAAGAGCTGCGCGAGACGAGAATTAATATGAAGATTATGCGGAAAAAGGGGTTTTTGACGGATACGCCTTTGATCACAAATGCCATCAGAGAAGTAAATGAGCTGATCGCCATTTTTGTAAAAAGCATTCAAACCGCCAAAAGAAATAATGAATAATGAACGAGCAAAATATCGAACATCGAACAGATGAATGTCGAATAACGAAAGAATGAGGGAATGTCGAACGCTGAATATTGAATTACGAATGTCGAAGTGATATCTGTTCGAAATTCGGCGTTTGTGATTCAGTGTTCGATATTCTGATTGTTTGACATTCGGCGTTCATGATTCAATATTTGATATTCCGATCGTTCGAAATTCGGTGTTCATCATTCAGTGTTCGATATTCCCCCCGTTCGACATTCGGCGTTCATTATTCAGTGTTCGATATTTTTCAGTCTATTTGCCGGACAAAGCCATCGAATCCGCGTTCGCGCAGCTGTTCGAGGTCGGCGTTGGCGCTGCTCATGGAGGTGTAGTTTCCGTAGTAGATCATGTAAACCGTGCGGACGCTGCCGCGCGGAAATCGCTGCTCCACACGCACCCCATCTCCCACCTCGTCGGCAAACCGGCCAGCGTATGAGGCCAGGTTATACTCCCCGAGCTGAATGGTGAACGTTGGCCGGTTCAGATTTTCAGGTATGGGTCCGCCCGCCTCAACAAGAACAAGCTCCACATCGGCCACTCCCTCGTCGATCATGCCGATCTCATCAGCCGCCGCCCGGGAGAGATCAATGACGCGATTGCGCGCATATGGTCCCCGGTCGTTGATACGCACCTCAATCGTTTCGTTATTTTCGGTGTTCACCACCTCCACGATGGTGTTAAAAGGAAGCGTTCGGTGTGCGGCTGTCAGGTCATTCTGGTTAAACCGTTCACGGTTTGAGGTGAGCCGACCATGAAATCCCGGCCCGTACCAGCTCGCCTCTCCGGTCTGAAGAATATCCGATTGCCCTGTAACCTCAGCAGATTCTTCATCTGAGGTTTGCTGATCTATTCTCTGCTGCATAGGATGTTCGTAACACCCGGCGAAAACCAACAGGATCAAAACCGGAAACAGAAAGAATATATGTAGTCTCTTTTCCATGGCGAACATTTATACAAAATATTTATCATAAACAGAAAATATACAATAGGTTAACACTAAAAATGCAGGAAATCATTCATTTTTGGAAACAAGCGGAGACAAATATCGAACGCTGAATATTGAATATCGAATATCGAACGGGGGGGAATATCGAACGCTGAATATTGAATTTCGAATATCGAAGTGTTCTCTGTTCATTATTCGGCATTTGTCATTCGATATTCGATATTCAACATTTCCCACGTTTTGCTTGCAACAAATGTTGTTTTGGCGTTTATTGGTGGAATCTGGTAACTAATATTCTTGCCTATGTTACGTCATCACAGGAGGGCGTCGGATCCGTATCTCACTTCAAAAGGGAATCAGCGTTTTGGCTGGCTTCTGATCCTGGAGGTGGCTGCAATTGTGATCGGCGTGATGATTGGTTTTTTGGTTAATGAGTGGCGCGAAGGCCGCAACAACCGGGCTGTAGCTGAAAATGCACTTACGTCAATCGCGGCGGAGATGCGCTACAATCACGACCGTATGGTGGAAAATTTTTACTATTACACGTATATCACCAGTCAGATCGACAGCCTGATGCAGGCCGGTGAGCCGGTCCGCGAGATGTACGGCTACCAGCTTGAGGGATGGCGAGGGGCGATGCCACCGCTACTGCGATCATCAGCCTACCAAATGATGCTAAGTACCGGGATCTTTAAAGATGTTCCGTTTTCATCCGCTAACCAGCTTGCATATATCTACAACCTGCAGTCACTCATCGAAAAAATGGATGACGCCTCCATTGCCAATTTTTCCCACGACAGCGACTTTACCCGCCTGCAAAGCATCCGTCACATCTTTGGCCTTTACGCAGAATTGATTCCATCAGTCATCGGGGTGTATCAGCTGATGGGAACAGAGATCATGTATGAATACGGATATACCAGTACCGTCGATCCCGGCCGCCTCAAAGATGAGATGGAACTGCAGATGCAAGGGTTTGAAATGAATTTCGAACGGTAGGAATGTTGAATATCGAATATCGAACAGATGAATGTCGAATAACGAAGGAAGTGGGAATGTCGAACGCTGAATATTGAATAACGAATATCGAAGCTGTGAAATGTCGAACATCGAACAGATGAATATCGAACATCGAACGGATGAATGTCGAAGTGTTGTCTGTTCAAAATTCGGCGTTTGTTATTCAGTGTTCGATATTCTGATCGTTCGACATTCGGCATTCATTATTCAATATTCGATATTCCCCCCGTTCGACATTCGGCGTTCATGATTCAGTGTTCGATATTCTGACCGTTCGATATTTGAAAGATTTCTGTAAGTAAAGCGCAGATTTTGGATCATACTATTGACACAAGAGTGATAACTACATTACAATGGAGAAAATGATGAAAAGAGAAAATTATGATCTTGAAGATCGGCTGATCGAATTTGCTGTACAGTCAATTGATATTGCAGAAGCTCTTCCGCGAACAGATGCCGGAAGGTATTTATCGGGACAAATCATCCGTTCCGGAACGTCGCCGGCTCTGGTGTATGGCGAGGCGCAGAGTGCGGAATCACGGAAGGATTTTATACACAAAGTCAGCATCATGCTTAAAGAACTGCGCGAGACGAGAATTAATATGAAGATCATGCGGAAGAAGGGATTTCTGACGGATACACCTCTGATCACAAATGCCATCAGAGAAGTAAATGAGCTGATCGCCATTTTTGTAAAAAGCATTCAAACCGCCAAAAAAAATAATGAATAATGAACAGGGGAATGTCGAATATCGAACAGATGAATATAGAATATCGACGTGTTATCTGTTCGAAATTCGGTGTTCGTGATTCATTATTCGATATTCTGATCGTTCAAAATTCGGCGTTTGTTATTCAGTGTTCGATATTCTGATCGTTCGTGATTCATTATTCGATATTCAAAACCTGGTCTCAGATCAGCGAGTCACCCCGCTTCCTCGCCAATGAGTACACGAGGGTTAAAGGCAATTGTGGTTTTTAAAGAATTCGTTATAAGGCAGGCTGCTTCTGCTTTATGCATGATTCGCAGAGCCTTTTCACCATATTTATCATCGGATATTACAAGCTCCGGTTCGAGTTCAATCTCCGTAATCATGAATTTCCCATCTTTTTTATCGAGCAGACCTACTGCATTCACATCCAGAGTTACAAAATCCAGACCTGAATTTTCAGCAATTGCTAAAAATGTTGTCATAAAACAGCTGCTGACCGATGCCACCAAAAGATGTTCGGGAGACCAAATTCCCTCCACGCCATTTTTAAATTCCGGCGGGGTTGCCACCTCAACCGACTGATGTAAATTTGAAGAACTCAGCGTACCTTTTCGTCCCTCTTTCCAGTTTAGATCTACGCTGTATGAATAGGGCAGATTTTTCATAACTCTTCGGTTTTTTGCTTAATGATTGAATGAAGCTGATCAGCCTGCACTACACCCGATTGCTGCCACAGAACTTTCCCCCGGTGAAACAGAATCAGTGTGGGAACTCCCCGAACATTATAGCGGATTGCTGCATCGGCATTTTTTTCAGCATCAATTTTTATGATGTTAACAGTGTCTCCGGCCTTCTTTTTTAAATCTTTCAGGATTGGCCCCATCATCTTACAGGGTCCGCACCAGTCAGCATAAAAATCAACCAGTACAGGTGTGTCTCCATTAATCAGTTCTGTAAAAGAAGTTGGTTTTGTATTCATTTTGGGCATTTTTTTATTCCTCTTTTATTTCAGTGAATTCAACATTTTTGATTTCTGAAGATTCAGCTTTAACACGATCTGCAGCCGGAAATCCGCAGGAAGCGGAGAGCATACATCCGGAATTGGTCAGAGCCTGGAACAGAAAGAATGCTCCCAGTACACCTAAAAAGCCGTCACCGGAAGCAAAAACCTGGAATGCTAAAAAAAGTCCGATTGCCAGTACCAGCCACCTCATCGGGTGCCAGTTTGTTACGATTCTTTGTGCTATTGAAGTCATAGGTTTTCAGTTAATTTCATTTCGCCTGCATTATTCACCAAGACATTAAATTACCCCATGCGTGTGCCAATCTCAGTAACATTTGTCACATAACTCAAATCACCGATGAACTGCCGGGAATTTTATCTGTTCAGTTTTCCTGCCGGTAAAAGTCTGATTCTGTTTCTTCCCAGCTCAACCATACCCTCATTTTCCAGCTGTTTCAGCAATCGGGAAACAACTTCACGTGCCGTACCCAATTCATGGGCAAGTTGTTCGTGCGTGAGTGAAAGTGTATCAGTTTGCATCACCGCACATCTCTTCTGAAGAAACTTAAGCAGACGAACATCCATTTTTTTAAAAGAAATAGCGTTTACGACCTCAAGCAACTCCTCAAACCGCATATGATAGATCTGAAAAATATAGCTTAGCCACTCAGGATGTTTACCAATCAACTCCTGGAATGTATGTACCGGTATAAACACAACTTCACAGGCTTCTTCTGCCACCGCTCTTACCTTGCTGGTATCGTGGGAAATCCCTGCTAAAAACGACATGATGCAGGTTTCACCCGGACGAAGATAGTAGAGCACCATCTCTTTATAATCCTCGTCTGACTGCATCACTTTTACGCTTCCTTTAGTGATGAAAGGGATCGACCGGACTGAAGCATGTTCGTTAACGATAGTATCTCCGGGTTCAAACTGCTTCGTAATACCGAGGTCCGAAATTTTTTGTCCGGCTTCAAGTGCAGAATCAAGTGAAGGTAAATCAGCACGGTTTTTCATCATGGCGATACCGTTTTATTTTAAAAATAATGAATCTGATCACCCTTCGCTTCATATCATATCATAAAAGCAGACAGTTTCTGTTTCATCTATCTCATCGATCCAACCATTACGACTCTTCTGCCAGTGAAATCAGAAAATTCCGGAATTCCGGTGTGTTGAAATTCCCGAAACCTTCATGCTTATAGACGATCTGACCCTCTGCCGATATCACAAATGTGGTTGGTAAATACGAACTCGATAGTTCTGCAGGAATGGATGAAGCGGGGAAGTAATACGGCATTTCAAATCCGCGATTCTCCATGAAGTTCCTTCCCTCGTCACGTTCCTGGTCCAGCGAAAGCATGATAAAGCTGATATTGTCGCGGTCCGCCACCCCATCATGCAGAGCCTGGATGGTTGGCATCTCGGCAATACAGGGCGGACACCAGGATGCCCAGAGGTTTATAAATAAAACATCTCCTTCAAATGAATCGAGATTCAGCTGCACACCTTCCTGATCCGTCATCGTAAATCGATAATCTGATGCATTTAAAAACGGCCCATTCAGTTCATCGATTTGTGCCGTCACATCATACAAACCGGTCCACATTACGGCCCGCTGAAGCGTTGCGATAACATCTTTGTGCAGGCCGGTCATATAGAGAATTGCGGCTACAGCTATCATAACGGACCACTGGATCGCCTCACTTTTGAACCGGGATTTTTTTGGTACTTGTTCTGATTTCGTCATATCTGATAAATTTTGTGATTTGTCTCATAAAGTTGATTTACAGAGAAGCAGGCCTTACCCGTCGATTAACTCTTCAAGTATTGCACGGATCATCTGTTCGGGTATCATTCCGGGTGCCATGTAGGCGACCTCTCCTTCCCGGTTAATGAAAAATGTGGCGGGTATTCCGCGAAAGGGGCCGTATTTATCAGATACAGTTCCATTATCCACCACAAGCGGATAGTTGATTCCAAACTCTTCGGCAAAAGGCTCTACAACCTCCCAGCCTTCTTCATCTACAGATACGCCCACAAAAATTGCATCATCCCGCATTTCTTCCTGAAGATCAATGAAGTAGGGTATCTCTTCCCGGCATGGCGGACACCATGTGGCCCAGATATTCAGTACAACAACTTTCCCATTGTGATCAGAAAGGATGAATTCCTCTCCATGCATATCGGTTAATTGAAAATCCGGTGCTTCCGGCAACTCCTCTGAAACGGTTTCTCCAGCCTCGTGCTGAACGGTGTCGGTGGCTGATTGTGATTGATTTTGCTGCGGATTGCACGCAGCTGTTGCAATCGAGAGTACTAAGACGATGACAATTCTGATGTTATATATAGCTTTCATAATATGTGGCAATAAGTTGAATGTTAATCACGCAATACCGGCAATACTGATGTTTTCCTGAACAATCAGAAACAATTCAGAACTGCCCGATTACGGGATTTATAGATGATTTGAAAAAGAGAGCGGATCCCGATTGCAGAAAGAGGACGCATCGGGAGAATTCAGCTTATGCCAATTGTGGAGGGTCGGGTTCGCGAAAAGTGAAAAGCTGTGATTTATTGAGTGGATTCAGAAAAGCATGAATTTCGTCCAGATAGTCGGGAAACGACTGATCAACCGATCCGGCAGGGGAATGAAAAATATTGGAGTTACATGTAATAACCCCATCCATTGAACCGGTTTCTGAGGATTTCTCTTGATTTGCCACAGGATCTGAAGTTCCTAAGAATTCATTATCACCACTTTGCAAACTGTTGATACAGTTGATGCCGGCAGCCCAGTTTCCGTCAGGAATTGAGAAAGAATAGGGCTTATTCCCAGAAACACCCGTAATTGCAGAACTTGCAAAAACCAGCAGGAGAAATAAAGAGATATATCTGGAGAATGGAGTGATAATACTTTTTTATAGATTTGTCTTGTCGTACTGACCTTACGAGGCAGTTTGCAATTTATTGCTGCGGGATAAATTTAACTCATTTCCAACCACTCTACAACCGTATCCATCCTGAGTTTCCCCTCTGCTATTATTTGCTATTACCGCATGTTTCCGGAATCTATACACCACTCACATTCCCAATCAACGTCATCGCGGGCCTGACCCGCGATCTCCCGACAACCTCGTCCCGTTTTGCACCCTCACCCTCGTATCAGTGCTCTGCACCGGAACGGCAAGGAGAAAGCTCTGCTATCCTGCTACCTCTGATTACAACATGCAATTTTGACTTCTATAATCTGTTATAAGACAGTATTTTCTAGACAGACTAGATGAAAATGGAAGTATGTATGAACACAAAATCTAAGAAGTGGCAGTTACAGGAAGCTAAAAACAGGTTTAACGAAGTGGTTCGGAAAGCATTCGAAGAGGGACCGCAAACCGTTACGAAGCATGGAAAAGACAGCGTAGTGGTGCTATCAGCTGAAGACTATCGGAAATTAGAACAACCGAGAACATCCCTGGTTGAGTTTTTTCAGAAATCTCCTCTTTCAGAAGTTGAAATTGATCTTACGCGAGACAAGTCCCCCTCCCGTAAAGTTGAGCTATGAGCTATCTGATAGATACATGCTGTATTTCAGAGCTGGTTAAAAAGAAACCAAATCCAAATGTTGTGAGATGGTTCGCCGATCGGGATGAGTTCTCCATGTATTTAAGCGTCATTACGTTTGGCGAATTGAGAAAAGGAATTGAAAAATTACCCGATTCGAAAAAGAAGAAAGAGCTAAATAGATGGGTAAAAGAGGATTTGAACCAGCGATTCAAAAATCGTGTCCTCAGCATTGATATGGAAGAAGTGAATAAATGGGGTGAAATTTTAGCTACAGCAGAACAGAAAGGGAAACCACTTCCGGCCATTGATACACTTATTGCCGCCACAGCCCAGGTTCATGATCTATAGGTTGTGACAAGAAATACGCAGGATTTGGAGGGTTCAGTTGTTGAAGTGATTAATCCCTGGACGTATGAACACAATGCTGAATAATCAATAACGAATGTTGAAGGGGTGGGGAATATCGAATGGTAACCCAGCTTCCGTAAAATTTCAAACAAATCTGATAATGACAGCCCCGTTCCGGGGCGGCATATCCGTAGCCCATGGTCACAGCGCAGCGGTGGCCATGGGGTAAGAGCGAGTATGAAGTATAGGAGCGCCCTAGGTGCGATATATCCGTAAACCTGCAAGACGATCCACCCATCTTTGCCCATAATTTCTTTTATTGAGCCCGATTCAGAATATATGTTCGAATTTTAAAACTGAGTCTGATTCAAGTTCAGTATCAATGCCTGAGTAATAATGAAAGCTTTTATTCAAATCAAATCGTGCAGCTTCAAAAAATTCAACCTGATCCTTCCGATCGCTTCTGATTTCCCGGAACACTTCTTCTTCAGGAATTGTCTTCATTTCCCCTGCCTTCCAGGACTGATAACGGGTATCTGCTTCCTCAACCCAATTTTGAATTGTATTTCGCCCCTTTGTATTCGGCTCAAAACTTTCAAGGAGTTTAAGCAGAAGGTGCAAGCGATCTTTCTCTTCAAGCTTTAAGGCATCTTGTTCAAGTGAATCAGGAATGGGCATATTTCATGGATTATTTTAATCTCCGATCTCTTAAAAATAGCAGATAGTTCATCAGATGAAAATAAACTTTTAAACGTGTGATCTCTATTTTTTGGTCTGTGTAACCCTTCCAAAAAAGAGTATTCATGCCGGTGCGAGAGGGAATATCAAACGCTGAATATTGAATAATGAATATCGAAGTGGTGAAATATCGAACATCGAACAGATGAATATAGAATATCGAAGTGTTATCTGTTCGAAATTCGGCGTTCTTGATTCAATATTCGATATTCTGATCATTCGACATTCGGCGTTTGTTATTCAGTGTTCGATATTTCAAAACCCGACCGCTTCCAGGCCCTGAATCCTTACCAACGAGTTTCCCCTCTATGCGAATGGAGAGAGTAGAGAGGGATCAAGGGGTGAGTCGGTCCTCGGTCTGTTAATAAGACAAAATCTCCGTCAGTGCTGGGTTAATATAGTAGTGCCGTCCTTTGATCTCCTTTTTCTCCAGCACCTGCAGCTCAACCAGCTCATTGAGGTAGTTTCGCGCGGTGTTTTCGGCGTAGAGGCCGCGGTCGGTCAGGTGAGTCACCTTGGTGTAGGGCTGTGTGAAGATTGCCTCGGCCAGATCTTCGGGTCGGCGGATGTCGGTCTGTTCGCGGATCACCTGCAGGATCTCCTCACGGGTTTCGATGATGTCGTTCACCTTGCGGAGAGTCAGGCGGGAGGTCCATTCCACTGCTTTAAGCATAAACAGGATCCACTTCTTCCATTGCCCTGCGCGTGATACCCCGGCCAGGTGTTCATAGTAATCGTGTTTGTGCTCCAGGATGTACCGGCTAAGGTAGAGAATCGGGAGATCAAGCTGAGAATCTCGTGTGACAATATGAATATTCATGATGCGGCCAACCCGCCCGTTGCCGTCGCGAAACGGGTGAATCACCTCAAACTGGTAGTGGGCGATGCACATTTTCAGCAATGGATCTGCCGGTTCTGATTCAGGACGATTAAGAAATTCAATAAGGTTATCCAGCTTGGCTTCGACCACTCCTTTTCCCCGGGGCGGTGTAAAAGCCGGCTTTCCCGCATTCGGACCCGTTCCGCCCATCCGGATAAACGTCCGTGCAAAAGGCGGACGAATTCCATCTCCGCTCTCCTGGATGATGCGATAGAGCCGGATGAAATAGTCGCGGTCAAACGTCCCGTGTTCCTTCAGGTAGTGATGCCCGTCCCACAACGCCTCCCGGTAGCGAAGCACCTCTTTTGTAGATGCAGAGGCCTCGTGATCGTTTGATGTGTCGCTCACGGCCTTGTAGAGCTCATCGTCCGTAGTAAATACATTTTCGATTTCACTGGAGACCTTCGCCTCCTGCAGTGTGATGGAGTTGATCAGCATGGAAGGGTTCGGGATGGCGATACTGCGACCGGTCAGCAGCGCCAGCGCCTCTTTTGCGTGGCCAAGCTGTTCGTAGATCTCCACATCCCGGTAGAGTTCCGGCGCGATTGGAAGATCGGGCAGATCATTCCACGGTTTGGTCCGATCGGGATTGATTGGGTAGAGCAGGTTTTTGGACATGAATTAAGTTTTTAAAAAATTAATTGAACCGCAGAATATTGAATACTGAATGTCAAACGGAGAAGAAAGAGTACTTCGATATTCGGTATTCAACTGTTCGATATTCGAAATTCATGTACGTCATCCGTATTACAGAGTATAATCAGGCATTAATTTAACTCTTTTTTAATGTACGCCACTTCATCAGACCTTAAAGTAATGGAATATTCCGCATCAAACATTAAAAATATCAATATTTAATGTTTGATAGAGGTTTTGACCTTAAACAGAGATTGGAACACGTAGTTCGGGCCGCCGACCCGAGAGGGCTGATAACAATAAACAAAACCTCCGGTAGAACCGAAGGCTACCCTTTAGGTCGTCCCTTTCGGGACTTGTGGGAAGGAGACCTGAACGATATGGTTTCGCATGGCAAATCGATATGCTACTGGCTCAAAGCCTGTTCAAAACAACATATTGTTTCTCCGGAACATCCCGAATTGGGGACTCCTTCTTTTTCTACAAACTATCGTCTCTACGAGACGGTTTACATACCGGGGGTTGTGTTGTTTTAGACGTTATATGATATGATTTTCGTAAAATCGGCTGGTAAACCCTGACTCAACAGCCTAAAAAAATTATTGATTACAGAATTCAGGCACCGCGTCAACGCAATGAAAACCGTTTTAGTCGATCACTATACAAATGTGAGATACCACGCTGCAACGTAGTATGAAGCCTTATTTAGATTCACATTCTCCAAACAACCCTCGTTCCGGTACTCCGCACCGAAACGATAAAGTGTACGCTCTGCTTACCAACCCATCATGTGGTTTACAAACTAAACCAGGTTGGGAGATGAGATACCGATCCAGTTCGGCATGGCGCTTTGAATAGGCTCAAAGTCCTATCAACGAGCCTCCCCTCTTTGCCACACCTGGTCCCGGATTTTTCGGGGCAAACGCAGTGATCAGAGAAGGATCAGAGATGAATCCCGCGTTCACACTTCCTCGTCTACCCGCTTAATCAACTCATTGAGTGAAACTACCTCAACATCTTTGTTCATCGGATAGCCCTGATCGACAGGTGCAGCTACAAAAAGGCGATCCGGACCCACATCCTCTGCAGCTTTGTACGTTCCTTTTGTGAGCGATGGGGCAACCGTTGCTTTGCATTCAACAGCAACAATTTTATTGGGAAATGAAAGAATCAGATCCAGTTCATTACCGTGGTTTGTTCTGTAATAGCTGAATTCTGCGTTCGGAAAGTGAGCCTTAAGCTGCATCAGTACGATGGATTCCCAAAGAGATCCAAATACAGGATGCCCCGCAACCTGGTCAAATCCATTTAGCTGCAAGAGCGCAGCTATGATACCGCTGTCGGTCAGGTACACTTTTGGTGATTTCATCAGCCGTTTCCTGGTGTTGCCTCTCCACGGGTGAAGTTGTTTCACCATAAAGGTATGCTCCAATAGATCCACGTAGTTTCGAACAGTAGTATGACTCACACCAAGCGACTCCCCAATGCTGCTCAGGTTCAGCATTTGTCCGTTACTGTGGGCCAGCATCTGCCATAAACGGCGCATGGTTACGGAAGTAAAACCTGCAAACTGCAACAGATCGCGCTCCAGGAATGTAGAAATAAAATCACGGCGCCATTCATAAGAATCAGGTTCCTCATTACTGAGCAGAGATATCGGAAATCCGCCTCTTGCTATATACTGCTCCATCGTCACCCGGTCTGATATTTCACTCCACAAGAAAGGGGTAAGCGTTTTGTATGAAATACGTCCGGCAAGTGATTCGGAGCTCTGTTTAATCAGATCACGTGAAGCAGATCCCAGGATTAAAAATCTGCCCGGTGTCCGGTCTTCATCCACAAGGCTGCGAATGACGGGAAAAAGATCCGGATGACGCTGAATTTCATCCAGGCAAACCAGCTTCTCTTTCTGTGATGACAGAAACCATTCCGGGTCATTCAGTTTTTGCAGATCGGATGGCCGCTCAAGATCCAGGTAGATGACATCCTTCAGATCTTTGATGATCTGCTTCACAAGCGTGGATTTACCACACTGACGCGGTCCGAGAACAGCCGTCACGGGGTTTTTCAATAACGAGGATCGGACCTCTTTTTCCAGTTCACGTGTAATATAGGACATTTTAGATCGTGTATATTGAAAGTCTTGTTTTCAATATACACAAAAAAATTACAAAAGTCCGATTCTAAGTCATAGGTAATCACAGGTCTTAATCCACCCCCCACCCTCGTTCCGGTGCTGCACCGAAACGATGAAGCGTACGCTCTGCTTACCTGCCAATAGCGGGATTCCGAGTTCGAACAAGGATTTGAGGTAAGCCCTACTCTCCCGGTGTTACTGCATCGTATACCGTCACATCTGCCCAGAGGTGCGCATTTTTTTCGATAAATTCCTGGTGGATCGGGTGAACCTGGTATTCATGTTCTGCAGCTTCATCTTCAAACACAAATGTGATTGAGTAGTCGTATGTATTATCAATCACTCCACGCTCTTCTGTTGCAGCAGGAACCCCAATCCAGCCGTGAAGAATCTCGTCGATCTCCATGAGTTTTTTCAGTTCTTCATAGAAGTTTGAATGATCTTCCTCACTCACATCATCATTAAACCAGAAAAAGACTGTATGTACAAGAGCTTGTTCGGTATCTGATTCACTGCTCTGAGCCTGAACAGGAACAACCATCGCAAAGCTTACTGTTAATAATAGACCTGCAATCAATGTGTTCATTTTTGTATTTTTTGATTTATTATTGATTAAAATCACTTTTTCAAACATACTGCATACCCTATAAAAAAAGAAAATATAATTTCTGTAAATCTTTCAATTTCAAAGAAATCGAACAAGTTGTATTGCCATCATAGCTTCTCACTATATAAACACTTCAACTCATGCCAGAACTTAGTTTCGTTTTTAATATGATTTTTCGGCAATCCTCTGTTCTTCCTACATTTATTCTGTTCTTTATGTTACTCACATTCACAGCCTGCGGGGAAAGCGAACCGTGGGAAGACCGGCACGGGTACGGTCCGGTTACCAGTCCGGTAGATAAAGAAGATGAACCGAATAGTCAGCTCGCCCTTGAAGGAAAACAGATATTTGAAACGTATTGTGATGCGTGCCACGGGTTAAATACATCCATCAGCGGTCCCGCACTGGGAAGTGTGGCTGATAATCGAACCGCAGAGTTTATCATAAACTACACGCTCAATCCCGCCGAAAACCGGCGAAACCACCCCATCGGACAGGAGTTGTCAGATCGTTATTCTGCATCGATGACCAGCACCGGAATCAGCGAAGAGCAGGCGCGGGCTGTCTACGAGTATCTCAGATATTATGCTGAGTACGGCGAACCAGGTGAATAGCAGATTGCCGATCTTTTCATGAAAATGGTTTGATATTTTTGTATCTCTCATAGAGTTACAGAGTTATCGTGAAATCAGGATGCACACATATTATGGAGAAAAGTATTACATCAGTCATCACCGGAACAGGATCGTATATTCCTGAAACTGTTGTCGACAACAGCGATTTTTTAGACCACAGTTTTCTTGAACGTAACGGAGACTCATTCGGGAAATCAAACCGGGAGATTATCGAAAAATTTCAGGAAATCACCGGCATCAAACAGCGCCGGTATGCGGATGACAATTGGGTTGCTTCTGATTTAGCCGCCGCTGCAGCTGAAAAAGCGATTGAAGACTCCGGTATGGATCCGGAATCACTCGATTATATAATCGTCGCTCATAATTTCGGGGATGTCCGCCACGGAAACCGGCGTTCTGATATGGTTCCAAGCCTCGCTTCGCGGGTGAAAGCAAAACTAAAAATCATAAATCCTGAGTGTATTGCGTATGATCTGCCGTTCGGCTGCCCGGGATGGCTTCAGGGGATCATCCAGGCGAACTATTTTATCAGGAGCGGCGATGCAAATTCAGCGCTCATCATCGGTACGGAAACTCTTTCCCGAATCAGTGATCCCCACGACCGCGACAGCATGATCTATGCCGACGGAGCCGGGGCAACCATCCTACAGGCAGGAGAGCCCGGCGGTTCAAAAGGAATTCTGTCTCACGCCGCACGAACCGATACCGAATCACAGGCGTTCTACCTGGCGATGGATAAATCGTACAACCACAATCACGACGACACTCTTTTTCTGAAAATGGATGGCCGCAAGCTCTACCAGTATGCGATCACCCATGTGCCCGGACTGGTGAAAAAAAGCATCGACAAAGCCAACCTTGAAATCACCGACATCAAAAAAGTGCTGATCCACCAGGCAAATGAAAAGATGGATGAAGCGATTCTCTCTCGCTTGTTCAAACTGTATGATTTAGGGTCAGATGATATCCCGGACGGCATCATGCCGATGACCATATCCTGGCTCGGCAACACCAGCGTGGCAACCGTCCCCACCCTGCTTGACCTGATTATTCGCGACGAAATGGAGGGGCAACAAATTCACCCCGGAGATGAAGTGGTTTTCGCATCCGTCGGCGCCGGTATGAATATCAATTCGGTGGTGTACAGGTTTTAGATTTTGAATGGGAGATCATAGATTATAGATTGGAGATATAGTGTTCATACTGATAGGTGATTGTCAAACTATAGCATCAACGTTTTCAGCAGTTTCTTTTAAATCATTTTCCCCATTTCCAATTAACTTGTGATCTTTGTGAAGCTCATGGTGACAATTTTGAAATTGAGATTTTGAATCGATCACGTCGAATAAATGTCATGCCATGAACTGGTGCTTTCGCCTGCTCTAACAGACTATTGAACGCTCTACGCCGGAGTCATAGAGACGGTTGCACCTTTAGCCGTAATGACTGTTAAAAATACGGATCCTCTGGCACCAAATGCGTTACTGATAGTTATGGTCTCGCCACCCTGTGCACCTACACTGCCAAGATCTTTGCCAGTCTGCGCGGGGACGTCGAGAACCAGTGCATCATTCGCCCCGGATGATCCGCTTCCCCTAAATTGACTCTGAGGAGTCATGATCTGTATACCGCCTTGTGAAGTTTCAACATTCCTGGCCCAAATATGCAGGCGATAGTCATGGCTGCTGTTAATTCTGACAACATTTTCATGGGTGCCAAGACCGAAATAGCCACGCACGATCTGATCACTGCCTTTTTCATCCGAATGGGAAGTGGCAAAGACGCGTCGAACCAGCTCAGTTACGATTGGTGTAGCCTGATCGATCATCTCTGCCGAATAAACCCAGCCGCTGTCACCGTGCCCCCTGATCAGTACGGCACTTCCCTCGAACTCCTTGAGGTCGAGTTCAGCGCTTTCCGGTCGACGCGATTCCTGCATGGACATACTCGTAAAACGCAATGACTTACCTACAGCTTGTGGCGGATCAAGTACGTGGAATTGTCCTTTTTTTATGATTCCGAGGAAATTAGAAGATTGGCTCATGGTGGTATATTTTATTTGAGGTGCATTCGTAATATTTAAAGTGATTAATACTCAAATAAGCTCCGATAAAATTCGTCCGCAGCTGTTAAGAAAATGCAGTCGTTCTATTGTTAATGCCTGCCTGCAAACTCATTACCTACAGTTGAAAGCGTACTGTAATGTCAAAGCAGTTTTGGGTTTTTTCTTATAAGCAAACTATAGAACCTACTCAGGTAGCCTTGCGGCCTGCACGTGCATCCAGTCGAAGTTGCGTTTTCGGCCAAGGCTGATCCACCCTTCTTCTTCCCAGCATTTCCACCAGTCGTTGTAATCGGGATGGGCAAATGCTGCGCGGTCGCGTCCCCAGTGCAGCGCATTTCTTCTGTGGTCAAAATCGAGTGCAATACCCCAGGAGTGCATCGACCAAGCGCTGCCACCGCGTATTGGCCTCTCGTTCAGGCAGCCGCCAAATTGATCCAGGTGAAGTTCGCGAATACTGTTTTCACCATAAATCTCTTTTACTTTTTGCAGAACCCGCCCAAGACTGTCATAAACATTTTCATGGCATTGCGTTCGCCTGCATTGAATCCTGAGATCCCAGGATAATCGCATCGGGTAGGGAAAATCGAGCATCACCTGACGTGTGCCGCGCTCTCCATAAAATTCTCGAAATTCCGGTGTACGCTGAACCGGCCATTGGTTCGGGTTTTGAATCTCAATTTCATCGGGCCTCCATTCAGGTGTCGGTTCTCCGTTCTCTATCCGATATACCAATTCTTCAAATGCCGCATTGGTCTGCGGTCCCCAAAGTCCATCTACCGGCCCGGCATCAATACCACGCTTGTTCGCCTCCACCTGAACAAATGTGGTGATTTGCCGCGTTTTAGGATCGCTGCTATTCACCTCATCAATCGAAGCAAGTGCCCGCATCGTGATCGGACCGGCAATTCCATCAATCGCGCCGTCGTAGAGGCCTTTTTCTTGTAATATCTGTTGTACGACTCTGATTCGTTTTTTCATCAAATACCCCGTTTTATTAAAAGATAAGATTATAGAACAAAGTTGAACTACCTAACTTTACTACCGAAATTTTTAACGCTACAAAGGATAGATACTCTACCTGCTGCGAAAATCATCAACAGATATCCTCAATAAATGTGCCACCCAAATGAACACATTCATCCATCTTCACCCAGTCTTAGCCGGGTAAGCTCAGCAGAAAAATAATTTTGTACTTTCATTGACTTTAAGATTGTAAAACCAATTTTTTTGGAGCAATTTCTACAATTCTGTGATCATATCAGGGATTCAAACGGGAATAAAGCTTTACAAATCTACTTCTCACTAAGCATCATTGATACGGGATAATGATCGCTGAATCCGGTATCCGGGTGATAGGTAGATTTCGATGACGGCCTGCCAAACCGAATGGGCGCGGGATAACGGCCGCCGCTCACCATTTCCGGGAAGGTTTCTATCCAGGCTCTGTCGCCCCCTGGAAAATTAGCGATCCGCAGTGGAGAGTTTTTCAAAATACCACCCTTCGAAACTAAAACCTGATCGATATTCAGGGGAAAATTCTGGTAATAATAGGTGCCTTTCGTCTGCCCGTGCGACTGCCACATTAAATTATATAACCTCGGTATATGCGAGTATCGCACTTTATCTTCGGAATTGGTGGAGAGCGCATAATCACACACCGATCTGTTGAAACATTCGTCATTAAAATCTCCCATTACAAACACCTGAATACCGCTTCCCCTGATTTCAAAAATTCGCACCAGCCAGTAGCTTAATGTTTCGGCGGCAATAATCCGGTAGGGTTCTGATTCATAGATCCCGGCGCTTCGTGCAGGCCAGTGGTTGCCAATTAAAATAAAGGCATTTCCCTTTTTGGTTCGGAAATTGACCTGGAACAGATCTCTTGTGGCGCTTCTTTTTAACACTTCGTAATGAAACTGCCCTTCAAAATCGAACAGGTCGCCATCATAAATAAAGGCGATGTCAATCCCGCGGTTGTCACTCGTATCGTGATGGGCAGTTACATAATTACGGTTAAGCGGGTTCAATTTGTCAACCAGTTTATCCATCACCGGCTTATTTTCCACTTCACAAACACCGATAATTTCCGGTCCCTGCCCGTTATTCATTTGCCGGATAATTGAAGAGATCTGATTTAATTTTTTATCCAGTACATGTTCATTCCACCCCTTCAATTCACTTCTTAACCGGCTTTTCAAATAATCAGGCCGATCATTTGAATCTTCCACATCGAACAGGTTTTCCAGGTTCCACCAGTTGATGTAATAGTTTTTCATGGGATTTATGCTTGGGACTAGTTCAAAACAGAAAATCTTATCATAGAATTTAGCAGTATTCAGTCCATTAGGTTCGTTTAAAAAGTACACGAATAATGTTAAAGTTATTCTGCGTATACACAATTTATTCTAAAAGCTTGGTAAAATGGATAAAGCTACACAATCAATATCTATCACCGGGCACAATATGTTTATGGTTCCAGGAGCAGTCCGGGTTGTAGCCTATAACCAGCCAAAGGACGATAGTTCCGGTTATTCCTACTCATCGCGCTCTATCCACTCGCGTAGTCGCTCTGTATCAACGAGAGTCTGCTCGCCTTGTTGGAAGAGTTGCCAAGCTTGGCTGTCGAATCTATTTAAATTGGGCTCAGGCGTCAGAGTACGCGTATTTTCACCGTGGCATCCTGGACAAGCAGCGCCTTGCCGCTGAGGTACCCCACGCGACCGTTCCACTACCATTCCACATTGGTAAAGGAAACTGTATTCCGAGTCAAGCATGGCTAAAGCACGCTCTCCATCTGCGCCGGTGAGATTTAAATCCTGATAATGGACACTATTTATTCCGTTTTGGTTAACTGCTTCGGTTGCGCGTTCAGCAAGTGTACGCATGTTAGGGCTTATCCATGCAATAAAATGAGGCCTTCTATCTTGGTTGTAATATCGTCCTTCGCCCGTAAGTGCTAATGCTCTCCAGACGGAACCTTCGACCCATCGCGCTTTCATTAGTCCATATACCCCGTCGGTTCGCTGACCAATTGGTGCCACTTGCGATTGATAAAGTGAGATCAAGCGGCCGATTTCCGCGACATAATAGTTGAGAGTAGCAATTTCCGGATCATAGTTTGTGTAGATGATACTCAACTCCTCATCCGACATTTCGGGAAGACCCTGATGGAGATGGTCAATGGCTACTCGCATGGCCTGATACAGCTCATCAACATAATTTTCTTCTGCGCTCCGGCTAAGCACTGCCTGAAAACCATGCTTTGCCTCCAGTTTTGCGATCGAACCAGCTGCTGATACAATTTGGTCGCTGCGGTTGATTGCTCCAAGTGCAATCCGATATGCCATGAGCGAGGCTCCTGTATGGACCGCTCTTGAAACGGCTTGCTGTAAAAGTCTTCCCAGCCCGGGGGATGCAAACGTTAGCACCACATCTAGTACAAGACTCGCTGCCTCCTCTTGTCTTGCCGCAGCTGCACGGAGCTCATCACGATGTCGTTCGCAGGCTATAGCAAAGGTTGTAAACGCAGAACCAAGCCTGTGTTCTATTCGCTGGTATAGCCAATTTCTCTGTTCCTGATTGAGCGTCTCAGAGGTAGGATTCCCCGACTCTGTTGTCGGAGATTGTCTTTGGACTGGACTGGATGCTTCATAACCGTCTTGCTGCACCACGTGTGTCAATTCATGCGCCAGCAGGTGTTTTCCTTCCGAAGAGTCAGGTTTATATTCTCCGGAGTTGAAGTAAATATCTTTTTCATGAGTAAACGCACGCGCACCTATTTGTTTACTTAAAGAGGAGGCTTCATCTCCTTTGTGTATGGATACATCTGAAAAATCTGTGCCTATTTTATGAGACAATTCACGGTTTAGGCGTGAGGGCAGTTTTTGTCCAGTTCCTTTCAAACTGCTGATTTTATTAGATACCCCTGCCGATGTATAACCTGGCTGCTGTTGTGGAGCACCGGAGGGAGCCATCTGTATCGATTCGGATGTTTTGCACTTCATCTGAAGCCTCTCTTCCTCTTCACACTCTTTGCACTTCATTTGAAGCTCCTCATCATCTTCCATCGCCTGCATTTGCAAGGGCTGTCCCGGCGTATTCACAACGGCATCAGCAACCCGATCGGCCTGTTGTTCATATTTATCGTTCGGCGATCCAATTTTCAGCTTTGGCTGAGGTTTATGTGGTGTATTAAATGCAATCATGGTAAAATCTCCTGTTTAAAAATCAAATGGAACAATGGCACGTAACTGGATCGGTATCTCATTACCCGGACTGATGCTTTCAGTACCCTGGAAACCCTGTATATTGCCCTCAAAACGAAGGAAAAACCGGTCATGCTGATACTCAACAAAACCGGTAAGCCGGTTCAGTCCTTCATCACTGGAAACCTGAAGCTGCGTTCCAATTTCCAGCCTCTGATCCCTGCCGAGATTGAATCGTCCGCTCACGCTGGGACGGAATACTGTTTCGCCGGTAGCAAACATGTGCGAAACATCAGCCGTAAATACCAAACGGTTGGTATTTCCAAAGGTAGGCCCGCCGGATAAACGTCCCGTAAGGGTGATCTCCTGATTTGAATTAATCGATCCCCGCAACATCAGGTGATTAATATCGGTACCGACCCGGATTTCACCGGTTCCGGTACCCACAAGTTGCTCCTCCTCACCGGTTTCATCATCTGCCTCTTCCTGTTCAAGTCCGCCGGTAACCCGGCCCCGGAAATAGCTGTTGGCATACTGTACGTACGACCGAACCTGGTTAAATTCAATATCCTGTGCAGATCCAAAATCAAACATACCTCCAACAGTGAAACCGGCTCCGAGTTCAACCGAAGGTTCGCCGCTGAGATCAACATCTGCGATAAAAGCGGCCAGGCCTGCGGCTAACACAGCAAGCATAGCTGTCCGGTCATCTCTGCCAACGATATCAATAATTTGCTGTCGTAGCTGAGCAAGCGCCGGATCCCGGATAATCTCCTGCGAAGTCTGTTGAAATGCCTGTGGGATATTCAGAGTGGTAAGCCTTTGTATGGCAGCAGCCGGTCCTTCTATGGGATCAACAGATCCTTCAGCGGCCATGTCCCGGAGTGATTTACCAAGTGATTTAAGATGTTTCTTCAGCGCATCTTCAGATAGCTGTTCCCTCAGGATGCCGCTCACCGCATCTGTAAGTGGATTCCTGCTGGCCGGGGCTTCCGACTCTTCTGTTTCCCCGCTCTCCTGCCGCTGAATCGCCGGGGCCATCTGAAGCTCCTCTTCCTCTTCCATCGGCTGCATTTGCAAGGGCTGATCCGGCATGCGCATCACAGCATCGGTCACCCGGTCTGCCTGCTGTTCAAACCGATCGCCCGGTTTGCCGATCTTGAATTTAGGCATGATGTTATTATGTCTTGCCGGAAGTTTTTGTAATGGTTCTGTAAACATAATAACCCTCAATAATTAAAGCGTTCGTCGGTTTTTATGAAGCTCCCGCTTGATCCCTTCCAGCAGATCAGCCTGTTTAATCCTGTTACTCTTCCGGCCAAGGGCTTTCAGCGAACTGTGCTGTATAATGTTGATGATCGTTCCGCCCGAGAGTTCGTACTCTTTTGCAATCGCCTCCAGGTCGATTTTTGACTCCAGTTCGACTGAATCACTGAACCCGTTTTGCCAGAGCATTAAACGCTCCCTGCTTCCCGGCATTGGAAAATGGATCAGGGTTTGGAGGCGTCTCAGAAAAGCACTGTCAATATTGTTTTTCAGATTGGATGCCAGGATGACAAGCCCGTTGTGATCTTCAATCCGCTGCAGAAGATAGGAGACCTGCTGGTTGGCAAACCGGTCGTGCGCATCTTTCGTGGCGGTACGATTTCCAAATAGGGCATCCGCTTCATCAAAAAAGAGAATCCAATCCCGGTTTTCAGCGCGGTCAAAAATTCGGGACAGGTTCTTCTCCGTTTCCCCGATATATTTGGAAACCGTTTGCGAGAGATCAATACGGTAGACATCCCGGCCTGTTTTTTTACCAAGCAGTGTTGCCGTTAGCGTTTTCCCTGTTCCCGGGGGGCCATGGAAAAGGGTTTTGTAGCCGGGTTTCAGTATTCTCTCCATTCCCCACTTCTTCATCAGCGTGTCGCGATGAAGAATCCATGTTTCGGTTTCGGTAAGCTGCCCCAGGATGGAATCGCTGAGTACCAGGTCATTCCAATCCATTTTTGTAGTGAGCAGCCGGGCCGGGAACTCCGTGCTGAACTGTGGCTTTCGATGCTCACCCAGGATCAACAGATCCAGAACCTGCCGCGATAGCTGAAGTGCACCACTGAGGGGAGGCTCCCCGTTCTCCATCTCCTCCAGACTGAGAATATCGAATTTCGAAAATGTACGATCTGCATCGAACGTGTTTTGAATAGAAAAACGCCGTTCAAGATCACTGCCTGCCAGGATGAAGGCTGCCGTTTCCCCGGTCGGCAGAAATCCGTGGTGGTGCTTTCCTTTTTTGCCCCCAAATTCCGTATAAATCTGTTCTGTTGTTCGATTCTTCGCTAAAAAAAGATCCAGTAATTCCGGTTTGATGTGGGGGACCAGTGCCAGGATTACCAGAAATCGCTCCTCGAAATCGAGTTTATACTCTTTGATGAATTTGGAGTAGGCCGACCGGCTTCCATTAAAAACGGGCGGTTTGATGGTGTACACATCATCAGTTTCTGTCTCCTCGCGGGCGTTTAGCTTCGAGCGTACTTTCAGAATTTGTCTGAACCAGTCCAGTTCAGCTCCAATATCCCTGGCATTATGTTGTATGTTCCGTTTTACCATTCTGTTTGGATGATTTCGTTCGTCCATGGTAGTTTAATGATGGATATGCTCCATGGCAGCCGGTCAATCAGTACATCAGGGGTGATTCGCTCCACGAAAAGTTTCCAGCCATTTTGCTGTGGCGCAAGCGTACCTTCCCTGTTGATAAATGTATCACGAAGCCCTTGGACGGACGTCCCATTCAGTGCCGACCAGTGTTCGATCACAGAATCCAGAAGGTTGTTTACTTCATCAATTTCCCGGTCTCCGATATCAAGATGTTGTGGCAGAGGTTCATCAATATCGATACCGCATAAAATTTTATTCAGTATCAGTTCATGTTCGGGCATTTCAGTGTCTCCCGCAACGATATACTGCAGGATGAGGGCGGCCTGTTCAGCAGCCTGCGGGGTGATAAATTCTTTCTCCTTCAGCAAACCGAGTGTGTCAAAAAAGATGGGAAGAAACGGGGCGATCAGAACCAGCCCGGCATTTTTAACCTCGAGTCGGTCGACCTCCGTTTTTGAGTCGATCTTTCTATCCTTATCCATTTTTTGAGAACTATCCTGAACCTGTTTACCCGCTTTTGAGGCTTCTTTTCCCCTGATATCATACTGAATTCCAGTTTCCTGCTCAATAGATTTCCATTCTGCCGGTTTAACAGAATTCACTGAATGTAGAAACTTCCCGAGTGGCCCTCCTTGCATGCCGGCGGCTGACACACTGCGCTGCAGGAATCGGATCTGCAATTGCAGGTAGTGTTGTCGGCCAGGCTGGAGATGCTTTTTCCCGGAACTAACAGCAAGCTTGTTTAAAAAACAGAACAGGAAAAACTCCAGAGATTTTTTAATTTGGTTTCTCTTCCTGTCTGATGGTGTAGAACCAGGTTTTGATCTTTCAGGGTGGATGTGTTTCTGATAGCCATCTTTTTCCACCCAAATGTCGAAAACTGTACGCCAAACCAGCAGCCTGAAATTGGCCCGGTTCAGGGGAACCAGCGAAGAAATGGTGTGAAGCTTCATCAAGTCATCCATCAGAGAGCGAATCTTCGCGTTCGGCAGACGATTCCCGGCCAGCAGCAGAATCTGTTCCAGTGTGGAGTCTGAAAGCTGGTGGATCAGCCTGCGGCTATAAACTTCGGATTGGTAAAGCGTAGTAAAAAGCGTTTTAAATTCCCCGGTTTTTTCATCGACCAGCAACCTGGCAAGCTGATCGGGGGAAGCTGCGGTGGTTTTCCCGGCCCACCAGGGATATCGGCCTGTTTGGATGAAGGTTGTAAATAACTCAATCGCTTTTTGCTGAGATGATGCGATTCGCACCTCTACAGCATTTTGATCGTTTAGTTGGGTAGATTTGGCCCGGTCGCTGGTCCTGTTTGTTTGAGCGTACTGTAGGTGCCTGCGAAGCTGATCCTCAAGTTGTGAGGTGAGTTTACCGGCAAGCTCCTTCTCAAAGTTACCGGCTGATAGTTCGCCCAGGTCCACCTCAAGCCGCCGGATTCTCAGGTGATCATCCGGGGAAACCACCTCGTCAAACACCTGCTGCATCAGGGGAATAAGATCTCGCTTAAAGATCTGACTGAGCCTGTTTTGTCCATCCATCGCGGCCTGCCTGGAAGGAAATGAAAAGTCCAGAATTTGCCGGTTAACGATATGTTCTTGGGATGGCATTGGTTACCCTCTTAATAATTTATTAACTAAATCATCTTTATTATCTTGCGATAAATACGATATACCTTTGTCATCCAGCGTTTTTTTCAGTGTGTCATTTTTCAAAAATTGTAATTCTTCCCTGGTCAGTGAATTACCTCTTTCGGAAGAATTGAGCTTTGTGAATGCTTCTTCTTCATTTTGCACATCATCAGTACCTATATTTCGATGATCGAGTATTCTCACCAATTCTCTTCGATCTAAGAAGTTTACATTTATGCCCACAGTTCTAAGTTCATTTTCCTGCAACATTATCTGGATTTCTGCTTCATGACAAATATCAACTCTCTGAGTTGTGTATCCTATATTATTGACTCTTAGCGTTTGTCCAGCTTGACCCAGATTTAAATAAAAATTTCCCTCCATATCTGTTGTTGCACCACGCGAGGTTCCTTCTACCATTATGGTAGCCCCAGGAATGGGTTCACCAGTACTGTGATCTACAACCTGGCCCCATACCTCAGTGACCGTACAGGGGTTTTCATGATTCCCGCAATTTTCTTCCTGGTATTGTCGAATTCTTCGTCCAAGCTCATCCCGTTCTATATTTTCTGTCGACAAATCCGGATAAATACATTGGAGTAAAAACCTTCGTTCCTCAGGATCCTCAAGTCTTGTGGTCCTATCCAGTTCATTATCTGTAAATCCTCCTGTTCTGCGTAAACTTTGATGAAGTGCGTTAGCGACGGTTTGAATATCATCACCGACAGGGTCATCAGGCTCGCGTCTTTGATAGATTTCTAAAAGTTTATCCACATCCCCATCCGCCCAGCAAGTTAAAATTTCGGGAGGATAGCAACCGGATCGCCGGTCCACATCTTCCTCTTTTACTAAAACAGTGACAAGGCCCTGGTCAGAATTTCCGGTTTCTCTATCAATGAGAATATAGTAGAACCGGTCCACACCCTGAAACACTTCATGGGGTCTGTATAGAATGGTTCCCTCTTCATCGGTTAAACTTATAGAACCGCCTTCTGTCTCTTCCTGTTCAATTTCCACCGCCAGAGGCCGGTTTTCCATGCCATAATCGTTTACGGATACTCGAATTTCAACCGGACGGCCGATTGTAGTTACCACAAAATCTGGCCGTGCAAAGGGTGGAATATCGGGAACAAAATCTCCGTCCCGTTCATCACACATTGGGATGCAGTGATCTGTGCCACAGCACAGATAGGGGAGGGAAAAATCTCCGATAACGGCGGGCTCTTCGGCGCTGTTGTACAGCACGATAAACGTGCCGCCTTTCGGAACTCCGGCCTGGTGAACAACCCCGGGATGGTTTCGAAGATAGGATGAGAAAACGTTCTTCTGCTGCAGGTAATACTCCCGGCGTCTGAACGACAAGTACACCCGCAAAAATGTGTTATAAAACAACAGATCCACGAACCGATACAGAAGCGGAGACAGATGCTGAATGAAACCGTTAATGGCCTGTACCAGCTCACTGTCTTCTCTTTCGTTAAAATCGATCTCTTCCAGCAATCGCTTTTCGATAAGAATAAAATGGAGAAGCTGTTGAAGGGCTTCTTTATAGCTTTGCTGGAAATCAACAAAACTAAATTCATCGAGACATTCGGGAAGCTGCCGGCATACTGTTTGGAAGGATTTCGAAATATCACCCAGACTGTGCAGATCTTCGGTGGTCTCTTCATCGGATCCGAAAAGGGATTCCTGATGTTCAATTGCAAATCTTAACAACTGCATCAAATCCCGGGTGAAGCCGCAATAATTACTTTGAGCTGATTTATACTCCTCCTGCAAGTCCTCAAATCCGCAGCTGTAGTCGGGACTCAGCAGGTTGGCTTCCGGATCAAGCTGTAGAGCGGTTACATCAAACGGAAGGTTAAATGTCCTTTGTAAGGATTGCAGGCGTTCGATGATCTCTCCGTGGTGGCGGCCAAGCAGTCCCTCAATCCGAAGAAACGGATAGCTATCCAAATCGTAATAAAGCGGCGTTTCGGTTGGACTCAGTATTTCTGACTGATCTTCCGCCTGGTTGTGATAACTCAGTACCTCGACATTCTCTCCCGGCCCAGCTCTCCTGGCAAGATCGAAATTCCAGTGCTGTTCGAGCGTATCATCTTCGGTGAATTGACCCTCGCTTTTGATGTCGTAATAAAAAGGGATGGATCGCCGGCTCAGCGGCGTGTTTTTTTCGTCACTCGGCGTGATTCGCAGCGGATTCATTTCTTCGCCATCGGGATCCGGGTTTTGAATAAGATCCAGGCTGAAAGATTCAACCATCAGCACGAGACGTTTGTGAAGTGACACCGCTTTTTCCATCAGGTATTTCTGGTGGTTGTAAATGGGCGGCTGAACAAACCCATGGCGATATTCTGCGACCTCCTCCGGTGTCTCATGCTCTGTTGCTGCACGTCCCAGCATCACATGTTTCGGGAAACGGGACATATCCGGGCAGCATTCGGACACCAGCTCAAACGCGGTTTCCCGGAATTCATCGTAGGCCAGTATCAGATCCTTCATAAAATCGGAGAAGTACTGTATTCCGGGCGTATTTGTACCTGAATCCGATGCGTCTGCGAGATAGGTTTCAAAGTCGTCAATCAGACCATTGATTTCCATGCTGCCAAACGGATTTTCAAAACCGTATTCCGCTCCCAGCAGAAGATCATACACCGAATAGCTTTGATGCAGGGCTCCCGGCGTTCTTGCACCATCACCGTTTTTTTCACCAAACAGGACGGTGAAAACCGGATGAATGGATGAAATGTGATGATTGGTAAAGGCCGAAACCTCCTGGCTGTGATCCGCATCGGGATCAAACAGAGTGCGCGGCATCACCATATCCGGCAGATCAAACTTCTTCGGGTAGAGATTCCCCACGTTTGCGGAGTGTTCCAGGAGTTCATCCAGGTCATCCCTATTGATCAGGAGTTTTCGAATCGTAAAGATACGATCGATCCCCAGCTCATCACAGGTGTTGCCAAGGCATGGTTTGATGTCGTTGTCATATGCTTCAAGAAACAGCAAGACGAATTTGTCGTCCAGGAAACCGGGATCGGAATTGAGTGAAATCACATCAGAACCATCTTCCGGTTGTTCCCGGAGTAGTTCAAAGAGAGTGATGGCCGGATCTGTATTGTCAAACGGTGCGTATTTTACGCTTTCCGGAAGGCTATAGGGACGATACCAGGACGTTACGCAGTTCCCAAGCTTAATGAGGTACCCTTCAGAAGTGACGGCGGTACCCTTCGATATGGTTATATGAAGATCACCTCCTGAATCGTCGTAGCTGAGTTCCAGTCCACAGACAATGCCCATGCCAATCAGCCGTGTGCGGGTGAGGCGTCCTTGCTGATCGAGATAAGAGACCACCTGATTAAGCTGGGAGCTGGTAAGAACCTGGCTGCTTTCAAAAACCGGATATGTGTTGATTATAGTGCTCATAATAGGCTGGATTTAAAGTTCACCCAAAACGGAATGGTTTAAAATGATGGAGTTTTCAAGATTTTCATCTTCATCGCAGTCGTGCAGCGTACCTGTGGGATAGACGTTTCTGAGCTGTTCAATGCTATTGATCCACTCGCCAAGGGCATTCGACAGGGAAACGGGATCTGCGGCGGCCCTGCTGTTTTCGATCAGCCACCGTTTGAAGGCACGCTCAAATACGGCCATGTGGCGGTTGCTCACCCAGCAGATATTCACGTAGACATGGGCCGGGGCTTCGCGGCGCAGGGTCTTTTCAAAAAAGGTTCTGAAGTCGTTGTTAATAAAACGGCCCGGCCAGTAGGGCAGCACCACATGCGCCATACAGGTGTAGGGATCGGTAAGTGAGCATTCGCACTCTTCATCCAGGTTGATAGACAAAAGTCTATCCTGTACGATACTCTCCACTTTTTCGATGGCTATTTCTGTATCAGTCCCGGCATCTGCTGCGCTCAGAACCGCGTATCGTCCGTCATTTTCGCCCTCTTCAGAACCTGAAATCTCAAGCAAACTGCCCGCGTAAATTGATTCGGCAACATTTCCGGAGATGGTAATCGTAATCTGATCCGCATCAACATCGGCGATCGGGTTCTCTATACGGTAGGAGAGAGTTCCGGTTGGTGATGCAGCTTCAATTTCCTCTACCAGCACCTCATGTACCACAATTTCCGTAAGGGGATCGCTAAACGTAAATGAGGTGATCGTAAACGAGCCGTTGGTCAGGGGCGTGTTTTCCACGACAATCTCCTTTCCGGCTGAAAGGTCCGGTGTGATATCCCCTTCGATTAAAAATGTCCGTGATGAGATATCCGCAGCAGCGATTGGGAATTGCCGGGTGAAGGTCAGGATCCCCGGGTTGTCCAGGTCGTCTGAAAGCGTGGAAGTATCCGCATCCACAAAATGGGGTCCGTTTACTTTGGGCCTTAGAAGCAGGTGTTCCACAAGATGCATTCCCTCGTGGCTGTAAAACGTTTTCACCAGGAACCGGATCATTGCCTCAACGGCCAGCTCATCAGCGCCGCCTTTGATGGTGACAACGCTTCCGGATGATTTCGTTATTTCGAACGATTTGGAGTAACTAAGAAAAAACGGATCTACTCCGCGCTTACCGGAGGGAATGGGTTCCTTCACAACAATCTCGCTTTCTGAACCATCCGATGTGATCCTCAGGACCAAATAGCTGCCGTCATTAGAGGCATGTTCGGAGATTTTTATTGATTCTCCGGGAGAAATTCTGTCCGTTACATCACCATCTACGGTAAATGTTTGCCCGGCCTGATCGAGCGCAGTCACTTCAAATGAATCGGATATCTCCAGAAGCCATCCGGGCTTCGGCTGGGTGGTTGGAACAGTGTCCAGTTCCACATCGATCACCGGACCGCGGGCCGTGGCATTTACCGTGTTGTACTCTTCCCGTTCTGTTTCATCATCCGGATTTGAGATGAAAACTGTTCCGCTACCCACTGATTGAATCTCATTTGCAGGCTGTTCGTTGAAATCAAACTGTGCGCTTTCCCCCAGCAGGTTTCCGCCGCGATCGTAAATCCGGAACGTGTAGGGTGAAGTATATGGTGGAGTAGATGGGTTGAACCGGTAGCTAGTCCGCCGAACACCAAAACTGACAACCCGCCATAATACGTCTTCTACCGTTTCTTCAGCCAGCTCGCTTAGTCCACCTGTTGTTTCAATGTTGTAAAGAAGCTGGCCCAGCGGTCCGGTGTTTGAGGGAATTGACTCATCCACAATAATCTCTGTGGAATCTCCGACCTCTGAAAAGGCGGAGATCGTGTACACGCCATCATTTGATACTGAGTTCCGGACCAGTACCACATCACCCTCTACCAGGTTTTCTGTTATCTTGCCTGCAACTTTGAATGTTGATGTTGCGGGATCTGATTCCTCGATAGCAGCTGGCTCTTTTGGTCGGCCTTCCCCGGTATATTCACCGGTCAGGAGCGAATCACCGGATCCAAATTCAAACGGTTTATTATAGAGGTCATAGGCGATTGTGAACTCCGGCGGGTTCGCCTCCATATCCAGTTGAATTGTATAATCGAAATAGTTAAACAGCGGGGAGACAAGATTGTGCCGGTTTGATTCCGGATTTTCAAAAAACTCCGCGGTAAGAATGTCAACCGTCTCATCAATTGCCAGGTCTGCGTCGCCGCCGGGAGCTCCGGATGTGTAATCGGCTTTTGTGCTTTCGGCGATGGTTTCGCCTTCACAAACAAGCTGAAACCGATAGGCTGAACCGTCATCAGAATAAATTTCAAACACATCTTTATGCAGACCCGCAACTATTACAGATTCGAGCGCTTCTTTTACATCAGCTTCTGTTTCAAATGGTGATGGTGATTTCAGAACACTTTCAGCAGAACTGTTTTCAATGGAAAAATGGAGTTCCGGTTCTGAACCTGTGATTTTGAAATTCGGACTAAAATGAAGTGTTGAAGCCTCTCGCTCATCAATACCGGTGAGCAGACCGGCGCGGTGCTCCAGGCCTGAAATATTATCTTTATGCCACAACCTGTAGCGATCCCGGTAATCAAAAGTCGTGCCCCGGCGGCTGCTCGACTCGGGATAGCCGTTTAAAAAAGCCAGCTTATCTTCTATCAGCTCCTCCTGTGCTTTTGATCCGGAAAGCCGGCTTGTGAGCAGTGCGTAATCGGTAAACTGCTCCGAAAACCGGGCAATCAGGTGATCGAGAAACCGGTTCCGGCGATCCTGAAACTGTTCAGGGGATTCCGCAATGGCTTTCAAATCAGCCGCATGGCCGTCTTCATCAAAATAGAGTTTCTCCGAACCGGGGACGATATCAAAAAGAGGCTGCGTGTAATAGGTCCTGCCAATCACAAAATTCCCAAACTCATCTTTCTGAGGATTCATCGAAAACAGCTCTTTCACGTGAGCAAGCTGCGAGAGGTAGTTGGCCAGGAGCTGATCAAAATGCATCAAAAATCCTTTGAGCTGCAGGGCATCAATCTCCGTGGGCAGATCTGACCCGATACTCTGGTCGCTGCGTGTGGGTACTCCCTCTTCACCGATGCCATACACGAGAGGGAAATCGTTCTGTATGGTCGAGTACTCTTCCAGGTTTTTATACTCCCCTTTTGGCGGCGCGATATCGTAGGGTCCCGACGGGTAAAATTTTTGAGGCCGCTCAGCCGATCGAAGTTCGGACATCATCCCATCCACCGTCAGCCGGCTGGCCCGGAAAGGAAGCTGATCTTTATAAAATGTAAACCTGGAACGATCTGAATTCAGTCTTGGAACATAGTTTTCATCATACGCAAGCTTCAGGCACCATTTCACACTTTTGGTGTCGATGCTTCCATCTTCATTATCCTGTGGAAGATTGGCAATCTGGATATCCCTGACCGCTGTTACACCGGGAACGTCCATAATGATCTGAATGAGGTCCGACACATAAATCGTTTTTCTGCGGCCGGCCTGTTTAAGTTCGTTGTCATCGATAAATCCATGATTCAGCAAAGGCCCTTCAAAGATCGATTCTGTGGGAGAGCACTGCTCTTGTTCGAGATCTGCAAGGATAAGCTGATCGTCATCTGAAAGGAAATCCGATGGGATCGTCTCTTGCACGAAAATATCCAGCCGGTTTTCGCTTTCCGGATTGACATGAACCCAGGCCACGGTATACTGACCATTATTATTGTTTGACCCGGTTATGGTGACGATCGCACCGGGTTCCGGCAGCGGGTCTGGAACTCCCGCTATGCTGATGATCTTTTGCTGTGTATCCACACCTGTGAGGTCGTAGCGGTGTTGATCAAAACATCGGGTGGTCATCTCCTTTAGAGAATAGAAATGAACCGTCGGAGATAGAAATCGCTCAATTTCGTGGTTAATTTCAGCCTGGGCCCGGTCCACGTCCGTATCGGCCGTGAGTTCAATGTCTGCGCATACGATAATCTCCTCAATTCGCAGCGCGTTGAACTGCATAAAATCTTCGCAGAGATTTCGATTGGCATTCACTCGTGCTTCCACCTGGTCGGCGATCTCCCGGATTTTTGCGATCTTCAGGCGATAGAAATGAATTATCCCTTCATTGGGATCATAGATGAACTGGTTCAGTTTCAGTGTCAGATGCTCTATTCCTGCAATTGGAACCGGGCCGGATACCGACATTTTTGTACCTGAAAGAATCACCTCATTTACGGAGTTAAGGCTGTAACTAAAAGTATAATTTCCACCGGCATCCAGAAAGGTGAGGTAGATATCGCGTATTTCTCCGGCAATGCTCTGCTCATCCTCAAAGTCCGTTTCTTCATCATCCCAGCGTGGAAACTCCACCTCAACCCGGATGATGAGTCCCTCAAGCTCCGGGTCGGGAGTGTGTTCAGTAAGGATAAAATCACGGACGAGTTTGTTGTCATTCAGGTCGCCATAGGTCTCGCACTCATCAAACTCCAGTAACACATTATGCAAAATCTTAAGATCCAGCGGCTCATCCCCCGAATGTTCCGGCTCAAAGCCCAGATGGCTCTCCTGTTTGTTCACATAGATATCGTGTTCCGGTCCCTTCGCCTTTTCGATCCATGCATTTTTTACACCAACACTGCTGCACCCGGCTTCTGAACTTTTTACCGCTACGTCGATCATCAGCTTGCGGTAATCATTGGCGGTGACGGGAGCACTGGGCAAAACCTCAGCTGCTGTAAAAAAATCTTGAATTGCAGAGTTTTCAGGGCTGTCCGGGTCCGTTGCGATGAGATCTTTGATATCATAAGATGTGCGATAACCGAGATCGGTAATGGCATAGCATAACACCTCAAGAATGGTCACTCCTGGATCATGGGTGTTGAAATCGGTCCACACTTTTCCAGCAACCGTCTGAATGTAATTGATGGCTTCCTGGCGGAGCAGCTCATAATCCATACTCTTCTGGTCCGGAGCATGTTTTGATATGGTTACAGGTTCATCCATTCATTTGATTCTTACGTTTTAAACTGTTGATCTTCTTCACAGCCACAGTCATCCGCTGAAGCGATCGTGGCTGTTGTCTGAATTTCATTGTCGGGGCATTCACAATCGTCTGACTCCAGCACGGTGATATCATGATCTCCATAGTGCCCCATTTGCCCGGTAGAGCCAAGGATGGATACAGCCGTACTCGCTTCCGCCTGGTTTACACTGTTTCGGGAAATCTCTTCACCGGTCGCCGGATCAAAAATGATATGCCACGTCTCAAAACAAGTGAGAAAATCCACGTAGGCCCGCTCTTCCACAAAATTTAAAATGACCGATTTGTGAATGGTGCCGCCCAGCTCAAGTGTGGATCCGGCATCAACCGCCCAGGGAGAGAGAAATCCTTTCAGATCGTCTTCGAGCTGCTTACCGTAAAAACCATTATCGAATCCTTCGTGGAATTTTACGTTCAGCTTCACTTTGATCTCTTCATAAATTGGGTTTTTAACATGCAGATCCACACAGGAAGAGTTTATACCGGAGAGAAACTGGCTGATTTTGGTGAGAGTAATCAGGCTGGTTTTAGGACGTAGTGGATCTACCGCATTTTTGTTACGTACATTGGAAATCACAACCAGCGTAACGTGGCCCGGTGCCAGTTCTGAATAGGTATCCAGGCTCCCGGTATAGCGGGTATGATTCAGGCATTTTGCCTTATAGACCGAGGGAAACTCTTCCAGTACCAGCCGCTCGTAATCCCAGAAGGTAACTGCTCGTTTTTTGTGGCGAAGGCGTTCACTTACCCGTGTATAAAAATCGTTCTGTTTCTCTTTGGTACTTCCGCCGAAGGAGGAAAACGGCTGCTCAACTCCGCCAATGGCTGAATCGGCATTTTTTAGCTTGCTGATGGTTTCAGCGGGTAGAGCCTTTTTCAGGTGGCTGGGATCATTATCCTGATCTTTGAAAGTTGCCGTTACCGCCTGGGCCGATACCTGAATAATGTCAGAAATCGCGTCTGAATCTTTGGTAATGGCAGCCCTGAGCCAGTGCAGGCCTGAGGGTAGAATAGAATTCTGGTCGGAAGCTTTTTTGAGTACACTAAACCGGATGATACCGGATGTGAGCAGGCCCGATGTGCTGTCGGACAGGATATCAAATGGTTCAAAATGGATCCACCGGTTGTCCGAGAGATAGCTCCATCGAACAGGCTGAGGCTCAAGATCGGGGTCAGCGCTGCCCTCGGCAACCTGGAATAGAAGTGAAAGCGTCTGCCCGGCGGTGAAATTCTCCAACCCGATATAGAGGCTTCCTTCACTATCAATCTGTGGATATAATTTTACATGGGCGCTGTGATTTTCTTTTCGCTGCTCCGAAACGCCAAATGGACCCACATGGAAGAACTGTTCGTGTATCTTATTCTCTTTATTTTTTGATGAATGTTTTGTCAGATCGAATTCTGCTGAGGACTGATAGGTAAGAAAGATCTCTTTCAGAACCGGGGTGTAGGGCTCGTTTGGAAGTTCAGCACTATCATCGAAAGTTCCACCCTCCTCAAATGCTCCCATAACAGCCTTTGTGTATGACGGCTGGAAATCCTTATGCCCAAAATCCGGCCCTGCCAGCACCATTTTCAAAAAACCTTTTCGGGTATCAGTATTGAATGAGTCCAATTCTTTAAGGCCCGGATCCCGCTGAACATCCGTCAATTTTTCCGTATCATTTATTAATATCAGATGTTCCTCATATAGCTTACCACCGTCATGCAGAAAGAGAGCGGTTGAAGCCGATTCCGCAAAGAGAGGCTTCCATTTTTTTTGATCGAGCATATAAAGATTGGTCCGGAAGGAGTCGTTGGTGCGGGTCGGACCGGTATATTTGGTGTAATAGCTTTCAAAGCCATCATCTTCATCCGGCAGATCGTGCCATTTGAGGTGAATCTTCAATTTATCCAGCTTTTTAGAAAAGACCTCCCGACTGCCGATGTAAAAATTGGAGCCTTTTACCGGGCGCATCCCAAAAGGCTGAAAATCTTTACCCGGGTCCAGCACAGTTTGATCGTTCTGCACGATTAACTTACGCACCTCACAGACATGGACGGATATATCTGCTTTTTCAATTTCAAACTTCTTCAGAGTGTCATAATGGTAAGGATGCTGGTCTGTTTGCAAGGTAATTTTGGCAACCGGCCAATCAGTCACAAACGGATCGGACAAATCTCCATCATTCTGTACGTATTTTACGATTGGACCCTGATCTTTTGTAATGGTTCTCTTGATAATAATCTGCCTTTTATCCGGAACAACAAGTGTCTGGTTTATTGGTTTTCGGAATGTGTATATCAGGTCATTGATCTTATCCTCCCCAACTCCTCGTACTGCCCTAACCTCCTCAAGTGATTTAAATCGTCCACTGGGAAGCTTATCTTTACGGTAATTCAAAATTTCATTCGCCGTAATTCTTCCGATATCATATCCCGGGCGGGAACCACTGTGACCAGTGGAAGGATCGTCAAAAACCGGACCGGTTCTGGGTTTAACACCTGCAATGTCCTGCCATGTTTCCGCCTTGTTCAGCAAATCTAAGATCCGTTCAACAATTGCGGCTGTAATAGTCCAGTCCTCTGCTATCTCATCATTTAACTGTGGTTCAATCCACTCCTCTTCGCCGCTAAATTGAACCTGAAATGGTTTACTCCCGTATAGTTTTTTCAGCTCGCTGCCCACCGTATTGCAACTGTTCTCCTTCAGTGTAAGGGTAATAGTAATCTCCCGTTCTCCTTCCGCTAAAAAAAGAAGCGGAGTGGCAAAAGCAAAGCCCGTTTCCGCCTGCGGGCGGTCCTGATCCGGCCAGTCTCCAGTCGGTTTGCCAAATGTCCGCCAGTTCATTTCTGATGATTCAATCTCGGCTCCCTCACCATCGGCTGAATTTGCGACAGGTGAGGCGTACATCCTGCTGTTTTCTTCTTTAAAAATAGCTTTCAGATCTGTTACGACAGCTTTATTCAGAACAATTTCACGGTCTGTTTGATAGATCAGCTCAACGCCGGACTCATCTTTTCCGGCCTTTAACTGTGTTCCTTTTGCCACCCGGTGCTGTTCTGCATTTTTGGCCAGATCAAATATCAGAAATACCTGGTCGGGGACAGGCTGCTTTTCCCGAAGCTGAAGCACGTCGCGATAGTAGAAGTCGAGGTGTTTTCGTGTGATCTGGTTCAGGTCATCACGTGCAATTTTAAAAAGCTGAAGAAACGCCATGAAAAGCGCGTAATGAGGTTCGGTATATCTTTCCGGGTCGATCTGCTTATCAAAAAATGATTCCCAGTCGGGCCGGGATTCATCAGGATCCTGGTTGTAATCGTAGTACTGAATCTGTTTTGCATATTCGCGTACAAAGGATTTGAGATCCTCAATTTTACGTTCATCAACTGCCACATACTCCGGAATCAGAGCCTTCAGGAGCCTGTCCTGCCGGCTGGTACCGCTGCGTTTTAATAGGTTGCTATGTCGGCAATTGTCGCTCATAAATTAAATATTAGTTCCTTCATCGAGGTAGTAGGGAAATACGAGGTTCAGCCGCGAATTGGTAGCGATAATGGTATACTCCAGGGTAACCTGAATACGTCCTTCGGCACGATCTGGCACCAGATCGATATTATTGGCCTTTACCCGCGGTTCGTGAAACAGGATGGCACGCTTGAGCCGGTTTATGATGATGCTCGCAGTAGTGACGTTGATCGACTCAAAGAGCATATCTTCCATATTCGCACCATAATCAGGCCGCATCACACGCTCGCCCAGGCTTGTTTTCAGAAGTATAATCAGGCTTTCTCGGATATCTTTCTCATCTTCGGAAAGCTCCGCTGTAAAACTGCCTTTTTTGAAGCGCACCGGGAATGCCCATCCGCGGCCTAATATGGAGTTCTGTTCACTCATATTTTTCTATCCTATCATTACGGTTGGTTCACCCACAGCAGCGCCGGCCCCGCACAGGCAGGTATCACCGACACGGATAGCCGGTTTACCACCAATCATTACGGTAGTGCTTCCTATCAAAAACGGACTCACGGTTGGCTGATGGGAATTTGGCGGCAGCGAACACACATGGTTATCACCCATTACTGCCGCAGGCATTCCGCCAATAAGAACGGTAGGCTCCCCGGGTCCAACAATGGTTCCGCCGTGGGTTGTAGTATCAGACATTCGGGCTGCTGCGGGCATATATTCCTCCAATTAGGTAATTGATATTTCTGACCCACCCCCGTCCCCTTCCGCCGGTAGTCGGACAGGCTCCTATTTCGCAAAAACACTCCATATGGAGGGGGGCTATGTAATGAGTAACATTCGAAATTGTATCTGTCGCCATTAAAAGATTCATTATGATTCCTTTTATCTCCCCAAATTTCTTGTTCATGAGTATTTGTCGAAAGTATACTTTTCCTGTAAAGGTCAATTAATCTGTACAATCGATCCTTTCAGCACGGCCTGGCCGCTGGAGGAAACTTCGGCCCCTGCGCTGCCCTCGGCTTTGAATTGCGCATTGGCAGCAATTTCCACGTTGGTCCCTTCAATCTTCACATCCCCCGAGGCTTTCAGGATCATGTCACTTGCACTTTCAAGAGTGATTCCGTCACTGCCCAGAAGTGCCTTATTTCCGTTTTCATCTTCCAGAAGGATTGTCCCTTCATCATCGCTAATGATCAATTTATTTCCGTTCGGGGTTTCGATGGTAACACTCTTCAAATCGTCGTTAAACGTTAGCTTTAGCTCGCCGCGGGTAACAATTCCTTTATCGAAGTTATCTTCGTTAACGTCATAGGGCGGTGCTTTTGAACTGCTGTGAATCCCTCCCAAAATTACCGGATCGCGCGGATCGTCGTTAAAGAATCCCACCACCACTTCATCATCCGGCTCCGGGTAAAACTGGATACCTCTGCCTGCTCCGGCGTCTGGTGTGGCGAGTCGTGCCCATATTCCCGCTTCCTCTGTACTGATCACCGGGATTCGAACCTTTACACGTCCCTCGCCATCGGGATCTTCGAGATCTGTGACGATCCCCTGGTGAAGACCCTGGATAGCAGGCAGAAGACCAGACGCAGGTTTTTCGATGATGTCGTCATATTTGTGTGAAAACCACTGAGGATCGAGTCCAAATTGAATGTGCGTTATCCATTTTTTATCCGCGGCAAACTCGTGAAAAATAGATGAGACAAAAGCTTTTCCGTTAAAACGATCGCCAAACCCTTCAAGGTTGATGGTGTGTCCCGGCTTGATGTCGGTAAACCCAATGATGGTCACCCTGCCGCGAATCTTCGCCAGGCGGCTGCGCATCAGTTTTGCATCGGTCCATGCCTGCAGTTCCTGGTCAGGCAGGTGTCCATTATGTTGCATCGTCCAGTTATCGAGGCCAATTACCCCGGCCAGGTCAGCAGCTGAAATGTTGCCGTGGGCATCAGATGCACTGTTATCAGCTTCAAGTTCTGTAACCTCCTGTTTGATAAAATCCCAGGATTTTCCAACGGTGGAGGAGTATTGATCCCGGGCGTCCATATCGGCTTCAAACTCAAATACATTTTGGCCGTAATGCAGTGTTAAAATTGGTTCATCACCGAGAGAAGGCGCTTTAACTGTGATTTTTCCATCATCCGTAAACACAAGCTGACCATTTGCTTCTGCACGGGTCAGCATGTAATCCCAGTCGGTGCAGTAATACTGAACCATCTTCTTATGCGTGACGGCCGTTTGCTCTACATCTGAATCAAGGCCGTAACTGCCCAGCAGATCTTCGATGATCTCGCTGTCGCTCACGTCTTCAAAATATCGATTTTTGCGCCCAATAGTCATTTTAACGCTCACATCCCGCAGTTCAACCCGAAGTTTGGAGGGTTGATTTGTTTTTGCCTCAATGCCGTGTTTTATCAAAATTCCTTTGAAAATGGTATCCTCAACAGACCGGTATCCCGCCTTGATTTCAATATCATTACCCGGGGTGAACAACTCACCGGCACTCAGAGTGAAATCTTCATTGGCAAGGCTTCCATCAAAGAGTTCAATGGTTGCTTTTGGAATACTGTTCACACTTTTGGTAACGAAAATTGAGGAAAGACCTATTTCATCGGGCAGTTCTTCGCCGTTGGAAAAGATCCGGAAGGTTGCCAGGTTTGTATTGGCTTGTGTGGGTATTACAGGCACAGTAGGTTAATTTATTTTTGAACAGGTGGCAGAATAAGTTCCTGCCCTGTCTTTAGATTTCTGAAATTTTTCAGTTTGTTTACCCTTGCAATTTCGATGTAAAAAGATGGATCACCGTAGATTCGTTTAGCCAGCAGCGGCAGGGTATCTCCCTCTTTTACAATCCGTTTATGGGTAAGATCCGCTGATTCCCGTCCCGCCAGAGCCGCCTGCTCCTTCCGTGACAGAGACTGTACAAAGTTAGAACTAACCGTGGCACGGATAGGAAGACCGGCAGAATTAAAGAGCTTGTAGCTGATCGTTGTATCCTGAACCACTCCCCGGAACTGGTACGCTCCCCAGTTAATCTGAAGGTAGTTTGGTGTATGGGTAGATGACTGGATATTTTGTGTGATTTCCAGGTAGCGGGTAATGGCCCGGTCTACATGTTTATCTTCCTGAATAATTTCAATGGCGCTTTCACGCTCATCGCTGATCAGGTCGTCGTTGATGCTGTTATCACCAAGGTAGCCGAGTTCCAGGTCGCCGGACATATCGTTTCCGGGAGGAGAGGCACCCGTCGCATCAAACAGAAATTCAAAAGAGACGCTGTCTGATTTGTTGGCCCGAAATTGCAGCTGTCGGGCATCAGGAACTACTCCTTCTTCAGGGAGCCAGTCGGAGGTGACCCTGTAGCTGAACGATGTGGGATTATACATCACCACGTAGGTGGCTGTTGTTGCTGAATATTCATCATCCTCAAAAGCGGTAATCTTTAGCTTCTCGAGGCTCCCTTGTGGGGAAAATATATCTTTTAAACCCATTTTCTTGCTATCGCTCGTTTCGGTTTCTAATTAGCTTCAGCACTTCTTCCAGGCCCGCTTCCACATTTTTTTGGGAGATTTGTTTATCATGTCCTTTTTTCCCTGATACCGGTTTTTCGTTGTTGTTCACAACGGCTTTTATCACAAGTTCACGAACTTCTATAGGCATGGTGGTCAGTTTTTATAGTTATAAAATGGATGTGGGATCGATCCGACGGTAATACTGGTAGGCAAACTCAATGCTCTCAATCATGATCTTGTTTTCTTCGGCGTGTAGACCATCAACCGACCATTTTACAGGCCAGGCATTGATGAAATTCCACGCCTGGAGCGGAATGTGATCACTATTAAGCAGCACAACAGTGATGTCATTTGCTTCAAAAGTAAATCCTTCCACGGCTTCCCTGAACCACTGCATTAGTTGCGATCCAATCAGCATACCTCGTTTCATCACAAGATTAGGGTAGCTTACCGGCTGCGGCAGCCTGTGCGCGAACCGGTTTTCGCCGCCCTCTTGGTACTCCTCCACCCCGATATCCACATTGATTCCGGATACTTCCTGGAACCCGATATCAGGAATGCCGGGGTAAGAGAGCAGAAGCCCCTCAAACCTGACCAAAAAATGAAAACCGGTGGGCGGATGAAACTGAGCCATAGTGTATATTCGGTTATGGAGTTTCGATAACAAGACCTTCGTGGCAGAGTTCAATCGACTCAACCGCCACTTCGTTACCGGTGGAGTTGAGCGACGGACCCTCAACTTTGCAGGGCCAGGCCTCCCGAACTTTCCAGACCATCACCGGCTCATGCTCTTCATTCAGCAGGCTGATGGTGATATCACGCCGCTCAATGTTGTTCATTTTTACTGTGTTCAGCCACTGGAAAAACTCATTGTCTGATCTGAATATGCCCCGCTTCAGGGTGATATTGGAGTACTGTGGAATGCCGGGCATCTTGCTCACCTGGTAATCGAGCGAGCTGCCCTCCCTGTAGTCGATGGTTTGTAGTTCTACGTTCAGCCCGGTGACTTCGGTGAACCCGATACGGGTCATTCCGGACTCAACCTGGTAGTGAAATGCGGATACTGGATAATTAACAGCCATAATCGTTCAGGTTTGGTTTATTGGTTTAATCGTATTTGGATATTAGAATGTGTGGATTGCCATTTCGAAATATCAGGACTCCTGGAGTTTGTGAGAAAATTTCAGGATGATAAACTCGGCGGGCCGCACAGCAGCAAGCCCGATTTCAACATTCATTCGTCCTTCAAGGATGTCGAGCGCGTTCATGGTTTGCCCAAGGCCTACGCGCACAAAGAAAGCCTCTTCTGGCTTGGCCCCTGCCAGGGCACCATCTCTCCAAAGCTTCGAAAGAAAGTTCTCGATCATCGATTTTACACGCAGCCAGGTATTGGCAGTGTTCGGTTCGAAAACCACAAATTCAGTGGCCTTCTTCACGGACTCTTCCACGAAGATGTAGAGTCTCCTCACGGGGATGTAGCGCCACTCATTGTCGTTTCCGGCCAGTGTTCGGGCACCCCATACAAGTGTTCCCTTGCCGGTAAACGTGCGGATGGCGTTGATCGATTTTCCGGAACCGGCATCCACATTCAGGGTTTCCTGCTGGGCGTGTGATACCTTCAGGGTAGGGCCAACAACCGAGCGGACATCCACGTTGGCCGGTGCCTTCCAGACACCGCGCTGGCGGTCAACTCTCGCATAGATTCCGGCGATTGCGGCCGAGGGTGCCAGGTCAACCCGTAATTTGGATAGTTCGGCGGTTATAGAGCGATAGAGGTTTGGATCCTCATTGCTAATATCATAAAGAAACGGAGTAGTATCACCTGGAACTCCGGCTGGTCCGGAAGGGTTGCCTGAACCGACATATTCTTTTCGGTGAGTTATGCTTAAAGAGGTTGGTTCATCGTTAGATTGATCGTTATATCCATAATTCAGGCTGGTTTTCAGGTAGGGATAGTACACCGCGCCATATTTCAGGTTCCCCATCCCAATTCCGTCATCTCTGAATGTGGTTGCATCAGCAATGGGATCATCCGTTACCTCTTTTACATCCATAATCACAAAGCGGTCGCGCAGAGTGCGGCACTGTGCAAGGGCGGCCTCATATACATCTTTATAGGCAACAATTCCCATCTGGTCAGGAAAGACAATGAGAGTCGGTTCGTCATATTTTGCAAGCTTTTTTAGCCCGCCAAGAAGATTCGTAGGTGTGGTGTCATCGTCGCCGGCTTCAACATCGTTGTCATAATCGTTTACAGATACGATATAGCACGGGCCGCCTCCATTGTTAAAGAACATCTGCAGGGCGTAGTACATTTTATAGTTGCTGATGGGGTCAGGCAGATTTCCTGTAATTGCCCGGTCAATCATTTCTGCCTCTTCGCCGTCCGTTCCGGTGTAAGTATCGGTTACGGTCACATCGAGCTCTTCTGGATTTGGCCCGCCGAAAATGTCGATATAATCAAGCATGGAGGTAATGCGGGTGGGTTCGCCGCGAAGCTCCTCTGGGTCATCCCCTTTGCCGGCTTTATCCGTGTGGCCAATAAAGGCGGGAATTGCGGTAGCTACTGCTGCTACAGAAGCGGGCAGTGTGGAGATCTCTTCAATGTAAACGCCGGGAGTTTTATAGTCTGGCATAGTGGTGGGATTTGGTGGTTATTTCCTTAGTTTGATTTAAAATTAATTCTCAAAAAGTCTCCTTTCCTGATGAGACAAAAAGGGGACCACTCCTGAATAATTCTGGGTAGTTGTCAATCACGATTCCTGCAGTTTATGAGAGAATTTCAGGATGATAAATTCAGCCGGACGCACCGCAGACAGGCCAACTTCGATATTCATTCGGCCTTCAAGAATGTCGAGAGGGGGCATCGTCTGCCCCAGGCCCACCTTCACAAAAAATGCCTCATCCGGGGTGGCACCTGCCAGGGCTCCGTCTCTCCAAAGTTTTGCCAGAAAGTTCTCTATCATCGATTTTACGCGAAGCCACGTTTTGGCATCATTGGGTTCAAAGACGACAAACTCCGTGGCTTTCTCGATTGACTCCTCAATGAAGATAAACAGCCGTCTTACAGGAATATAACGCCATTCGTTGTCGTTGCCGGCCAGGGTTCGGGCTCCCCAAACCAGTGTTCCTTTACCGGCAAACTGGCGGATAGCGTTGATCGATTTTCCGGAATTGGCATCAATATTTAACCCCTCCTGGTCCTGGCTGCTGATGGGCAGGCCGGGCTCTCGCACACGATTAACACTTACATTTGCCGGAGCTTTCCATACGCCGCGCTGACGATCTACTCGGGCGTATATACCTGCCATGGCCCCGGACGGATATAGTTCAACTGGCCTTTCGAGCTTTTTTTTAATCCTATTGTAGAGTGTTTTGTCCGGATCTATGATATCAAAAGTGTCGTCTCCGGATACACTGCCTTCCCCGCCTCCATTGTCGGTATAGGTAAGAACGATGTCCGCCCCTGCAGTTCCTTCAGCCGTAGCCGTAAGGGTGATAATTTCGCTGGATCGCTCAGCGGTGTAGTTGTCATTGCCGGCTGCCTGTATGGCTTCCAGAAGGCTTGCTGCGGTTGTAGCCGGGCCGGATCCTCGCACAAAACCGTAATCACCGGTAACCGGGTCATCCCCTTCAGATGCTACCGCTTCAAATGTTTCACCATCAATGTCAAATATATCGCCGACAACATCATTGCCGGCAAATGAAATCTGCCCAATTGCGTAATTGGCCCCTTCACCAATTACCCTCAACGAGCTCAAATGATACGGTCCATCGGGACGATCATCGGTTATCAGCACAGAAGCATCTTTGTAATAGTAATTCAGGCTGGTTTTAAGCGAAGGATAGTAGGACGCTCCATACTTCAGATTGCTTGTACCCACCTCATCACGGAATGCGGCAGCATCTTCCTCTACGGTATTGGTGTCGGGGTTAGCCAAAACATCCATAATGGCAAACCGGTCCTGCAGTTTATTGCACTGAGCCAGCAATTGATTATGAATGGCTGTTCGGTCGGTTGAATCTAAGTGAACAGCCTCCGGAACGACCAGCAAAGTTGGCTCATCTTCCTGTTCCAATGCGGTGATTCCCCCCTCCAGGTCTCCCACGCTTATGTCGGATGACGATGCGGGAGCATCTACGTATGTTCCTACTGAAACTACATGGCAGGGGCCGCCGCCATTCGCATAAAACATCTGCAGCTGGTAATAAAGCAGGTAGGGCGACATTCCTGATGGATCAGGTATCGAAATATCTGTGATATCCAGATCATCGGGATTGGGTGTAAGCGTGATAGCAAACTGCTCATCGAACGGCATGCCAAATATTTCATGGTATTCCAGCATCGAAGTGATACGGACAGGAGTATTGTCTGGAATGGTCTCCCCATTTCGTTCTTTTTTTTGTGTGTAGCCTACAAATGCAGGGATGGCGGTGGCGACAGCTGCAACGGAAGCCGGCAGAGTTGAGATCTCTTCAATATAGACACCGGGTGTTTTATAATCGGGCATGATGGCGTTGATTTAGAGTTAAATGAATACAAATATTTCGCTTTCAGGAATGCCATTAACCACCTTCTCGACACCAAAATGAGAGGGGTTTGGCAGGTTCCCGACCAGCTCTATGCTTCCGGGGTTTCTAAGCAGCCGAAGACTGGCTTTAGGTCTGTCGGTAAACGGAATGGGAGTTTGCGATTTGAAAATCACAGTCTCTTGCCCGTTGATTTTAATATCCGTGTTGGGCTGATCTCCATCGACGCTAAACTGCACGGGAGGAGAACCGTTGGTTACCTGTTCTGTGATTTCGAGGTCATGATCATCAAAAATAACGTTCCCGTTTTTGTTGACAATGTAGTAGGTCCAGATGGTCTCTTTACGGGTAAAACTGAGCCTGTACTCTTCGGTGGCGCCATAGAGATGGCCGGTTCCGCTGGTATATTTGATTTCAGCAATACCCAAAATATTGCGGGATGCCAGCCGGTCGTCCACATAAAATGTTTCTTCCTTTAAAGTTTCGTCATCATCTTCGTTTCGGATAGTCACCGTATATCGCCCGGCGGGTTGGTTTTGCAGATCAAGTCTACGGCTATAGGTGTCTTCATCGGTTTTCTCCAGAGTAAGAGAGGTGGGCAGAGGTGATCCATCAACGGTTTTACCAAGGGATATCAAGTCCCCCTCATCGTTACTAACTTGTAAGAGCACCACATCAGGGTTACCATCAATCTGAAAGAAATAGTTGAACACCGTGTTTCGGGTTCCGTCAAGAATGGAATGGAAGATCCCTTCCGGCTGATCTGGATCGATAGAAGGATTTTCCGGATCATTACTGAAATGAAGAATGCTGCCGGAATGAAAACGGTCATCTGGTGCGAGATCCAGCTGCGTGATATTCTGAAATTCGGTTTTATGATCTGATGTGATGAAGAACGTGAACCGCTGATCGGGATCCAGTTCAACAACCGGCGTTGTTTCGTCCTCTCCCGCACGATACAGCACAACCACACCGCCCGGAATTCGCTTAAAGAGCATATTTGCCCCCTTCATCTTGCGGGCGGTTTGATGAGCGGGATGCAGATGAATTCCAGTCGGACGCCCGTTTTCATAATAATTATGAAACAAGTGGAGGTTAAACAGCCTTTTATAGTTAATGCTAACCATGATTCTTCCCATGACTGTGAATTCCAATTTTCTCGATAGGCAGTGCCGTAGATTTGATCGATTTCTCCTGGAAGCGAATCAGCCGGACGCGGTAGAGAACCGACGGTAAATATTTCGCTCCAACAACACTCCAGAAATTGTAGAGCTGCTCAAACGAATAGGAGTAGAGCTCAACTACCAATTTTTGAAGCTCCGGATCGATTTCACTCATGGCCGGGGAGTTATCCGGGGTGAATACATTTTTGGACTGAAAAAAAGAGATTACGTACGACAATTGTTTTAGCCCTTCCACATAATCATCACTCGGATCCTGCTGACGGGTATCCTGGAAGTTGGCCGAAATCAGGATAAACAGGTTCAGCTTAATCTCCGGATTCATCTGCTCGGCGATGCCATTTTCATTTAAGACGGTGGTCTTCTGGTCTTTAAAATGTCTCTCCTCCTCGATATTGATCAGCGAGAGCCCCAGGGAGCTGTCGGGAATCACAATACCGGCACTTTCAGTAGCCACACTTGTCAAAAATATCCGTTCCGTATCGGGATCATCCGTCCGTAATTTCAGATCTTCATTGATCTGCCGGGTTAGAAAAGTTAGAGATGTGTGTATCATTAAGTTCCCTCTCTATACACAATTTAATAGCCTTCCGGCTGTTGAATGAGACATTTGCTATGATGCACTATAGATAAATAATAGTAGAGTCTCACTACCGAACTTTACTACCGAATTTTCCCAATACATCTTTCAGCCTGTTCAGTCGTCATTCGCTTAATATCAGTGGGTGAACATCCAAGATGGTAGTTCACAAACTTATTGAGCGCAATCTCATCCGGAATTCCGTGTTTTATCGCAATCATGAAATTTGACTGCTTGCCATCACGCAAATCCCGAGTAATACTTTTCAAACGGACATATTTCAGGTAGGCTTGCGGGCGTTCGTAGTAATGCTTCAAAAAGCTTCTGGCGAACTTTTTCGGGCAGTCGTACCCCATTACATCCGCCCACTCTGCCACTCTTGCAACACTGTTCAGATTTTCGTTCAATATTTTTATTGAGTTTGATACATCTACTTTATCCCTCATACTTACCCCCTGTTTCAATTACATTTGCGTTATCAATATGTCTACTTAAGAGCCTGTAAAATTTCTATGCCACCCCTTATTCTTTATACCAAAATCGTATCTCAATTTTAACAAGCCTATACATTAGACTAAGCGTGAAATTATCTTTACACCTATCATAATAATCTGATTTTCATCCATTTTTTATTTTCTAAACTATTTAAAACCAATTGAATAATAACCTCATTTTTAAAACCTGAGTTCGATTTAAAAATGTCAAAAACAGTCCAAAAAGGGCGTCATCTCGCACTCGATGCGTGATCTCCCGTCCTTAACAAGGCAGGAGATGCCGGATCGGAGTCCGGCATGACATAATTGTTGACGAATCAAATTAACTAACGCCCTTTTTGGACTGTTTTTGTTGATATACGATAAATTTAAGAAGCGAACTCAGGTTTAAAGGGTTAAACTATTTCATCACCGATATAGTGGAAAAGCAGGTAATGGAATCTATATTTCAAAGGACAGCCTATTTATGAAGGTCTCAAATCTCCACAATCTTCTGCAATCAAGAGTAAGATTTCCCATTATATTCAGTATCCAAATTCTCACAATAAGCGGTACCATTTGTTTAGATACAATGAGGTACTCGTTTTGGAAAAAAAGTCACCATTCTTTAGGCTAAATCTCGTTGAAGTCCGCTGTTTTAAGCTTTTATTAATTTCAACCGATAAACGAACTACGGTTATAATTCAGGTTCTCCTGTTATTGTGAAAAGAATTTCCGTGTACATTTATTCAATAAGATTCTACTACCAGAAGTGACTAATCATTCAGCGTTACAAACATCTCAGTATCAGGGAGATGCGGTGAACGGCAGTACCATCACCGTAGAAGAAGTTCGCCTTAAAGAACTTCAATCGTACTATATTCCTGAATTAAATAGTGATGAAAATCTTGATTCTCTTATCCGCCTCGCAGCCCGGATTTGCGGCGCCCCGATTGGAATGATCAATTTCATTGACGAAGATAGCCAATGGACAAAATCATCCGTTGGTATTGATGTGGGCCGATACCCGCGGGAACACACATTTTGTCAACATACCATTCAGAATGATAAACGAATGGTCGTTGAGGATTTAGCCGAAGATAACCGGTTTAAAAACTCACCTTATGTTCTTAATGAACCTAATTTTCGGTTTTATGCCGGCTATAATATTAAAGGAAGCGGCGGATCTAACATCGGAACACTTTGTGTTATCGATCAGGAACCTCGAAAGCTGACGGATCATCAGCTCGAAAGCCTGAGCATTCTGAGCTCAGAGGTTGAGGTTCGCCTTAATCTGCGAAAAAGAAATGCTGAACTGGAAAAAACCGCTACTTTTTTGAAAAATTCTGCGGATCTGATGTTTACCATCGATCCGAAATTATATAAGATTCTCAGCATCAACGACGAGGTTCAGCACCTTCTTGGGTATTCCACGAATGACCTGTCGGGAGAGCCGCTTACCAAGCTGATCCACGGCTCTGAGTTTATTAACGAACTGAATCGATGGGCCGATTCTAATGATCGTCCAGACCACTTTTCCAGGCAAACACTGATAAAATCTGCGAATGAAAACTGTTTTTGGTTTGAGGTTACGCTTTCTGAAAAAAAAGGACTCTGGTACGCTACCGCCAAAAGTATCCAGAAGATGAAAGAGATCGAAATGAGTCATCAGGATACGCTGAATATCCTCACGCAGGCTCAGCGGATTGCCATGGTTGGTCACTGGGTCTGGCTGCCACAGCAAGATATTCTCACCTGGTCACCTCAGCTCCATCAACTAATGAGAACCGACCCCGATACTTTTGAACCTTCTATCGAAAGGTTTGAAGAAATGCTTCCAGGTGAAGAGGATGTACAAAAACTTACAGATGCTGTAACCCGTGTAATCGGGGGTGGTGAATTTATCCCATGCGAACATAAAGTAACCCGTGCAGATGGTGAACAGATTCACGTGATTGAACGGGCTGAGGTCTACCGAAATGAAGAGGGCGCTCCTGTTAAAGTAATGGGAATATTGAAAGATATTACCCAGCAGAAAGAGTCGCAGATGAAGATCAGTGAGTCCCTTCACGAAAAGGAGCTGATGCTCGGTGAGATTCATCACAGGGTGAAAAATAACCTGGCGATGATTTCCGGCATTATCCAGCTTGAGATGAGCAGTAGCGAGCCCGATTCTGAATCCATCCAGAGCATACTCACCCGAATTCAATCGCTCGCCCTGGTACATGAAAATCTCTATCAATCCGATTCTTTTTCTAAGGTACCGTTTGGCAGCCTGCTTGAAGATCTTATCTCAATTGCGGCGAAAAATGCTTCTGGAGACCACGCCCCGGAGATAACCATTGAGTCAGTTCCGGTTGATATTAACATCAACCAGGCAATTCCATTTGCACTCGCAATCAATCAATTGATTTACGCCTGCCTGGGTCGCGATCCCAATCCAATTACCATCTCACTGGATGAAGTTGACGAGCAGGTTCGCCTGCAGATTTACAAAACGGGTGACGCATGTTCCATTCTAAAATACGATATCACCTCCAGCAACGATGAACTCTCAAGAGAACTGTTCCACTCGCTACTGAAGCAGTGTGGAGCGGATTACAAAATCGATTTGGATGACTTCAACATTAAGCTGGTTCTCTCATTTATAAAATCAAATATCAAAGGCAGCTCCGACAGCCAGCTATTTATGAATTGATGCTGACTATCTATTCTAAGATCAAAAACAGGAGCAGTGATTATTAGAATTATGATCGTAACACTCCTGATATTTCCTTGAATACCGGTCACTCTATTTGAGAAATAGAAATTCCTTAGTGTCAGGATCACCAAAAAAGAAAAGCCGTGGCTCTTACCACGGCTTTTAGTGTACGTTTCAAACCGGCGACTCTGTTTTATTTCACTTCGATTTTTTTGCCGGCCTTCTCTTTTAATTTCGGCGCTGTTATGATTAACTCACCATTTTCAAATGATGCAGAAATGTTTTCAGCATCTACAATTTTTGGCAATGGCAGCGACCGGTTGAAAGTACCATATCCTGATTCCACTCTGTGATAGCGGCGGCCGTTTTCTTTCTCTTCCTCTTTCCAGCGACGTTCACCGCTGATGGTCAGGATATCATTTTCATAATGAATTTCAACATCTTCCCTGCTCATACCGGGAAGTGCTACATTAATTTCAAATGTTTTATCCGTTTCGGAGACATTCAGTGTAGGTACAAATGTTCCGGAGTTACGATTTACAACTTCATCAAACACGCGGTCCATCCAGCTGCTCAAACTGGCTACATCTGAATTTCGATCCGCAAACATGGTTGGAAGATTTCGATTTCTCATGACTGTTACCTCCAGGTTTAAATTATTTTTAGGGTTGTTTGATTTGATTACGAATCTTTGAACGAATGAATGTTAGTCATCAACACTCACTAAGTATTCATGCAACGGCTGTGCCACTCGGTTTAAATGGTTTTCAAAATTGAAAAAATGTCAAACTTCGGAGATGAAAATGACGTTTTTTCATTTTCGGTTTGAAAAAATGTCAACTGCCCAACCCTCGTCTGCACACTGCCTCTGCGGGCTGACGAGCAGAACCTGACTCCGAACTCTCTTCAAAAGAATCAATGGCCATCAACCTACCCTACAGAAAGAGAAAATGTAGGCGTCAGCCGGGGCTTGCAGATCCCTTTTTTATTAACAGACGAAAATTGAAAAATGCTAAGAAGTGCGACTCTTGACAGAAGGTTTCATTTTTTGATCCCTATCATAGGAGCTGGATTCTGCTGCACTATCATCTATAACCATACCGCCGCTTAATTTATCTTGATTATTGGCTTTGTACTTTCGATTAATAATCGTTTGAAGCTGTGACATGGTGTCCTGCAGATTTGCCCTTGATTTCTCCTTAACAAAATCAGCCCATTTGAAAAATAGCTTCGAAACAGCCAAAAATGCTGCAATTCCAATAAGTGCTCCTATATCTCCCGACCGGAGTAAGAGAGCAAACACCATACAGGCACCTGCAAGGGAACCGTAGGCGGGATACAAGATCCTCCGGTATAATTTCAGATGCTTTTTAATTCGGATAATCGTTCTCAGTCCCGAATTTTGAAACTCTACACTTTTTGTGTTATTCGACTTGAACATTTTAAAAAAACCGGTTGGCTTCACATTCCACTGAACGCCATCCGGATATCTTCTTACAACTCCTGAACTTTTAAAATTTTCTTCAATTACAGATCGTAATTCTGCCCAGCTTTTCTGATCAATTTCCCCTTTTGCATAACCCAAAAGTTCAATTTCATGATTTTTTCCAGTTTCCAGAAAGATTGGTTTCTCATTGGGGATGCCTTCCAGTTCAACTGCTGCCTCTCTTACATAATCCGGGGATAAACCCGATTCCCTGGCAATCTCTTCTATTTCATCGAGTGATAGTTTTTCAATGGAACCGGAAAGTGATCTGCTCCCTTCATTATGTTTTTGAATTTGTAAAGCCCTTGAAAGAATCGTTTTTAAGTCTTTTTCATCATACATACTAACGGGATTAAATTTGCATTTAAAATGCCACACTCCTGATAATAGTGAGTTTACAGCCCTTAAATATCAAAATTATCGAACAATGATCAAATGAAATTAAAATTTAACGGGCTTTAGGCTTAAGAAACTGAACAAAAACTATTTTTTCGGTCAGCAGTTCTATCTGATATATCTGAATATTTAGGGTAATTAACCATCAAATTGCGGCGCAATTCAGTACAGTTCAACCGCTCCATACAAAACCAGTCCTTACGAGCAATATCGATATCGAAGGTAAGCGCCCTTTAAGGAGTCGTAATGAAACATCTGAACCCTGTGTCTGGCGTAATCCCATAATCTGCCTCTCTATTTTGGATTTACCCTTTTATGGATTCAGGTTTCTATTCAATTCCGATGCCTGTATCTTTTCGATCCGATACGTGTTCTGTATGTACGAGCATACAAATCTAACTAAGCTATCAAAAAAACCGGGTAATCCACGAAATATCTCTGCACCGGTTGATCAAAAAATTTAAAGATGTACAAATTCTATGTTTTACAAGTTACTCTTATCTCTCACATTTATAGCTCTTTTTATTGTTCAGGATGTATTTTCACAGGTTGAGGTGGAACTTGATTCTATTGCTGTTACTGCATCCCGGATCTCTTCCACCGTTTCCGAAAGCGGAAAAAATGTTTCGGTAATCACCCGGCGTGATATCGACCAGATGCCTGTCACTTCTGTGGATGATCTGCTCCGGTCACTGCCGGGCGTAAATATCAATGCGCGGCAGGGTTTTGGCGTACAGGCGGATGTGGGCGTTCGCGGCAGCACGTTTTCACAGGTACTGTTTATGCTTGATAATGTACCGCTGAACGATCCGCTCACAGCTCATTTCAATACCAATATTCCGGTTTCTCTTTCTGAAATCGGTCAGATTGAACTCGTTCGCGGTCCTGCAAGTGCTTCTTTTGGCGCCGATGCTGTTGGCGGCGTGATCCATATCAAAACCAGGTCATACCTCGAACGTGAACTATCGAGAAGTGATCAGCTTCAAACCCGCGTTTCAGCCGATCTTGGCGCGGGTCAGCACAACCTGCAGCTTGGCGACATAGCCGTTGACCTCCAGCAAAATCGATGGAGATTCAGCACCTCGCTGCGGCACGTTTCATCCGACGGTGAGGAGCTCGACAATCCCGGTTTTGACGCCGGTGCTTCTGATCAGCCCACCTACAACAACTATTTTAACCTGACCACCTTCACCTCCTCGCTCTCCTACAGGCTCTCCGATCACCTCACCATCTACACCCGCGGCGGTATTGAAGAGCGGGATTTCAGCGCCCGATATTTTTACACACGCAGTGAGTTTGATCAATCTGAAGAACAGATCGGCAGCCGATGGGGACTTGCAGCAATCACGCACGACCGAAATGCGCACCGCTCCGAACTTAATTTTTCCTACCGGAATGTGGAGGATACGTTCGATTTTATGCCCGGTGCCATTCCGCCAAATGATCACACGACTGACCAGATCTTTGTAAATCTCTCCCATCAATATGAACTTCAGAGTGATGCAATCTCAAACCGGTTCAATTACATTCGCCTGATGGCGGGTGCACAGTACCTGAACAAGCAGATTGAGAGTACCGACCGCGGAAACCATCAAACCGATATGGGCGGAATTTACGCGATTGGATCCTTCAGCTGGCTCAACGGATTTAATGTCACGGCCAGTGCCCGTATTCAGTTCGACAGCAACGTGCCGGCTGAATTTCTGCCGCAGCTGAGTGCCTCCTATACCGCCGGCACCGTCACGCTTCGCAGTTCAGCAGGCCGTGCCATTCGCGTGGGTGATTTTACCGAGCGCTATATCTCTTCACAAATTCCTGATCTGCAGCCGCTTCGAAACATCGGAAATCCGGATCTTCGTCCCGAGCGCTCATTTACCATCGACGGCGGGCTCGACTGGAGACCCCGCAGTACAGTCAAAATTTCACCAACCGTTTTCTACCGATCATCGAGCAACCTGATCGATTATGCACTGGTGAATTCCAATCAGATTACAAATGCCGATAATCTGCAGCCGGATGAACTCTATTTTTACGCATCCAACATCGAACAGAGCAGCGTAGTGGGTGTGGAGTTTTTGTCTGATCTGACCCATAACCTGAATCAAAACCGGGCCATCGGGCTTCAGGCCGGCTACACCTTTATTCGCACAACGAGTGATGGCGATGATCCGTCGAAGTACATTGCAAATCACCCCAGTCACCAGGTAAACTTCGGGCTGCGGTACACCGCACGATGGATCTCCTTTCATTCAGAAAACAGCTACCATGTTCGTTCGGAAGAGTCCGACCAGATTATTGATGGAGATGTTCCGTCAGCCTATTTCCTGAGCAATCTAAAAATAGAAGCTCAGACCGGCTGGAGCCCTTCCACGGTTTATCTCCGCGTGATGAATCTTACCGACACCGAATACCAGGAGATCCTTGGAGCACCAATGCCGCGCCGATGGATTATGGCCGGGCTAAAGCTTCAATTTTGATATAAAAAATCCCTATTGAATCCCATAATTTTTTGATCGATATGGAGATTATTCTGGAGTGTCCCCCTTCGAAGGGGGACTTTACGTCCTTTCCGCCCCAGAATGTCGGGGAATTAAATCACATATGATTAACATGGTTTCGAACTCCACCATCCGGGCATAACAGGTTCGGGAAAATGAGCAACTTTTCCCGGAAGATGTCGTATCAAAATTCATCTTCCAATTAACCCGATCTGTTATGAATTCATCATTACGTACCCTATCCTTTTTACTTTTCTTGCTGCCACTTTCGGTCGGAGTGTATGGTCAATCTTCACTGGATACCGATAAAATCGACCAATACTTTTCTCTTCTTGAAAAGAATAATCGCTTTATGGGAAGCGTGTTCATCATGAAAGATGATGAAACACTATATGAGCACGCGTATGGAAAAATCAGCGAGGATGGCAAGCGGGCACAGCCTTCATCAAAGTATCGCATCGGATCGATCACCAAAAGTTACACTGCCGTGTTGATCCTGCAGCTTGTCGAAGAGGGGCAGCTTTCACTCGATACTACACTCAATCATTTTTTCCCCGGAATTCCCGGATCGGAATCAATCACTATTGAACAGATGCTGCGTCATCAATCGGGCCTGGTAAATTTTACGAATCTTGAGGAGTATACCGGATATATGTCTGAGCCGAGATCCCGTGAACAGCACCTTGAAAATTTTGAGCAGATCGGAACGTCATTTGAAGCGGGATCCGATGTGGAATACAGCAATACGGCATATGTTTTACTCGGGTTTATCATTGAAGACCTCACCGGAATGAGTTATGCCGATGCCCTTCAGGAACGTATTTCACAACCGCTTGGCCTTATGTTAACCTATGTGGGTGACGGAATTGATACGGATGCCGGTGAAGCAGCGTCCTTTTTCTACCGCGGTGGGTGGCAGCTATCACCGGAAACGGATATGAGTGTTCCGCACGCCGCCGGCTCCATCGTGTCTACTGCCCGTGAAACCGCGCTTTTCTATCACGCGCTCTTTAACGGGGAGCTGCTCAATGAAGAATCATTCGAAGCAATGGTTTCATTTGAAGGGCCGTTCGGCATGGGATTGATTCGCTTTCCATTTCACGATAAAACGCTCATTGGCCACAATGGCGGAATCGACGGATATCAGTCAAACAGTGCGTATCAGCCAGAAGATGAATATATCTATGCCGTATTGGGCAATGCTGTCAACCTTAATTTTAACAACATATTGATCGCTCTCAACTCTATTATATACAACGTTGAATTCGAAATGCCCACTTTCGAAACATCTGAACCTATTACGCTCGGGGAAGAACAGCTTGAGCTCTACGCCGGAACCTACTCCTCGCCGGGATTCCCGCTGCAAATCCGTCTGTTTGCCGAGGATGGAAACATGTTCGGTCAGGCTACAGGTCAAGGACCATTTCCGCTTACAATCTATGATGAGCGGACGATGCGATTTGACCAGGCAGGCATTGAGATTGTCTTCGAAGAAATGTCGGAAGAAGAGGAGCGGTATAAAGAGTTCAGATTCACGCAGGGCGGATCATCATTTCAGTTTTCACTGGAACCTGAAGGTGAATAATGTATGAAATTCAATTTCCCACCCTGCCCAGAACCCGGTCAATAATCCTGAAGCTCTCCGGACCATACTGAAACAGTAAATCGAGAAGGCAGCAGTACGGTTCAAATCCATCAAAATGCTGCCGGTATTGGGGATGCTCGAACGGAAGCTCACTTTTTGTTTTACCCTGACGCTGGTAGTGGCGCGCATCGTGTTCCTGGTAATAGGTTTCCGCTTTTAGTTGCCTGGCAAGCTGATCGGGATCGGAATAATACGTTTCCATTTCACTGCTGTACAGGTAGGTGGCTTTAAGCTCAATTTCCATATATCTGAATATTCGCTCACGGATATAGAGATTAAACGGCAGCAGGAATTCAAAACCTGAACCGGATTCCAGGTCAGCCCTGATTTCCGGTTCATAAAAATCGTAATACACGCTGTTGCTGTAGTTAAATTTCAGCGATCGCAGCATCGGTTCGATCCAGTTTTCGGAATGGTCAATCCGCACCTCACAGATCGCTTTTTTCCGGTCATCCGTCCGAACAGGGATATTCAGATACTGCGCGCCTTCAGGCGTTCGGATTTGTGCCCGGTGCGTTCTCCCCTTTCGGGACCACTGCTCAGAATCCTGCAAAACCACTGTTTCCACCGCCATCATCACGGCAAGGTCGTGCAGGTCAGGAATAAATACGGGCTGGAGAATGGCGAGATTCATTTTGAATTTTGAGTGATG